>JBOGIR010000534.1:0-4292 GCA_050742335.1 Vicinamibacterales bacterium | reverse complement strand
AGGCGATTCGTGTCGGCCTGACCTCCATAGGGCTTCATCATCACCAACACAACCGATCTCCGGTGTAGACAACTGTAGTCGTGTGTTCTGCCGGATACCAAATGCAGAACCCGCGACTGGTCATGATACGTCTGGGCAGGTATGGCGCAAAGCCACAGGCAACGTTCGCCGGTCGATATCGCCGGCGACTCGGCGTCCCGTCTGGGGATTTGCATCTGGAGCGCCACGCCTCACGCTCTGACACCCTGCGGCGAGGTGGGCATGTCCGAAGCAAAACCGTAGTCAGCGTAAGCGCGAAGCGAGCCCCGATGGTGAGATGTGAATAGGCGCACGACGAGCTGAGCCGGTTTTGCGTAGCGACATGCCCACTTCGCCGCGCGAGGCCATGAAGACGCCTCTGGCTTGCATGGGCCCTTGCTGGGGTCCCGCACGTACCGGGTGTAGGATTGCGCTTGTGCGTCAGCGGCTGATCTTCGTCGTGTTGCTAGGCGTGGCGATGGCGGATCCGGGCGGCCGCGTCGTAGCGACCGCCCAGAGCGCGCAGCCGGCCCTCCGGAACGCATTGGCCGGCAGTTCCAGTCCGTACCTGCGATCGGCCGCGAGGCAGCTCGTGCACTGGCAGGAGTGGAGCGACGACGTCTTCGCGCTGGCGCGGAAGCTCGACCGGCCCATCTATCTCGACATCGGCGCCATCTGGTGTCACTGGTGCCACGAGATGGACCGCGAATCGTACGAGAATGCCGGGATTGCGGCGCTCATCAACGAGCTGTTCGTTCCCGTCAAGGTGGATCGCGATGTCCGGCCCGACATCGACGCGCGGTATCAACGCGCGGTCACCGAGCTCGCCGGCAGCGGCGGATGGCCGCTCACCGTCTTCCTCACGCCCGAAGGGCATGTCTTCTACGGCGCCACCTATCTGCCGCCCGACACGCTGAAGGCGGTATTGCCGCAGACGGCGCAGGGGTATCGCAGAGACCGCGAGCGCGTGACGTTCACGGCCGAAGCGCTCCGCAAGCGTGTCGCCGCGTCGAATGCACGGACTGCGACACTGTCGGTGGATGTCGTGACGGGGACCGTCGACAACATCCGGCGCAACTTCGATGCCTCCGATGGCGGATTCTCCACTGCGCCGAAGTTTCCTCCGAGCAGCCCGGTCGCGCTGCTGATTCATCGATACGTCCAGACAGCTGACGCGCGACTGTTGGAGATGGTGACCAGGACGCTCGACAGGATGGCGACGGGCGGCATACGCGACCAGCTCTCAGGACGCTTTCATCGGTACGCCACCGACAGGAGCTGGCGGCTGCCGCACTTCGAGGTGATGCTCTACACGCAGGCGGAGCTGCTCTCGACATATCTCGACGCGTACGCGCTCACAGGCCGGGACCTCTATCGTCAGGTCGCGGAAGAACTGATCGACGTTCTGAAGGGTTCCTTCTCTGGACCTGACGGAGGCTTCTACGCGTCGCAGGACGCCGACGCCTTGCCCGATGACGACGGGTCGTACTACACGTGGAGCGTGGCGCAGCTCGAGGCGGCGCTGCCGGCGCCGGAAGCCGACGTCCTCCGGCGCTACTACGACGTTGCGGCGAAGGGAGAAATGGCGAGCGCTCCCAGGACGAAGGATCCCACGCAGAACGTGCTGTGGGTGGCGGCGAGTCCCGAGCAGATCGCGAAGGATCTGCGCAGGCCGGTGGACGAGGTGACGCGGCTGATCGAATCGGGTCGCCGCAAAATGATCGACGCGCGCCGCACGCGACCGACCCCTGCGATCGACCGCAACATTCTGACCGACTGGAACGGCCTGATGGTGTCGTCGTACTTGAAGGCATACGAGACGCTTGGCAACGAGGAGGCGCGCGCGTTCGCGCTCAGGACGCTCGACTTCATCATGAAGCGGAGCTTCAGCGCCACCGCCGGCATGTACCATTCGCTGCTCGGCAGCGAGCGTCTTGTTCCGGGCTTGCTGGACGATCAGGTGATGATTGCGCGCGCGCTGCTCGACGCGTACGAAGTGACGGGAGACACCAGTCACCTCGTTCGTGCCCGCCAGATCATGATCTGGACGATCGAGCATCTCTGGGACGCAAGCGGCGGAGGATTCTTCGACAGCCGGCCGAATCCCAGCGCGGCAGGGCTGCTCGCCCTCCCGCACAAGCCGATTCACGACACGCCGGCCTCGTCTGGCAACGCGGTGGCGGCGCAGGTGCTGAATCGCCTCTACTACCTCACGCAGGAAACGCGGTTTCGTGACTTTGCGAAGGTCACCATTGAGACGTTCGCCGGACGCGTGCGCGACGAGGGGACGTTCACGGCCGCGCTCGGCGTGGCGGCCCACGAATATCTCGAGTACCCGACCACGGCCATTGTGATCGGCAAGGCGGGCGATCCGGTCGCGGCGTCCCTGCATCGTGCGGCGCTGACGACGTTTCGTCCTGGAAAAATCGTGATGCGGGTCGAGCCGGATCGCGTGAGTCGCGCGCAGTTGCCGGCCGCCGCACGTCCCGCGCTGGACAGCATCGCGCCCGAGCGATGGCCGCTGGCGTTCGTCTGCTCCGCAACCGCCTGCGCGCTGCCGACGGCCTCGCCCGCCGAGGTGAGCACGCTCGTCAAGAACTTCGGCCTCCCTCGATAATTGGCGATTGACGATTGGAGATTGACGACTGTTGTCGATTGCAGATTGGTGATTGAGGAATTGAATTCCGATTCCACCAATCAGTTCACCAATCGTCAATCGGCAATCTGCAACAGTCTTCAATCGCTCAATCTTCAATCTGCATTAACATTGGCCATCAATCCGTGAGGTCCCGTGATGCAGCGTGTGCCTGATCCGGACGAGAGGAATCTGCTTTCGCGGCGGGGCGTCGTGAAAGCCCTGGGCGCCGTTGCGGCCGCTGCGTTGGCCGCCGACGACCTCTTCGCGCAGCAGCGCGCCGAGCCGCCGACGACCGTCACCAGTCCTCCGCGCGACTTCGACCAGCCGACGACCTACTTCACCGATCCCGACGTGCTGACGGTGGATCCGCAGTTCAACAACTACGTCCAGCCACAGAACGCCATTCGACGGCTCTGGACGGGCGGGCAATGGCTCGAGGGTCCGGCGTGGAGCGGCCAGGGCCGGTATCTGGTGTTCAGCGACATCCCGAACAACCGGCAGATGCGGTGGAGCGAGGACGAAGACCGCGTCAGCGTGTTCCGGTATCCGGCCAACAACAGCAACGGCAACACCTTCGATTTCCAGGGCCGGCAGCTCTCGTGCGAGCATCTGATGCGACGGGTCGTTCGGTACGAGCACGACGGGTCGGTCACCATCATTGCAGACTCGTTCGGCGGCAAGCGGCTGAATTCACCGAACGACGTCGTCCCCTATCCTGACGGCAGCTACTGGTTCACCGATCCGCCGTATGGCGGCGGGTTGTTCGAAGGGCAGCCGGATGCCGCGGGCGGACCGACCAACGCCGGCGGCCGGCTGAATCCGAGGCTGGGGCTGCCGCCGGAGCTCGGCACGTTCCGTCGCGAGCTGCCCACAGGCGTGTACCGCGTCGATCCAAGTGGAAAGGTGGACCTCGTCATCGGCGAGGATCAGCTGGCCGATCCGAACGGCCTCGTCTTTTCACCCGATTACAAGCGACTGTATGTGATCAGCACCGGCCGCGGACCTGGAGACACCGGACCGGGCGGGACTCGCGAGATGTACTCGTTCGACGTCGCGAACACCCGTGTCGCGAACCGGCGCCTGTTCTCCGATTTCATGGTCGACGGCGTGAAGTGCGGTCCCGATGGCGCGCGATGTGACGTCGACGGCAACGTCTGGTGCTCGAGCAACGCGGGCCGCGCGGTCGGATACAACGGTGTCACTGTGTGGAACCCGCAAGGCACCCTCATCGGCCGCATTCGCCTGCCGGAGGTGTGCGCGAACGTCTCGTTTGGCGGGCCGAAGCGCAATCGCCTCTTCATGGCGGCGAGCCAGTCGCTGTATGCCGTCTTTGTCAACACGCAGGGGGCGGCGCCAGGCTAGAGACATTGATGAATTGACGAATTGACGAACTTACGGATTGACGGATTTGCGGGCTGACAAGTTTCCGTTCGATCCCTCAATTCGTAAATCCGTAAATCCGTAAATCCGTAAATTGGTCAATGTCCTCAGCCCCATCTCAGCAGTACAGCCCCAACCGTAAATCCTGCGCCAACCGCCGCCAGGAGGGTGAGATGGCCGGGCCGGAGACGACCGGTCTCCACCGCCTCGTTCAGGGCCAGCGGAATGGTGCCGGCCGTCGTGTTGCCGTAGCGGT
>JBOGIR010000533.1:0-30442 GCA_050742335.1 Vicinamibacterales bacterium | reverse complement strand
GTGGCGGGCCATGTCTGGAATGCGCGACCGCCTGAATCACGACTATTTCGGTGTGGGACTACGAGCTTGTCTGCGACGTTGTCCAAAACCGTATCCCTGAGCTGCGCCGTCAGATCGCCTCGATACTCGAGGCGTGAACATTCGCTCCTGGATTGCTGGACATCCGGCTCGACTTCCGTTCGAGCGGCGCAACACGACACCACGCTCGAGGACAATGGCCTGGACGGCGCAGCCCGCCGGCGACCGCGTCGACCTCGTGTACGTACATCGGCGATCGGTTGTGTTGATGATGATGAAGCCCCTATGGAGGTCAGGCCGACACGGATCGCCTGACCGCGCGAGAAGGCTCAGGGAATCCGCCAGCTCACTGAGCTGGCGTGCTGCGGTCGCTCAAGCCCTCGCAGCGCGGTCCCGCCACCGGAATCGGGGTTCATTATCATCAACACTACCGAGCTTCCCCGCCGGGAAGGTCGTACTCTGGCCGCATCTCGTCATCCGCCGGCTCGTCATTGTGGTTCTTCTTCATAGTCTTGCTGCTCAGCGGCAGTCACGTCTGGGTGGCGCAGCCCGTCGGCGACCGCGTCGACCTCGCCTACCTGGGCGGCCTCGCGTTCGACCGGAATGTCGAGGACGTCAGCTTCCAGTTCAGACGCGCTGACCTTTCGCGGGTTGGCCAGGGAGAAGAACGGTCTTGATCGACTCGCCTTCGCCGCAGACCGTCATGCCCGCGAACCGCTTCCACGACTGACTCCTGTCTCCTGACTCCTGACTCCTGTCTCCTGTCTCCTGTCTCTTATCTCCTGTCCGGGACCAGCGGCTGCACACGACAGGTTGAGGGCTGATGCGCGCGGCGGAAGCGACCGATACAACCCAGCATCAAGGCAGGTATGCAGCATGTACTACATCATCGTCAGGCGCGGCCAGCACCAGCAATATGACGCCCTGTACACAGCGTTCGGCGCCCGCTTGCCCGTGATCTGGGATCGCCGACGCCCGCCACTCCCCGGTCGGGATCCCGCGCCGAATGGCGCCCGGGGCGACCGCCCCGAACGCCGCAACGGCACGCCGCCGAGCTGGGCAGCCCTTGACTTCGTCGTCGCCGACGTCAACACGTGAGTCGCCCGGCCCAGGCGCCCCAGTCATGTCGGCAGCGGTGATCAGTCGTCTGCCGACAGGAGATCGCGGAGCACTGGCTCCAGACGGTCGGCAATGATCTCGTAGCCCTCGTCGTTGGGGTGAATCGCGTCCGACATCAGGTTGGCGCGCCCCATGAGCCCGCCCAGGATGTCGGGTACGAGCCCCGCCGACGTCTGCCGCGCGAGCGCCTCATATCGTGCGGCGTACGGATCGCTCAACACGCCCACGCTGACGCCGGCCAGCACCACCGCCGCGCCACGGCTGCGCAGCTCCTCCACAATCGTCCTCAGGTTGTCGAAGGTTTCTTCGATCGGCACGCGTCGAAGGAAGTCGTTGCCGCCGAGCACGACGATCGCGACCCGCGGGTTGATGGACACGACATCACGATCGAGCCGGGCAAGCGCCGAGCGCGTCGTGTCACCACTGCGGCCGGCATTGACGATCGGCACGCCGAGGCGAATGGACAGCACCGACACGAAATCGTGGCCCGCCGTTGCGCCCCGCCCCTCGACGAGGCTGTCGCCGAAGGCGACGATGGTGGTGCCGGCGCTGGGGCGCGCGGCACGGGGGCCGCCGAGCCCGCACGCGCAGACACTCGCGAGGATCGCGAGCGCTGCGCCAATGACCAGGGCGGATGGCTGGGCCCTCTTCCAGTGCCGATTGAAGATTGCTCGATTGACGAGTGTTGACGATTTCGGCTCGACGATTGATCGAATTGACCGGCGATTGAGGGAATCCGCAGTCAATCGAACCCCAGTCGACACTCGAAGATCGTCATTCAACAACAATCGCCACTCGACGAATCTGCCATCCGCAATCCGTCACCTGGCCGCCGTGATGATCTTCCAGAGCACCGCCACGGCAATCAGGGCGATGAGGCCCTCGGTGCCCCACTCCCCCGCAATCTCCTCCACGCGAATCGACGCCGAATTGAAGGCGTCGACAAACGCGGAGAGCGCGATGTATTCACCGAGCGCTTGGGCGATCAGCATGCTTCACTGCTCTATTCTGGAGCTCCGGGGTTAGGTCCGGCTAAAGCCGGACACTACGTACTCATCGTCGTAGTCTGATCGAGGAATCGCAGCGCGTCAACTCAGCACGGGTCCGGCTAACCGCCTCCGCCAAGGCTACGGCGGTCCGCCGAAGCTTCACGCGAAGGCGGAAGCCGGACACTACGTACCGAGGAGACTCCGGCGGACGGACCGGACGAGGCGACGACAGAGGAGGACCCAGGGGCGCAGCATGCCTTCGGCGATGACGCGCCTGCCCATCTTCGACTCGCCCACGCGCCGCTCCGTGTAACAGATGGGAACCTCCCGTATCGTGACCTGGTCGAGCGCGAAGAGCAGCTCCGGGAGGAAGACGTAGCCGGTGCTCGAGATCCGTTCGAGGGCCACGCTCTTCAGCGTCGCGACGCGGTAGGCGCGAAATCCGCTGGTGCAGTCGATGCACGACAGTCCGATCAGGAAGCGGACGTAGGTGTTGGCGGCCAGGCTCAGGAGCAGCCGGCGCACGCCCCAGTTGAGCACCCGGATGCCCCCCACATACCTCGACCCGATCGACACATCGGCGGCCGCCAACCCCTCGATCACGCGCGGCAGTTCGGCAGGATCGTGCGAGAAGTCGGCATCGAGCGTGGCAATCACGTCGTAGCCGTTGCGCACGCCATGCTGCATGCCGGCAATGGTGGCCGACCCGTAACCTCGGTTCGTCGTCCTGGTCAGCACCTCGACGCGCGGGTCGCTGGCTCCGAGCCCACGCACCACCTCGGCCGTGCCGTCGGGCGAGTTGTCGTCCACCACCAGCACCGCTGTCGTCGGGACGTGCTTCAGGATCTCGGGTACGAGCCGGCCGATGTTGCTGGCTTCGTTGTACGTCATGACGAGGGTCAGTATTCTCATCGGCCGAATGATGGCGGTGTCGACCTGATGTCGTTCACACTTCTCGGTGCTGATCTTCTCGGTTCGTGTTCCCGCCTTCGCCAAGGCTTCGGCGGGCCTCGCCGGAACGCTTCGCGCGCAGGCGGGCACGTTCAGTTCACAGTCCGCGGTTCATCTTCACGTTATCGGCGGATCCGGCTGATTCACGTTATCGGCGGATCCGGCTGAGACCGGACACTGCGTACCGGCCGGATACGTGCTGCAAACGCGAACCAGGCTGGCGACAGCTCAGGGATCATGCAGATGCGAGTAGATATGGCGCATGCGTGTGGACCCACGCGGCCGTGCGCGGCGCACGGCCCCCTCGAACCGCGTCGCGCAGCTCGTCGGCCGTGTCCACGTCAGACAGGGGCGACAACTGATGGACACGGAACCCGTCGGCCACCGCCGCCCGTACTGTATGCGCGAACACCCGGCTGCTTCCCCATTCCACGCCGGCAAATACGGCCGGCACCCGGCGGGCGCCCAGCAGGTAATAGCCGCCGTCGGCGGCCGGGCCCAGCACCAGCGCGTCGCCGTCGCGGGCGAGCAGGTCGAACAGCTCGGCGATCGCCGCGGGCGCGATGTGCGGAACATCCGATCCGATGAGCGCCACGGCGGCCGCTCCCTGGCGAAACAACGCCGCCATCGTCGCCTGCATGCGCTCGCCGAGATCGCCGCTTGCTTGCGGCATCACGTCAATCGCGCCAGCCATCGCCCGGACTTCGTCGCACGAGGCAGCCGGTGTGACGGCAATCACCCGGCGCAGGTCCGGCAGCGCCGTGCCGTCCAGCGTGTCCAGCAGCAGCGCGCGCAGCAGCTCCGCGTCCGGGGGCATCCCGAGCGCCTGAAACAGGCGGCGCTTGCCGCCCGAGGAAGGCGCCCTCGTCAGGATGGCGAGAACCGCGTCCGAAACGCCCACCATGCCCGAAACCCCAAGAGCACGCTCAAGGCGAGCGCCCACAGCCGCGGCTGGCGGAAGTCGGCCTTGACCACCCACCAGAAATGAATGACGACGGTGATGCCCGCGATGTAGACGAGCCGATGCAGCTGCTGCCACCGGCGCCCGAGCCTCCGAATCCACCCCGCGGTCGAGGTGATGGCCAGCGGCAGCAGCAGCAGAAAGGTCGTCATCCCCATCGTGATGAACGGCCGCTTCAGCACGTCGCCGGCCATGCTCGCCACGTCGAAGAACCAGTCGAGCACCGACCAGGTCAACACGTGAAGGCACGCGTAGAAGAACGCGAACAGTCCGAGCATCCGGCGCAGCCGAATCAGCTCATTGCGGCCCGTCATGCGCCGCAAGGGGGTGATGGTGAGGGTGATGATGAGAAACGTGAGCGCGGTGGTGCCGGTGGTGTGGGTGATGAACTCGATCGGATTGGGGCCGGTGTCGCCCGTGAGCGTCCAGTAGACGAGCGCGGCCGCCGGGACGAGCGCGGCCGCGAAAATGGTCCGCCGCAGAACGAGGAATCGCTTCAATAGTTCCGGCGGAGATCCAAGCCGGAGTAGAGGCTTGCCACCTGGTCCTCGTAGCCGTTGAACATCACCGTCTTCTTCCGGAAGAACTCTCCGAGGCGACGCTCGCTCGCCTGACTCCAGCGGGGATGATCGACCGTGGGGTTCACGTTGGCGTAGAAGCCGTACTCGCGCGGGTTGCTAATCTCCCACGAGGTACGCGGCTGCCGGTCGGTGAACCGCATCCGGACGATCGACTTGATGCCCTTGAAGCCGTACTTCCAGGGCACCACGAGACGAATCGGCGCGCCGTTCTGGTTGGGCAGCACCTCGCCGTACAACCCGACCGCGAGGATCGTCAGCGGGTGCATCGCCTCGTCCATCCGCAGACCTTCCACGTAGGGCCAGTCCAGCACGGGCAGGCGCTGGCCCGGCATCTGTTTCACGTCGAGGAGCGTGGTGAACTCCACGAACCGGGCACTTGGCTGCGGCTCGAACCGCTTGATGACGTCGGCAAGCGGAAAGCCCACCCACGGAATCACCATCGACCACGCCTCGACGCATCGCATCCGGTAGATCCGCTCTTCGAGTGCATGCGGTTTCATGAAGCTGTCGAGGTCGTAGTTGCCGGGCGTCTTGACGAGCCCCTCGACGCGGATGGTCCACGGACGCGTCGCGAAGCGCTGGGCGTTGCGCTGCGGATCGTCTTTGTCGGTGCCGAACTCGTAGAAGTTGTTGTACCCGGTGACGTCCTCGTACGGATTGAGCTTCTCGGTCGTGCTGAACGAGCTCTTGCGGATGTTCGGGAGTTTCACGCGTGTCGCCTGTGCCTGCGCACGCGCGCCGGCGAATGGGGACAACGCAGTCGCCGCGCCCACCGTGGCGGCCGCCGCCGTCTGGATGAACTCACGGCGGCGCAGGTACACCGCTTTGGGCGTGACTTCGGAGTAGCGTATGTCGGGCGGCTTGCGGATGAGCATGGCTCATTATAGACCCCGGGAGGGGGGACTCAGCCTATCCTGGAGGCCAGTTGAGTTGACCTCTCCGGGTCCTGTCGCCGGGTTTCCCCACCCGTCCTCGGCGCCAAGAACACCGTCACGGGTGAGGCGCCTGCGCGGCGGGCGGGAAGGCCCCTCCCGGCGCCACCCGCCCATAAGAGCATCGTCAGCTCAACTGGCCTCGTGGGCCCTTCGAGATTAAGACTACTTTGTCAGTGTCACGGACGGTCGCCGTCACCGATCAGGCCGGACACATGCGGCGGACGCGAACCATGCGAGCGGCGCGACAGCGGCAGTCTGAAAAACGACGCGGAACGGGGCGACCGAGGCATGGGTGACCGGGACCCATGCCGAGTACCCCGGACGCGACCGTGGAGCGACGTTTTTCCGCGTCGTCGAGCGGTTCGCGTCCGCCGCATGTGTCCGGCCTGAACCCCGCAGGTGACAGTCATGACGCCTCTTGTGACCATCGTCACCCCCGTGCTCGCGGACGCCCAGGCGGCCGCGGCGCTGCTGGCGCAGGTGCCGGTTACGCCAGAGGTCGAGATCATCGTGGTGGACGGGGCCCACGACCGGGCGCTGGAGCCACTCGTCCACGCCCGCCCGAACACGCGGCTGTGCCGCATCACCCCCGGCCGCGGCCGCCAGATGAACGCCGGCGCCGCCGCGGCCACCGGCGAGTGGCTGCTCTTCCTGCACGCCGACTCTACTCTTCCGTCAGGGTGGCTCGAGGCGCTTCGGCGCGTGGACGCCGGCGTTGCCGGAGGCTGGTTCCGGTTCGCCCTGGACGACGCGGCCTGGCAGGCACGAGTCATCGAACGGCTCGTCGCCTGGCGCGTGCGCGCGCTGCGGCTGCCGTACGGCGATCAGGGGTTGTTCGTACGACGCCGCCTGTTCGAGGCGATGGGTGGCTACCGCGAATGGCCGCTGCTCGAGGACGTGGAATTCGTGCGGCGCCTAATCCGCGCGAGCGCGGTGGTGGAGCTGCCGCTGGCGCTGCGCACCTCCTCGCGGCGGTGGCGCCGCGACGGGTGGCTGCGCCGCAGCGCGCGCAACGTCGCCATCGTCTCACTGTACTTCGCGGGCGTGTCGCCCGCGTGGCTGGCGCGCCGGTATCGGAGCGTCGAGCGCGGGTGAGTGCGAACCATGCGTTGCAGACCCGCGTGACGCCCCGAACCGGTCACGGGCCCTGCCCTCGCTATGTCGCAGCGCCCATGACTGGTTGTCAGTATCTCGTGGCGCGCTGTGCGCGCCCATGCCGATCGGAGCCCGTTCAATCGTCGTACCAGGACGGCGCGACGCCCGGCTGCCGAGCTTCCCGCCACGGCATCGTGGTAGCCTCGCCGCATGTCCTCTGAACTCGACATTTTGCCGCGCGCCCTTTCTCTTGCGGTGCACGAATTGCGGACGCCCATCACCGTGGCAACCGGCTATCTGCGCATGGTGCTTCGAGAGCAGGCGGGGCCGCTTTCCGACAAGCAGCGTCAGATGATCGAGGAGGCCGACCGGTCGTGCGGGCGCATCGGGGCGCTCATTTCGGAGATGAGCGAGCTGGGCAAGCTCGAGGCTGGCGAGCTGCGGGTACCGGGCGTCACGTTCGATCTCGTGCCGCTCGTGGCGGAGCTGGCGAGCAATATGCAAGAAGGACAGGACCGCGGGATTCATCTCGACGTCCGCGCCACGGAGCCCGCTGTGGTGGCCGGCGACCGTACGCGATTGGCGGCTGCGCTCAAGGCGCTGATTCTTGCAGCACTGCGGGAACGAGGAGAACCAGGCGTCATCATGGTGGAATGTTCGACCCTGCCGGACAGCAGTCGTACCTGGGCCGTCGTGACGATCGGGGACGACACGGTGACGCCGTCGCTGCTCGAAGGCGCGCACGCCACGCCGCCGCTGCCCTTCGACGAGTGGCGCGGCGGCCTTGGCCTGGCCCTTCCCGTAGGACGCCGGGTGATCGAGGCGCACGGCGGTGCCGTGTGGTCGGCGCCGGGACCACGCCCGCGGGCCGGGTCCGCGCTGCGGCTCCCCGCAGCGGAATGACGACGGTGATCGTGAGCCAGGAGTTATTGCAGATTGCAGATTGGTCGAGTGGAGATTGTTGTCGTATGACGATTTTCGATTTGTCGAGTGAGTGTCGATTGACGACGACATCCGTCAATCGTCAATCAGTTCGACCAATCGTCATTCCTACATCGTCAACAATCGTCAATCGAGCAGTCTGAAATCGGCACTAGGACACATTGATGGCCACACTGGCCGGTGCTAGCGCGGGCTCTCCATCCGGATCGGTTGTCGAGGATCGACGGCCGTCGATTGCCGTCGTCGACGACGACTCGGGCTTTGCGGCCTACCTCCGGACGTTTCTCGCGCTTCGCGGCTACGAGGCGCGGGCCTACACGCGCGGCGACGAAATCATTGCCGCGCTCAAGCAGGGCGAGCCGCCCGACATCGTGCTGCTCGACGTGGCGATGCCGGGGATGGACGGCCTGCAAACGCTGAAAGCCTTGAAGGCGGCGCGGCCGGAGGTGCAGGTGATCATGCTGTCGGGCCGCGAGCAGGCGCCCATCATCGTCGAAGCCGTCCGGCTCGGCGCGGCCGACTACGTGGTGAAGCCCGGCGACCCGGAGGGGCTCGGCGAGATCGCGCTCGACTCGGCCATCAAGCAGGCGATCGAACGCAGCCGGCTCGTCGACGAGCTATCGAACCTGCGGCGTCAGTTGAGCGACGACCAGGATCAGGCGTTTCTCGCGTGGGGCGAGAGTCCCGCCATGCGCCAGGTCGCGCACATCATCGAGCAGGTGGCCGACAGCGACGTCACCGTCCTCATCCGGGGCGAGAGCGGCGTCGGCAAGGAGCTCGTCGCGCGGGCCATTCACGAGCGATCGACGCGCAAGGACAAGCCGTTCGTCAAGGTGAACTGCGCCGCGCTGCCGGCGGAGCTGCTCGAAAGCGAGCTGTTCGGCCACGAGAAAGGGGCGTTCACGGGCGCCGCCACCACCCGCATCGGCAAGTTCGAGCAGGCGCACCTCGGCACGATCTTCCTCGACGAGATCGGCGAGATGAGGCCGCCGCTGCAGGCCAAGCTGCTGCACGTGCTCCAGGACGCCGAGTTCACGAAGCTTGGCAGCAACAAGAAGATCGAAGTGGACGTGCGCGTCGTCACGGCCACCAATCGCGACCTCGAAGCCATGATGCTGCGGGGACAGTTCCGCGAGGACCTGTACTACCGTCTCAAGGTGATCGAAACGGTGGTGCCGCCGCTGCGCGAGCGTCGCGACGAGATTGTCCATCTCACCGATTTCTTCATCGCCAAGTACTCGCAGCGGTACCACCGGCCCCTCCGGCCGATTTCAGACGAATTGCGCAAGCTGTTTTTCCTGTACGACTGGCCCGGGAACATCCGCGAACTCGAGAACATGATCAAGCGCTCCGTCATCCTCCAGGACGAGCAGCTCGTGCTCCGGGAGCTCACCAAGCCCAGGCCGGCCGGCCCGGTCAGCATGACACCGCCGATCACCTCATCGGCGCCGGCGCCCGATTACCTGGCGCCACCCCCCTTTCAATCGCCTCCGGCCACGCTGCCGCCGGATCCCGACCTGGACGAAGACGACGAAGGCGATGAAGACGACGTCGAGCCGATGGCGGGAGCGCCCGACGAGCGTCGTCTCGCGGATGTGGCGCGTGAGGCGGCGCTCAACGCCGAGCGCACGATCATCGCCGAAACGTTGAGGCAGGTGCACTGGAACCGCCGGAAGGCAGCCCAGCTGCTCGGCGTCAGCTACAAAACATTACTCAACAAAATCAAGGAAACGGGGCTCGAGCAGCCGTAGCCGGTGGCACCCCGATTGCTCAACAGAGACCGTCACCCCGGCTGGGCTGAACAGGCCGGCGGATGGAAAGGACGTCTGAGCAATGGGAGGGAAGCCGCAGATCCTGATCGTGGACGACGATCTTTCCATGTGCGGCGTGCTCCGCTCCTTTCTCGAGGCGCGCGGCTACGACGCGATCGCGGTGACGAGCGCCGAGCAGGCCGTCCGCCGCTTTCATGACGACCGCCCCGACGCCGTGCTGCTCGACGTCGTGATGCCCGGCAGCATGGACGGCCTCGGCGCGCTCGCCGCGTTCAAGAAGATCGACACGGAGGTCCCCGTCATCGTCCTCTCCGGCCAGGGGCATACCAACACCGTGGTCCAGGCGATGAAGCTCGGAGCGGGCGACTTCGTCTGCAAGCCGTTCGAGGACGAAGAGCTCGAGATGCTGCTCGGCAACGCCCTGAAGCAGCGCCGGCTCCACCGGGAGGTCGCCACGCTGCGCGCACAACTCAGGGAGCAGTCGCGGTACACCATGCTGTTCGGCGACAGCGAACGCATGGCTGAAGTGGCCGACCTGATCGAGCGCGTCTCCGACACCGACGTCACCGTGCTGATTCGCGGCGAGAGCGGCACCGGCAAGGAGCTGGTCGCCCACGCCCTGCACGACCGATCCCTGCGGCGCGACAAGCCGTTCGTCAAGGTGAACTGCGCGGCGCTGCCCACCGAGCTCCTCGAGTCGGAGCTCTTCGGCTTCGAGAAGGGCGCGTTCACCGGCGCCGTCCAGCACAAGCCCGGCAAGTTCGAGCTGGCGAACCACGGCACGATGTTCCTCGACGAAATCGGCGACATGAGCGCCCCGCTGCAGGCCAAGCTGCTGCAGGTGCTGCAGGACGGCGAGTTTTCGCGCCTCGGCGGCAAACACGACGTGCAGGTGGACGTGCGCGTCATCACGGCCACGAACCGCGACCTCGAAACGGCCGTGGCGGCGAGTCAGTTCCGGGAGGATCTTTACTTCCGCCTGAACGTGGTGACCATCTCGCTGCCGCCGCTGCGCGAGCGGCGCGACGAGATTCCGTTTCTCGCCGACCACTTCCTGAAGAAGTACGCGGTGCAGTACAACAGGCCGGCCGCCGAGATCAGCGCCGAGCTGTCGCGGCACTTCATGGAGTACGACTGGCCCGGCAACGTGCGGGAGCTCGAGAACACGATCAAGCGGATGGTGGTGCTCGAAAGCGAAGCGCCGGTTCTCGCCGAGCTGCAGCACCCGACCTCGTCCTGTGTCAAGGCCCATGCCTCGATGCTGCCGTCGTCTGTTGTGCCACACGGCCTGCCGCCGGCCGCCGGCTACCATGCCGCGCCGGTGAGTTCGGGTGACGTCGCGGCGACAGCGCAACCCTGCGGCACCACGGCGGTCATCGCGCCGCCGGAGGCCGAACAGGCGATGGTCGGCACGGCGTCTGCGGCACTGCCCGAGGGCGGCCCCGCCAGCGTCTCGCTCAAGGACATCGCCCGCGCGGCCGCGCGCGAGGCCGAACGCGAGCTGATCCTCCGGATGCTCACGCGCACCCGATGGAACCGGAAAGAGGCTGCGGAGATCCTCGGCATCAGCTACAAGGCGCTGCTCTACAAGATCAAGGAGAACGGCCTCGACAAGGCCTCGTAGCGAGCGGTACCTACAGGCCACAGAGGCACAGAGACACGGAGGGTACTCGCGCTTCTACGGCCGCGGTGACGACAACAAGGCCCAACGCGTTCTCTGTGACTCTGTGTCTCTGTGGCCCGTGGAGGTGAGATGCGCGCTCCCGTTGCCGCCGTCGAACGGGGTGTCAGGGTCGAATGGATCTCCACGCCGTCCGAGCTCGAGGCGATCGAGACGGCGTGGCGGGATCTCGAGGCCGAGGTCCACCAGCGTACGCACGTGGCGACGTTCGACTTTCTCGCCACGTGGTACCGGCATTACGCCGGCGACTATGGTGGCACGCCGCTCGTCGGTCTGGCGTGGCACGGGTCGGAGCTGGCGGGCGTCGCGCCACTCACCATCCGGTGCGGCCGCCTCGGACGGATCCCGGTCACCCGCATCGACTTCGCGCCCAACGACTCGGTGGCGGGCGAGTTTCTCGTGCGAGACGGCCAGCCGGAGGTCGCCGCGGCGCTGCTCGACTCGCTCGTGCGGCGCGTGCGCTTCGACGTGATCTGCCTCAATGGCTTCCCGCCCGACTCCGGCGAGTTGCTCGCAGTACAGGATGCCGCACGGCAGCGGCGGCTCTCGACCGAGCTGGAAGACCATGCGTACACCCAGGTCGATCTCCGCTCCGGCTACGACCAGTACAGGGCGGCCCTCAGCGGGAATACGCGCCGCAAGGTGGCCCAGAAGGAGCGCAGGATTCAAGCGCTCGGCGCCTCCGTCGAGGGGGTGCTGCCGGCGGATGCATGGCACCACACTGAAGAGACGATGCACCGCCTCATTGCCATCAACGAAGCCAGCTACAAGCTGCGGGGCGAGCGGCTCGCCGGCCACCATCGCGCCTTCCTCACCGAGATCGTCGAACGCTTTGCCGCGCGGCACATGCTGAGCCTCCCGATCCTCTCGATTGACGGGCGCGACGCCGCCTACATCCTGGGGGTCGTCGAGCGTGGTTGCTTCTACGACGTGGGGCTCGCCTACGACGACGCATTCGCGCATCTCGGTCCCGGCGTGTATCTGATGCAACAGACGCTGCGAGGCCTGGCCGGGGCCGGCGTGCACACGGTGGTATCGCACGGCGCGCACGAGTACAAGCGCCACTGGGCCACCGCGTTCGTGCCTCAGACACGAATCTTCCTCTTCTCGTCGCGGCCGCGCGCCGCCGCCGCGCGCCTCCTGCGCTTCCACCTGCAGCCACTGTGGCAGCGCCTCAGCGCCCGCGCTGGTTTGCCGCGACACGACGCGCCCTCGACGGACTGAGCGAAGAGCGGTTGCGGCGACGTGCGGCATGTCCGGAGCAAAACCGTAGTCAGCGTAAGCGCGAAGCGAACCCCGATGGTTGGAAGCAGCTCTGGATGCGCGACGAGCTGAGCCTCTGCGCGGGGTCCCCGCGGCGCACGCTTGCGCCGTGGGGTGCCTTTTGCGAAGCGACATGCCGCACGTCGCCGCTGAACAGGCCGGATGCATGCTGCGGACGCGAACCATGCGAGCGGCGCGACAGCGGCAGTCTGAAAAACGTCGCGAAACGGGGCGACCGAGGCGTGGGTGACCGGGACCCACGCCGAGCAGCTCGGACCCGGCCGTGGAGCGACGTTCTTCCGCGTCGCCGGCACCCCAGCGCGGCTGCCGCGCTGGGGACCCCGCGTCGAGCGGTTCGCGGCGCAGCATGTGTCCGGCCTGTTCAGCACTCGCTGCCTACCGGCTACCAAGTACCGACTACTGCCTATTGCCTACTTCCCTGTCTACTGCCTACTGCCTACTGCCTACCGCCTACTGCCTACTGCCTACTACCTGCTGCTCACGACCTCCGCCATATCGCGCTGTGTGACTCGCCGGTCAGGACTTTTGGGCACGGCGGTGGAACATGAGAGCACCGGGCCGCCCCACCCGCAATCTTTCAGGCCGTACCGAGGCGTCGCGGCCACCTGTGAACGGTTATTGCACTTCCGGCCACGTGAGTTCGGCCGTTTCCGAGCGGCGACATCGGAAACGGCACGCCGTCCAATCGACCGTGCGAAGGCGCCCGATCGCGCATCGAAGGGGGCGAAGCCTTGCTGAACGCAGAATCGTGGTACGCGATCTGGACACGCAGCCACTGCGAACGCCTGGTGGCGGAGCAGCTCTCGGCCAGGGGCTTCGCGCCGTTTCTCCCGGAAATCCCCACGCCGTCGGTCCGCGCCAGCCGCACGCGCTTCATGCCCGCACCGATGTTTCCCGGCTATCTGTTCGTGCGCGATGCCATGACGAAGGCGCGCTACATCGAGCTGCTGCAGGCGCGGGGCATCGTGCGCGTGCTCGAGGGTGGGTGGACGCGGCTGACGACGGTGCCCGAGGCGGCCATCGATGCCATCCAGCGCATCGTCTCGTCAGGCGTCGGCGTGTTTCCGCATCCGCTGCTGCGGCACGGCGACCGCGTGCGCGTGATCGAGGGTCCGCTCAGCGGCGTCGAAGGGATCTTCGTCCAGGAAAGTCAGCAGAAAGGCCGGCTCGTCGTGACGATCGACCTGCTCGGACGCAGCGTGGCGGTCGAGGTGAACGGCGGAGACGTGGTGCGATGCAACTAGAACGCCTTTCACCGCCACGGACCACGCCCCTCGACGCTATTCGGGGCGTCCTGAGCGGCAGCCGAAGGACAGAGGCACAGAGCCACAGAGGCTGCAAAGCCCAAAACGTTCTCCGTGTCTCCGTGTCTCCGTGGCCCGTGTCTCGGTGGCCCGTGCTGCTCGTCCTCGGCGCGCAGCTCGCGTTCGCCACGGCGGCACACGCGCAGGCGCAGATGGAGTTCATCCCGTCGCTGTCGCTCTTCACCGTGTTCGACGACAACGTGCTCGCGCGCGCCGGCGGCAGCGCCAGTCGGGCGTTGCAGCTCCGTCCCAGCTTCGAGGGGAACTACGAGTCACCCCTGGTCAGATTGCTCGGCCTGTACTCGTTCGACATGCAGGCCTCCAACCTGTCGGCGCTCAACGCCTTCGACGCGCGCCGGCACGCGCTCGGCGGCGCGTCGTTCCGCGCGAGCCCGTTCACCACCCTCGGCGTGGCCGCACGGTACGACCGCAGCGAAACACCCGCGGACATCGACATCGGCCTCCTTGGCGTGCAGCGACCCGCGGAGCGCCTGGAGATCACGCCGACGGTTGCCAGACGACTCGGGCCTCGCACCACGCTGTCGGGAGGATACGACTGGATCACCGAACGGCTCGTCGACGGCGAGCGCGGGGAGCTGCACATCGGCCGCGCCGGCTGGTCGCGCGACATGACGAGCCGCACGTCGGTCACCGGCAGCTACGTCGGTCGCGTCTTCGTCGATCGCGTGGACCACCTCGACAGCGCCCGGTCGCACGCCGCGCTCGTGTCGTGGAGCCGGGTGATGACGGCCGGCACACGCGTGACGCTCTCGGCCGGACCGCTGTTCAAGACGTACGGCAGCACGGGTGTTGAAGCGAGCGCCGCTCTCGCCCGCGTCACACCGCGCGCGCTCCTGGCGCTCGACTACTGGCACGGGGACACCATCGTGATCGGCGTCGCGGGACCCGTCGCGGTCCACAGCGTGACGAGCCGCCTGAGCTGGCCGCTCACCCCGCGTGTCGAACTGGCCACGAGCGCCGGCGCCTCCACCGCGTCCAGGCTCGATGACAGGAGCAGTCAGACCTACTACGGCACGCTCGTCGGATCGTGGAGCCCGGGAGGCCTGTACAGCATCGGAGCGGCGTACGAAGTCGACTTCCAGGACGGCAGCATTCGCAATCCGGTGTTCATCGACGGGGAGCGGGCGCTGTTCGACGAACGGGTGCTCCGGCACGTCTTTCGCGTGGGCGTGACCGTGGCGCCCCGCTACAGGCGTTCGATTCTGCCGCCCGAAGAGGCGGCGCGCGCGAAAGGGGTGACACGATGACCGTCCGGCCGCTCGTCTGCCTGGCCGCCTGTCTGGCGGCGACCTGCGCGCTCTCGCTGTCGTTCGCGGATTCCACCCTCGCCGCCCGTGGCACAAGTCCCGGCCGGGCCACAGAGGCACTCCGTTTCTCTGTGTCTCCGTGGCGCCTTGGTGAGTTTCACCACAGCCTGCTCGCCGCGCAGGATCAGCCCGGAGCCACGTCCGCGCAGGAACCGCTGCAGCGCGACAACACCCCGGTCGCCCTGGCCGCGCCCGCGCCGGCCGTGGTCGATCCGCCCGCCGACGGGTTCCGCATCGGGCCGGAAGACGTGCTCGATGTGCAGGTGTGGAAGAACACCGAGTTGAGCCGCGTGGTGCCGGTGCGTCCCGACGGCATGATCTCGCTTCCGCTGGTCAACGACATTCGAGCCGCGGGACTCACGCCCATCCAGTTACGTCAGCAGATCACGCTGCGGCTCTCGGAGTTCGTGCCCTCGCCGGAAGTGTCCGTCATCGTCCGCGAGGTGCACAGCGTGAAGGTGGCGGTGCTCGGCGCCGTCCGCATGCCCGGCCACTACGAGGTCAACAGCGCGGCCACCGTCCTCGAACTGATCGCCCGCGCCCAGGGGCTCACCGAATTCGCCGACCGCGGCCGTATCGTCGTGCTGCGCCAGAACGGCGCCACCACGAAACGGATTCCGTTCAACTACCGGAAAGTCGCCGAAGGTTCCGAGCAGGACAACTTCTTCGTCCAGTCCGGCGACATCATCGTTGTCCCTTGAGAGGCGTCAATGTCGCACGACATGCTCTCGACCGCTCCTGACGACCCGGTGGCGCTCCGCATCGTGGAGATCGTGCGGAGGCGGGCGCTGCTGGCGGCCGCCGTCTTCGCCGTCGTGCTCGCGGCTGCGGTGTCGTTTGCGCTCTATCTGCCCGACCTGTACCGCGCCACCGCCCTCGTCGTGGTCGAGCGCCCCATCTCCGAAGCGGTGGTGCGTACGCCCGTCAGCGGCGAGCTCGAGAGCCGGTTGTACGTCATCAAGCAGGAGACGCTCAGCCGGGATCGACTGGTGGCGCTGATCGACCGCTTCAATCTGTACCCCGATGTTCGAAGGCGGGCCAGCGTCGAAGAGGTGCTCACC
The DNA here is from genome assembly GCA_050742335.1 of Vicinamibacterales bacterium. Classification (GTDB taxonomy): domain Bacteria; phylum Acidobacteriota; class Vicinamibacteria; order Vicinamibacterales; family UBA2999; genus DATCJA01. The sequence goes on along the minus strand of JBOGIR010000533.1, from coordinate 14,421 downwards.
CAGGCGCGCAACGACATCTCCGTTCAGCCGGCCGGTCCGGAACAGATCAGCGGCCGCACGAAGACCGTGTCGTTCACGTTGAGCTACACGGGCGACTCGCGCGAGGTGGTGGCCGACGTCACCAACGCGGTCGCCGCCTTCTACGTGCAGCAGAACCAGCGGATGCGCACCGACGAGGCGATCCGGACGACCGACTTCCTCCGGCAGCAGCTTGCCGAGGCGAAGGCACAGCTCGACCGTCACGATGGTGCGATGCGGGCGTTCACGAACCGCTATACCGGTGAGCTGCCCCAGCAGGTGGGCGTCAACCTGGCGACGCTCGAACGCCTGAACACGCAGCTGCGACTGAACGGCGAACAGCAGATTCGGATCATCGAACAGCGCGACAGGCTGCTCGACGGCCTGCGCGACCCGAACGTCGCGCACGTGCTCGGCGTGGGCGACATCTCGCCGGAGGGGATCGAGCGCCTGAGGCGGATCGACGACATCAAGCTGCAACTGGCGCAAGCGGAGGCGCAGTTCACCGAACGGCATCCGGACGTGGTCCGTCTGCGCGAGCAGCTTGCGGTGCTGGAGCGCGACTACCAGGCCGCGGACGCCGAGGAGGGGCGCCAACGCCAGCAGGCGGAAGACGCGGCGCGCGCGGCCGCCGGCGTGGGCCCCAGTGTCCCAACGCCGCAGGTGCGCCGGCGCACCCTCGACCACCTCGACGCAGAGATCGCCAGGCTGCGGCAGGAAGAGACCGCGATCCGTCGGACGATCGCGTCGTTCGAACAGCGACTCGAGAGCTCGCCCCAGCGGCAGCAGGACTACGCCCTGATGACGCGCGACTACACGGCGGCCAAGGAACAGTACGACTCGCTGCTCACGCGGTATGACGAGGCGCAGCTCACCGAGAGCATGGAAACGGACCGCTCCGGCGAGACGTTTCGCGTGCTCGAGCCGGCGCTGCCGCCCGAAGGTCCTGCCGCGCCGAACCGCTTCCACCTCCTGATCCTGGGCCTGCTGCTGGCGGCCGCGGCGGCCGCGGTCGCCGTTTCTCTCCGAGAGCAATTCGACCACGCGTTTCACACCGTCGACGAGATTCGCGACTACACGACGGTGCCGGTGCTCGTGTCGATTCCGCCCATCGGGCCGATGCCGGCAACGCACAAGCTGAAGACAGCCCTCGCCACGGTCACGACGCTGGCGGCCATCGCGCTCGTCGCCGGCACCGCGGCCTACCTGGCGCGCGACAACGCGCAGCTCGTTCGCCTGATCGGCTTCTAGACCGGAGATCGGTTGTGTTGTTGATGATGAAGCCCTATGGAGGTCAGGCCGACATGGATCGCCTGACCGCGCGAGAAGGCTCAGGGAATCCGCCAGCTCACGGAGCTGGCGTGCTGCGGCCTCTCGAGCCCTCGCAGCACGGTCCGGCCACCGGAATCGGGATTCAACATCATCAACACAACTGAGCTCCGGTGTAGGCCTGGAGATATCCATGCAACCCACCCCCACCACACCAGGCGTCCACGACGCCCACCTCGTGAGCCTCACGGCGCCGGCCTCGTTCGCCGCCGAGCAGTACCAGGGCCTGCGCCTCACCATTGAGCGCCTGGCGCGTGCGCGCGAGGTGAAGGTGATCGCCATCAGCAGTCCGGCGGCCGGCGACGGCAAGACGGTGACCGCCGTCAACCTGGCCGGCGCGCTCGCGCGTGGTTCCGACGAACCCGTGCTGCTCATCGACGCCGATCTGCGGCGACCGTCCATCGCCAGGCTGTTCGGGCTCCCCGACGGGCAGCCCGGGCTGGCCGATGCGCTGAGCGACCGCAGCCTCGGACTCGCCCAGCTGGTGACACGGGTCGACGCGTTCAACCTGGCGATCGTTCCGGCGGGCGTCGCTCGCCGCGGCGTCAGTGAGATCCTGCGGTCGCCCAGGCTCGACCTGTTCCTCGACGAGGCCCGGTGCCGGTACGCCTACGTCGTGCTCGACACGCCTCCCCTGCTTCCCGTGTTCGACTCGGCGCTGCTGGCCAAGTCGGTCGACGGCGTGCTGATGGTGGTGGCGGCCAACCAGACGCCCCGCAAGCTGCTGGGCGAGGCACTCAACATGGTGGACGACTCGAAGGTGCTTGGCATCGTGTTCAACCGCGACGCGCGACCGCTCTTCGGGTACTACGACTCGTACTACCGCGAGTACTTCCCAGAGCCGCCCCGGGGGGCCGGCCAGGCATGACCGTGTCCAGGCTCACCTCATTCCGGGCGAGAACCGAGCGCGTGCTGATCCTCGGGTTCGGACCGATGACCTCGAAGCTGGTCCAGGAGATCGAATCGGCGCGCAGCTCGCGGTATTCGGTTGCCGGCATCGTCGAGGATGGGCGACCGGAGGCCGGGACGCCCGACGCTGCACGCTGGCTCGGCCCGTGCGACGCGCTCGGCGACATCGTCGAGCAGGTCAGGCCGGCCTGCATCGTCGTGGCTGCCGCCGACCGGCGCAAGCGTCTGCCGCTGCAGTCGTTGCTCGAATGGCGCGTCAAGGGGATCCTCGTGGAGGACGCGCTCGAGTTCTACGAACGCCTCACGGGAAAAATCGCGATCGAAGCGCTGCGTCCGAGCGGGCTCATCATGGCCAAGGGATTCCGGAACCATGGGGCGGCAGAGACGCTGGCCCGCCTCGTCAGCATCGCACTCGCCGCCGTCGCCCTGGTGCTGGTGGCGCCGCTGCTCGTGGCGCTGGCCGTGGCCATCACGCTCGACTCGCGCGGTCCGGTGCTGTTCGTCCAGCAGCGTGCGGGTCGCGACGGGCACCCCTTCGACCTGATCAAGTTCCGCACGATGCATCCGTGCGCCAACGCGAGATCCGAGTGGGTGATCGACAACGCCCACCGCATCACCCGCCTCGGGCGATGGCTGCGGCGGTTCAGGCTGGACGAGCTGCCGCAACTGGTGAACGTGCTGCGCGGCGAGATGAATCTGGTCGGCCCCCGGCCGCATCCCACCTGCAATCACAGCGTCTTCATGGACCGCATTGCCTACTACGACCTGCGATCCAGCGTCCGTCCAGGCGTGACCGGCTGGGCGCAGGTGCGCTACGGCTACGCGAACAACCTCGATGAGGAAACCGAGAAGATGCGGTACGACCTGTTCTACATCAAGAACCGATCGCTCTGGCTGGACGCGCGGATTCTGCTTGAAACGGTGGGGACGTGCCTGTTCGGGACGGGCGCCAGCGCCGTGCGGCGGCCGTACGCCGTATCCGGCTTGAGCCGGACCTTTCCGAGTCGTACGTAGTGTCCGCCTTCAGGCGGACCCGTGACGGTCCGGCTAAAGCCGGACACTACGTACGTTGAACCTCAGTTGAGCTGCGAGAGTCATGACACTGGAAATGGTTCCGTGGTGGCAGGCGCGACCTGCGCCGGCGCGCGTGCTGGCGGCGCCTGGCAGCCGTGTCGCCTTTGGCGCGCTGGTCGCCTTCACCGCCATCCTGCTGCTGTCGCCGCAGGCCTGGTTCCCGGCGCTCAAGGCGATCCGCATCGCCTTTCTCGCCGCGGGCCTGGCGATGGCGGCGCACGTCGTCGAGCGCACCGCGCGCCGCCGGCCCATCGCGTCGCTGTCGCCGGAGCTCGGCATTGCGCTGACGCTCGTCGGCTGGTCGATCCTGACGCTGCCGTTGTCCGTGTGGCCCGGCGGCAGCGTGCGCGTGCTGACCGACCATTACCTGAAAGCGATCGCGTTCTTCTGGCTGCTGGGGACCGTTGTCACCACCACCGGACGGATGCGCATCCTCGCATGGACGCTCACATGGTGCGCGATTCCGCTGGCCGCCACCGGCGTAGCCAACTTTCTCGCCGGCGACGTCCTCTCCACGGGCGTGCGCGGGTTCTCCCGGATCACCGGCTATGCCGGCGCGCTCACGGCCAACCCGAACGATCTGGCGCTGATGCTCAACCTGATCATTCCGCTGACCGGTGCACTCGCGTTCAGCACGCGCGGCCCGACACGCCTGTTCGCCCTCGCCACGATGCTGTTGAGCGTCGCCGCCGTCATCCTGACGTTTTCACGTGCAGGCTTCCTCACACTCGGGGCGAGCTTCGTGTGGTTCCTGGCCGTGCTCGTCAGACGCCATGCGTTGGCGACGGCGATTGCGCTGGTGCTGCTCGCGCTGTGCGTGCCGCGGGCCTTGCCCGACGGGTATCTCACGCGGATCGGCACCATCGCCCACATTCACGAGGACCTGACGGGGTCGGCCCAGGGCCGGTGGAGGGACACCAGGGTGGCAGCCGGGCTCATTGCGAAGCATCCGATCGTCGGCGCCGGCATCGGCCAGGACATTCTCGTGATGAACGACGAGCGGGGCATCGACACGTGGCGGCGCGTGCACAACGCGTATCTGCAGTACGGCGTCGACCTCGGCCTGCCCGGGCTGCTGCTCTTCGCGTGGCTGCACCTGACCTGTTACCGGACGGCCCGGGCCGCGGGACGACGCGCGGCCGCCGACCCTTCCTTGCGGGCGCTGCAGCCGCTCGCCTCCGGCGTGCAGATCTCGCTCGTGGCGTTCGGCGTGGCGGCGATGTTCCACCCGATCGCGTACCAGTTCTACTTCTTCTGCGTCGCCGGGCTGGCGGTGGCGCTGCGCAATACGCACCGGGCTGCGGCGATGGTGCCGCAGCCCGCCGGGGGTGTGCGATGAGCGCCGCCCGCATTCTGAAGGTGGTGCCGACGCTCATGTGCGGCGGCACCGAAAACCAGTTCATGGCGCTCAGCCGCCGGCTCGACCGTCTTCGCTTCGACCTCGAGTTCGCCTGTCTGCGGCGCTGGGGGCCGTTCGTGCAGGAGATCACCGACCGGCGCATCCCGCTGTCCGAGTACAAGGTGACGACGTTTCGCAGCGTGCGCGTGCTGGTCCAGCAGGCGAGGCTGGCGCGGCACATCGCCCGCAGGGGCATCCAGATCGTGCACGCCTACAACTTCTACGGCAACGTCTTCGCGGTCCCGCCCGCGCGGCTCGTGGCGCCAGTCGTCATCGCATCGATTCGCGACTGCGCGCCCTATCTGACACCGATGCAGAAGCGGGTGCAGCGCTACGCGTGCCGGTTCGCCGACTGCGTGCTCGTGAATGCGGACGCCGTCAAGGACTGGCTGATCGGCGAAGGGTACGAGCCGTCCCGGATCGTCGTCATCAGGAACGGTGTCGACCTGACACGGTTCCGCGACCCGGCCGATCCTGATGGCATCCGCCGCGAGCTCCGGGTGCCGGACGGCACGCCGCTCGTCGTGGCCGTTTCGCGCCTCACGCGCTTCAAGGGGCTGGAGCAGCTCATCGAGGCGGCCGCCATTCTCAAGTCGCGCAGCCGGGACGCGCGTTTCCTCATCGTCGGCGAGACCGCCCCGAGCCAGCAGGCCTATCTCGACGAATTGAAGCAACTGGCAACTGCCCGGCGCGTCGAGGACCGCATCGTCTTCACCGGTCTGCGCTCGGACGTGGCGGCGGTGCTCGCCGCCGCCGATGTGTCGGTCATGCCGTCGCTCAACGAGGCGCTGTCGAACGTGCTGCTCGAATCGATGGCGGCGGGCGCGCCGACGGTCGCCACGCGCGTGGGAGGGACGCCGGAGGCGCTCGCCGACGGGCGAACCGGTCTGCTCGTGCCGCCCGGTGAGGCGGCGGCGCTGGCGGCGGCGATCGCGCAACTGCTCGACGACCGTGTCCTGGCGACCGGGCTCGGGCGAGCGGCCCGTCACTTCATTCGCGACCACTTCTCGGTGGAGCGCATGGTGCGCGCCACCGAGGAGCTGTATCTGGAGCTTCTGGCACGCAAGCGCGGCCTGCCGCTCCCGGTGTCTGCATGATGCCCGTTCCCTCAACCATTCCGGCGGCCGCGTGGGGCACGACCCACCCTCCGCTCTCCACCACTCAGGACTGCAGCGTGGACGTCGTCACCGATTACGGCGCGTTCCTCGCGCTCGAGCGGCCGTGGAACGACGCCGTCGACCGCGCCGCCGTGGCGCACCCGTTTGTTCGCCATGAGTGGGTGCGCTGCTGGTGGGACACGTTCGGCGCCGGTGCCACGCTCCATCTCCTGATCGTCCGTGTCGACGACCGTATCGCCGCCATTGCCCCGTTGATGCGCGAGTCGGTGGTGATGCACGGCGTTCCGGTGCGCCGCATCCGCTTCATCCAGAACGACCACACGCCGCGCACCGACGTGATTGTCGCGTCGCATCCCGAGGAGTCGTATCGCGCCATCTGGAACGCTCTTCACCGCGCTTGCGACACGTGGGATGTCCTTCTGTTCAGCCAGCTCGAACGTGCGTCGCCCACGTGCGTCGCGCTCTCGGCGCTTGCGGCGGCCAGTGGCTGCCGGACCGGTGTCTGGGCGAGCAGCGACTCGCCGTTCGTCACGTTGAGCGGCACCTGGGACACGTACTGGAACGGGCTGTCCGCGAAGTTCCGATCGAACCTGCGCAATCGTCTGTCGAGGGCGACGCGTCTTGGCGAGATCGAACTGGAGGTGCTGATCGATCGCGATGCGATTCAGGCAGCATCCGCCGACGCGTGGCGGCTCGAGGCCTCGGGCTGGAAGCAGGAGGCGGGCACGGCGATCGAGTGCGACCCCGCCGTGCTCCGCTTCTATTCGGCGCTCATCGACCGTGGGACCGAAGCCGGCTGGCTGCACCTGCTCTTCCTGCACGTGGCGGGGCGCCGGATTGCCACGTCGTACGGCGCCTGCTTCCGGCGCCGACTGTTCCTCTTCAAGACGGGATACGACCCCGAATACGCCGCCTGCGCGCCGTTCAAGCTGCTCACCTATTTCGCCATTCGGCATGCCTGCGAGCGCGGGCTCACTGAAGTGGACTTCCTCGGCGACACCGAGCCCTGGAAGCTCGAATGGACCTCCACCACCCGCGGCCACGAGTGGCTGTTCGTGTTCGCCGGGTCGATGCGCGCGCGTCTGCTGCACGCCCTCAAGTTTCAGTGGGGACCGGAGGTGAAGCGATGGCGGGCGTGACCGGCATGTTCGTCCCGACGTACCAAGGTCTGTCGGCCGTCGATCTGCTCCGCCCCGCGCCGGAGGACGTGACGTCGAGCTATCCGCTGAACGTCCCCGGACGGCTGTCCTTCTACCGAGCGCGCAACGCCATCTATCACGTATGTCGCGCGCTGGTCGAGCACAACCCGCACCTGACGGTGCTGGCGCCCGATTACAACAGCGGCAACGAAATTCTGGCGATGCGCGCGGCGGGCGCCCGCCTTCACTACTACCGGATCGACCGGCGCATGCAGCTCGATCCCGAGGCGATCGAGCGGCTGTGCGATCGCTGCTGCCCGGACCTGCTCTACGTGATCCATTACATCGGGTGGCCGCAGCCGATCGCACCGCTCGTCGATGTCTGCCGGCGGCGCGGCATGCTGCTCGTCGAAGACTGCGCGCTGTCGCTCCTCAGCGAGGTAAATGGCCGACCGCTCGGCAGCTTCGGGAACTGGTCGGTTTTCTGTTTGTACAAGACGCTGCCGCTGCCGAACGGCGCGCTGCTCATCCAGAACGGGCCGCGCCTCGGCGCGCTCGACCGCCTGCAGCTTCATGACGCAGGGTCGGCGTCGGTGATGGGGCGCACCGCCGAGCTGCTGGTGCAGCGCATCCGTGGCCGGGCGAACGGCGTGGGCGCGGCGCTGCACCTGACCAAACGCGCGCTCGGCCTGGTGGCGGGCGCACTGGAGGTGCGTCGCGCCAACGTCGGCGACATCGGCTTCAACCTCGACGAGGTCGATCTGGCGATGTCGCCGGTCTCCACGCGGCTGCTCGACCGGTTCGACATGCACGACATTCGTCAGCGCCGGATGGACAACTACCGGCTCCTCGACTCGCTGCTCGACACGCGCGTCGTCCGCCTGTTTCCACATCTGCCGGATGGCGTGTGTCCGCTGTTCTTTCCGGTTCTCGTCCCAAGCAAGCACGCCGCGGCCTCCGCGCTGCAACGGCGTGGCGTGGAGGCGCTCGAGTTCTGGAACGAGAGCACGGAATCGGGAGGGGAAATGTCCGAGGACGCGAGGTTCCTGCGTGCGCATGTGATCGAGCTGCCGATTCACCAGGATCTGAGCCTGCAGCAGGTGACGTACGTCGCGCGGCAGGTGTCGGACCTCATCGCGGGGAGAGCGGTCCGATGACGCCCGTCGCCGACCTCGCGCTCGCCCCAGCGGCCCTGCGCGGAATCACGAGAGTCGAGTGCATCGAGGATCTCTCGGGACTGGCAGCGCTCCGCCCGCACTGGAACGAGCTGTTGTGCGCCAGCGCCGCGAACCACCCGTTTCTCACCTGGGAGTGGCTGCACACCTGGTGGACGCACCTGAGGGGGACGGCCGCTCTGCAGACCGTCGCGGCCTGGTCGGACAACCGGCTGATGGCGGTGGCGCCGCTGATGGCCACGCGCGCGTTCGGCTGGATCCCGCGTCTCGAGTTCCTCGGCACGGGGCACGCCGGCTCCGACTATCTGGATGTCATCGTGCGGGCGGGACACGAGGCCGACGCCCTGCCGGCGGTCGCGCGCGTCCTCGGCCGGCAGCGGCGGGCGCTGCGGCTGGACCATGTCCTCGAACGCTCGACAATTGCGGACGTCGCCGATCGGCTCCGCCATGACGGGTGGACGGCGTCAACGGTGCCGAACGGAACCTGCCCGGTCATCGACCTTGCGGGTCACACGTGGGACTCCTATCTGGCCACACGCGGCGCCGCGCATCGCGCCAACGTGCGGCGCCGTCTCAGAGCGCTCGCGCAGCAGTTCGAGCCGACATTCGAGCCGGTCGCGGCCGAGCCCGCACGGCGCGACGCATTATCGGCGCTCTTCGATTTTCACGAGCGGCGGTTTCGGGCCCATGGCGGCTCCACGGCGTTTCTCACGCCCGCGCTGCGCGTCTTTCACGACGAGGCGACGCAGCGGATGCTCGCGTCGGGCTGGCTGCGGATGTACACGCTTCGGCTGAACGGCGTCACCGCGGCCGTGATGTACGGCTTCGGCTACAACGGCCAGTTCCATTTCTATCAGCACGGATTCGACGACCGCTACGAGCGCCATGGCATCGGCCTCGTGCTGATGGCCCTCACGATTCGTGCGGCCCTCGATGAAGGGATGCATACCTTCGATCTGCTGTGGGGGACAGAGCCGTACAAGTGGCTCTGGACTGCCGACGCGCGAGCGCTGCAACAGATTCATCTGTTCCCCCCGCATCTCGGCGGCAGGTTCCATCATGCGGCAGTCGAAGCGCGACGACGGCTCGGGACCTTCGTGCATCGTGTCGTTCACGCTTCTCAGTTCTCGCTTCTCGGTTCGTGTTCACGTTCGGTTCCGGGTTCATTGTTCACGGTTCGGTGTTCCAGACGAGCGGCTGTCCGAACATCGAACTGTCGAACCTCGAACTCCGAACCGAACCTGAACACGAACTGAGCACTGAGAACCCAGAAGTGTGAACGACGGTTTCCACATGTCCATGTCAACTCACCCCTGGCCTAGATCCCCGACCCGCTGGCGCTCGCGTCTCAAGGACGCGCTGGCGTCGACCATTTCGCGGGCGCACGCGCACGGCTTCGCCTCGTCCCTGGCACGCAGGGCCGATCGGCCGCTCGTGCTCGGCTACCACCGCGTGGTCGAGGACTTCGGAGCCGCCGCTCGAACCGAGATGCCGAGCATGCTGATCAGCACCAGGATGTTCGAGCGGCATCTCGACTGTATCGGCCGCCGCTTCACCTTCGGCACGCTGGACGACATCGGCGAGCACGTCGCCGGCGGCAGGCGTCTCACCCGACCGGTCGCCGCGGTGACGTTCGACGATGGCTACCGTGACGTGTACGAGCAGGCGTTCCCCGTGCTGAAGCGAAAAGGGATCCCGGCGGGCGTCTTCGTCGTGACCGATCTCGTCGGCAAACCGTTCTGGCAGGTTCACGACAAGCTGTACCACCTGATCACGAAGGCGTTTGCGACGTGGGGCGATCCGCTGCGCGAGTTCACCGGCCTCTTCCACGCGCTTCGGCTCCCGGCCGCATGCATCACACGGAATCCGGTGGCGATGCACAATCCCCTGCTCGCCGTCTCGTCGATCCTCCCGGAACTCCCGCTCGCCGACGTGCACCGCCTCATGGACGGCCTCGAAGCCACCGTCGGCAACGGATTTCGTCACGTCCCGCTGATCCTCAGCTGGGCGGAGCTCGCTGAAATGAGCAAGGCGGGGATCACGATTGGCTCGCACACCAAGAGCCATGTGTCCCTGCCCACCGAGACGTTCGATGTCGTGGTCGAAGAGCTCACGGGGTCGAAGCGGCGGCTCGCACGCTACCTCGGCGAGCCGATCAGGCACTTCGCCTATCCCGGTGGCCAATTCACCCCCGCCATCGTCGAGGCCGTGCAGCGCGCGGGATACGAGTTCGCGTACACGGCGTGCCGGCACGGCGACGTGCGGCATCCGGGCCTCACGATCGAACGGTTGCTGTTGTGGCAGGGCTCGTCGGTTGACGCCGACGGCCGTTTCTCTCCGGCCATCCTGAACTGTCAGGTCCAGGATCTCTGGCCGCCCGCGCGCCGGTGCGCGCGCGTGCACGCGGGAAAGGTCGAGGCGCATGGATAGCACGTCGCGTCCCGCCCTGCTGCTCGTCACGGGCCGGAGCGTCGGTCTGGCGGCGTCGTTTGCGATCGGCATCGTGCTGGCTCGCCTGTTCGACCCCGCCATCTTCGGCGTCTACAAGCAGTTCTTCCTGATCTACGCCACGTTGTACGGCGTGCTGCAGCTCGGCATGGCGGAAAGCCTCTACTACTTCGTGCCCAAGGCGCCCCATCTTGCCGGCCGATATGCCGGCAACGCCATCGCGACGCTCGCGCTGGTGGGCGCAGCCTCCATCGGGGTGCTCTACCTCGCGCGCCCGGCACTTGCCGGGTGGATGAATCCGGATCTTGCGGCACATGCGGTACTGCTCGGACTCTTCCTCACGTTCATGCTGACGACCACCGTTCTCGAGATTGTGATGGTGTCGCGGTGCCAGCACCTGGCGGCGGCCGTGACATATGCGATCTCCGACATCGTACGGACGCTGCTGTTTGTCGCCCCGGCGCTGCTCGTCGGCAGCCTCGAGGCGGTGTTCATCGGCGCCACGGTGTTTGCCGGGCTGCGGCTGGCGGCCACGGTGGTGGCCGTATGGCGTGTTTGCGGCCGCGAGCTTCGAGTGGACGCCTCACTCTGGCGGCAGCAGTTGGCCTACGCCCTGCCGTTTGCGCTGGCGGTCGGCATCGAAGTGGTGCTCATCAACTACCACCAGTACGTCGTGGCCGCACGCTTCGACGCCGCCACGTTCGCCGTCTATGCGATCGGCTGTCTGCAGATTCCCCTGTACGACCTGATCGTCACCTCGACCGTGAACGTCCTCATGGTGAAGATGGCCGATCTGCCGCGCGGACCGGCGGCGGTGGCGCTCTGGCACGACACCGTCTGCCGCCTGGCGCTTCTGATCTTTCCGCTCGCGGCGCTGCTCATCGCCGGAGCGCACAACCTGATCGTCGGCCTCTTCACCACCACGTACGCCGCCAGCATTCCCATTTTCGTCGTGTGGGTCCTGACGATGCTGCCGGCGGTGATGGCGGTGGACGCGGTGCTTCGGGTGTATGCGCAAACGCGGTTCCTGCTCGTCATGAACCTCGTCCGCTTCGTCTGTGTCGCGGGTCTGATTGGCGGGTTTCTCTCGTCATTCGGTTTGGCCGGCGCCGTCCTCGTCACGCTGCTCGGGTTGACGACGACCAAGACACTGGGCGTCGTGCGTGTCGCCTCGCTCATGCACACCGGGCTTGGCGGCGCGCTTCCCTGGCGGCGTCTGGCCGGCATTGCGGCGATTTCGGTTCTCTCCGTCGTGCCGGTCAGATGGCTCCAGGCCACCGTCGAGTGGCCGCCGCTCGTCACGTTCGTCGCCGGCGCGGCGATCTACGCGGCGACCTACGCGCTCCTGACGAGCGGTGTCCCCGCCGCGCTCCGGAAGTCGGCCGCGCTGTCTGTGGTCCGGCTGAAAGCCGGCACGAGCAAGGTCCGGCTAAAGCCGGACACCACGTACTGATCACGGTCCGGCTAAAGCCGGACACTACGTACGTCAGGACGGCGCCACGTCGCCAGTCGGTACGTAGTGTCCGCCTTTAAACGGACCCGTCGCCGGTCCGGCTAAAGCCGGACACGTACACCAAGCACTAGGCACCCATCTATGTGCGGAATTGCCGGCATCATCCGCTGGGACCGGCGCCCGATCTTCGAACACGAGATCCGGGCGATGTGCGGCGCCATGGTCCACCGTGGCCCGGACGACGAAGGGATCTACCTGGGCGACGGTGTGGCGCTCGGGATGCGGCGGCTGAGCATCATCGACCTCGACAAGGGCCACCAGCCGATCTCGAACGAAGACTGCTCGGTGTGGATTGTGTTCAACGGCGAAATCTACAACTACCCGCAGTTGCGCCGTCAGCTCGAGTCCAGGGGACACACGCTGCGGACGTCCACCGACACCGAAACGATCGTGCATCTGTACGAGGATGTCGGCCCCCGGTGCGTCAACTACCTCAGAGGTATGTTCGCGTTTGCCATCTGGGACAGCCGCCGGCGTCAGGTGCTGCTCGCGCGCGACCGCCTTGGCATCAAGCCCCTCTACTACGCAGAGCGCGACGGTCAGCTCGCGTTTGCGTCGGAGCTCAAGCCTCTGCTTCAGCTCGACGGCATGGATCGATCGCTGAGCTGGCAGGCGGTCGGGCACCTCTTCACGTTCCTGGCCACACCCGCCGACCAGAGCATTGTCGGTGGCATCGCCAAGCTCGAACCCGCCCGGGTAGCGGTCGCCACGCCGCATCGGCCGCTGCGAGTGGAGCGTTACTGGGACGTGACGTGCGAGCCGGACGAGTCCGCCAGCGAAGACACCCTCGTCGAGCGCCTGCGGGAGCGGCTGCACGACGCCGTGACCGCGCATCAGATCAGCGACGTGCCCGTGGGCGCGTTTCTGAGCGGCGGCATCGACTCGAGCGCCGTGGTGGCCATGATGGCAAAGCCGGCCGCTGGACGCCTGAAGACGTTCTCCATCGGCTTTGCCGAAGCCGGCTTCGACGAGCTGGCGCACGCCCGCGCCGTGGCGGCGCAGTTTGGCACCGATCACTACGACCTCGTCCTCCGTCCCGACGTCGTGCAGACGGTGGAGGACCTCACGTGGTACCTCGACGAACCCTTCGGCGACACGTCGGCCATCCCCACCTACATCGTGTCGAAGCTCGCCTCCGAGCACGTGAAGGTGGTGTTGAGCGGCGACGGCGGCGACGAGCTGTTTGCCGGCTACGACAAATACGTGGTCGAGGGGCGGGAACGCGCGTACGACGGGCTGCCCCGTCCGATCAAGCGATGCGCCGGCGCGATCGGCGCCCTGATGCCGCACGGCATGTACGGCCGCCGGTTCCTCCGGCATCTGGCTCTTACGGGGCCGAGCCGGTATCTCGACGCCTCGTCGCTGTTTCATGCCGACGAGCTTCCCCGGCTGTTCCGCCGCGACGCGCTCGACGAGGTGAGGCGGCACAATCCGTGGGCGGACGGGCTCTCAACGCTGGGTGCTGCCGGTGACGACTGGCTGTGGGCCCTTCAGTACCGCGACCTCACGCACTATCTGCCGCTCGACATCCTCACCAAGGTCGACCGGATGACGATGGCCCACTCGATCGAGGCGCGGCCGGCGCTGCTCGACCACACGCTGGTGGAATTTGCCGCCACCGTGCCGGCGCGATTCCGCCTCCGCGACGGCACCACGAAGTATCTGTTCAAGCGGGCGCTGCGCGGCGTGTTGCCCGACGCCATCATCGACCGGCCGAAGCACGGGTTCGCCGTGCCGCTGGCCCACTGGTTTCGACGCGATCTCGCAGAGTTTGCACGCGACCTTCTCCTGTCGGACACCTGCCGGCAGCGCGGGGTCTTCGACCTCCGGTACATCGACCGGCTGCTGCGGCTCAACGACCGCGGCCGGGCGCTCGACCTGCAGCTCTGGACGGTGCTGTCGTTCGAGCTCTGGTGCCGCCGCTTCCTCGACGCGTTGCCCTTTCAAACCACGAAGTCACGAAGTGTCACCACTCACCTACCATGCACATTCTCTGGGTGAAGATGGGCGGCCTCTGGCCCGCCACTACCGGCGGGCGCGTCCGCAGCCTGCAGATCGTCTCGGAGCTGGCGCGCCGTCACCGCGTGACGATCCTGACGACGCACGGTGCTGGCGATGACCCTGACGGGTTGGCCCGCCGGCTCTCACACTGTCATCGCGTCATCTCGATTCCCTATGTCGTCCCGAAACGCGGTGATGCCAGATTCCGAGCGGCGGTCGCCAGTTCGTGGCTGTCGCCGTATCCCGTGGACCTCTGGAAATGGCGCCTGTCGCCGGTGCGACGCACGGTCGGTACGCT
>JBOGIR010000532.1:0-5616 GCA_050742335.1 Vicinamibacterales bacterium | reverse complement strand
TCGTCAAGGACGTCTCGACGCTCGCGCTCTGGACGGTGAATTAGCCACGGGCCACAGAGACACGGAGGCACAGAGACTAAGAGCGCGTTACGAAAGTACGGCTCGCGGGTGGCGCCGGACGGGGCCGGACGGGGCCGCCCCGCCCGCGCCGCAGGCGCCACTCTCGTGACAAGTGGTTTGGGCGCCGAGCACGGGTGGGGCTGTCCGGTGCCGGGACCCGCCATCGTAATTTCGCTATGGTGCTCTGAGTGCTCTTGTGGCTCGGTAGCTGTAGAAGTCTTTAGGGCCCGCCGAGGATTTGTTTCGCGATCGTCTGCAACTGCAGGTTGGACGTCCCTTCGTAGATCTGTCCGACCTTCGCGTCGCGGTACAGCTTTTCCACCGGATAGTCCTTCACGAACCCGTACCCGCCGTACAGGTTCACTGCCAATGACGTGACGCGCTCGGCCACTTCGGACGAGAAGAGCTTGCACATGGCGGCTTCCTTGACGAACGGGTCGCCCGCCTGGCGCAGCCGCGCCGCGTTGTACACCATGAGCCGGGCGGCTTCGAGCTCGGTGGCGGCGCGCGCCAGCTCGAACTGCACCGCCTGAAATTCGGCAATGGCCTTCCCGAATTGTTTGCGCTCCTTCACGTAGTGCACGGCGTGATCGATCGCGCCCTGTGCGAGGCCGATCATCTGCGCGCCGATGCCGATGCGCCCCTCGTTGAGCGTCTCGATGGCCACTTTGTATCCCCGTCCGATGTCGCCGAGCACGTGGCTGCGCGGCACGCGGCACTCCTCCAGCAGCAGCTCGCACGTGCTGCTGGCGCGGATGCCGAGCTTGTCCTCTTTCCTGCCAACCGAGAACCCGGGGAATCCGCGCTCGATGACAAACGCCGTGATGCCGTGATAGCCGGCCTCCGGGTTGACGGTGGCGAAGACGATGAAGAGGTCCGCCTCGTGGGCGTTGGTGATCCACAGCTTGCGGCCGTTCAACACAAAACCGTCATCGCTCTCGGACGCGCGCGTTGCCAGCGCGAAGGCGTCGCTGCCCGATCCGGCCTCCGACAGCGCGTACGCGCCGACAGTGCCGCGGGCGAGGCGCGGCAGATACTGTTGCTGCAGGTCGCCGGATGCCCACCGGAGCAGCGCGTTGATGACCAGCGTGTTCTGCACGTCGACCAGGACGGCCACGGACGGGTCGACGCGCGAGAGCGCCTCGACGGCGAGCACGGCGTGAAAGAACCCCGCCCCGGAGCCCCCCTGCGCCTCTGGGACTTCGATGCCCATCACGCCAAGCTCGAACAGCCGGTCGATGAGCTGGCGTGGCATCGCCGCCTGCTCATCCATCGCTCGCACGGTGGGGCGGATCTCGCGGTCCGCGAACTCGTACACGCTGTCGCGGAACAGGGACTCGTCTTCCTGTAAGGTGGTCAGTCCGCGCGCGGAATCGGCCTGCTGCACGGGACCGCTACGCGGCTCCGAACGCGAATTGTGTACTCGTTGCGACTCGCATAGCGGTCCTGGCGCGCGGAGCGCGCCAAAGCAGACACTGTCGACCAGCCGAGGGCTCTGCAAGGATATCAAGGGCAGAGCCCTGGCTGGTCGGCGTCGCGGCACGGGAGATGCACAGCGCAATTCTCCGTGCCGTTGACTTTCAGGGTGGTATTATCGCGGAAAAGGCGGAGTCCGACAGATATGAGCCGCGCGCCGATCGCCATCTTCCTGGCCGTTACCCTTGGTGTGATGCAGGCCGGCACGAGCCGGCCGCAGGCCGCACCGCAGGCAGGTGCCGCGCAGGCCGGTGGCGCGCAACAGACGGGCGCCCCCGCCCAGCCGCCCGAGCAGACCGACGCCCCGCCCGAACAGACCGACACGCCGCAGCAGCCCACTTTCCGGGCTGGCGTCAATTTCGTCCGTGTGGACGCCATGGTCCACGATGGGAAGGGGCAGCCGGTCACCGATCTCAGCCAGGCCGACTTCGAAGTGCTCGAAGACGGCAAGCCGCAGACGATCGAACAGTTCCGGTTAGTTCGCGTGGACGGCAATCCGCGGCCCGGAGATCCGCCGCCGCGCGAGCTGCGCAACCGGATCGACGAGGAGCTGGAGATCTCGCGCGACGACGTGCGGCTGTTCGTGTTCTTCTTCGACGATTACCACGTTCGACTTGGCAACTCGCTGGCCGTGAAGGAGCCGCTCGTCCGTTTCGTTCAGACGCAGCTTCGGCCGAACGACGTCGTCGGGATCATGTACCCGCTGACACCGCTCGACGGCATTTCGTTCACGCGGAACATGGCGTCCGTCGTGAGTGCGATCGAACGGTTCGAAGGGCGCAAGTTCGACTACCGGCCGCGCAACCTGTTCGAGGAGCAGTACGCGCGGGCGCCGTCCGAGGCCGTGGAGCAGATCCGGAACCAGGTCGTCATGACCGCGCTCCGCGGACTGGCCACTCGGCTCGGCGGGCTGCGCGAGGGGCGCAAGGCCATCATTTACGTCAGCGAAGGGCTCACGGTGATGCTGCCGCCGCAGTTGCGAACGGCGGACGCCTCCCTCGGCCCGCTCGGGCAGAACCCGGGCGCACGCAATCCGATGATCGGCGAGAACAACCCGCGCGAGGAAACCGCGGCCTGGTTTGCCCAATCCGATCTGTATTCGCAGCTTCGCGACGTGTTCACCGCGGCGAATCGGAACAACGCCGCCATCTATACGCTCGATCCGCGTGGGCTCGCGGTGTTCGAGTTCGGCATCGATGAGGCCGTCGGGCCCAATCAGGATCGCCGCGCGCTGCAGATGACGCAGGACACACTGCGCTCGATCGCCGACGAGACGGATGGACGGGCCATTGTGAATCGGAACGATCTGGGCCCTGGTCTCGCGCAGATCGTTCGGGACTCGAGCTACTACTACCTGATGGGGTACAACTCGACGCTGGCCCCGTCCGACGGCAAGTTCCACCAGATCACCGTCCGCGTGCGACGGCGTGGCGTCGACGTTCGGTCGCGCAAGGGATACTGGGCGCTCACGGCGGAGGACATCACGCGGTCGACCCGCGTGACACCCGATACGCCAAAGCCCGTGCAGCAGGCGCTCGCCTCGATTGCCACGTCGGTGCAGGCCGGAAAGTACGTGCGGACGTGGGTCGGTACGGCGCGGGGCGAGGCGGGCAAGACGCGCGTCACGCTCATCTGGGAACCGCTGCCTCAGCCCCCGGGGGCGCGTCGCGATCAGCCGCAGCCCGGTCGTGTCTCGGTGATTGCGGCCGGTTTGAAGGGCGACCTCGTCTTCCGCGGGCGTTCGCCTGATGCAGCCCTGGCGTCGACGGGGGCGCCGACCACCCCCGCTGCGCCGCCTGCGTCGGGGCCTCAGCGGCTCACCTTCGACGCGCCGCCCGGCGACCTGGAGCTGCGCATGTCGGTGGAGGCGGCCGCGGGTGGCGGGACGCTCGACAGCGAGATCCGTACGATTACTGTCCCCGATCTCACCTCGCCGGATGCGGCGCTGAGCACGCCGCGGGTCCATCGCGCGCGCACCGCACTCGATTTCCGGACGGTCGCTGGCGACGCGAACGCGGTGCCGGCGATCGGGCGCGAGTTCTCGCGGACGGAGCGGTTGCTGATCCGCTTCGACGTCTATGGCAACGCGACGCCGACAGCGGTGCTGCTCAATCGCGGCGGCCAGAAGATGGCCGACGTGCCCGTGACCGCCACCACGGTCGGTGGCACCCATCAGATCGACCTGAGCCTGGCATCGGTGGCAACGGGTGAGTACCTCGTCGAGATCACCGTCAAGGGCGCCACCGGCGAGGCGAAGGAACTGGTCCCACTGCGCGTTGGTTCGTAGCAATCCCGTCGAATTTCAGATTGCAGATTGGTCGATTGAAGAATGTTGAAGATTGTCGATTGATGATTGTTCGAATTGATTGGCGATTGTGTCGAGTGCCGAATCGAAACTCAACTCGTCAATCGCCAAATCATCATTCGCCAACAATCTCCATTCGACCAATCTGAGATCTGCAATAGAGCGGTGCACTACTGGCATTTCAGGCGTACATGCCGCGCACCCGGGTCACCGTGCCCACGCGTGCAATCGCCACGATGTACGCCGCCGTTCGCATGTCCACGTTGTACTTCAGCGACGTCTGCAGCACGTCGTGGAAGGCTTCGTGCATCTTCTTTTCGAGCCTGGCGTTCACTTCGCTCTCTTCCCAGAAGTAGCCGTACCGGTCCTGCACCCACTCGAAGTACGACACCGTGACGCCGCCCGAGTTCGCAAGAATGTCGGGGACGACGAAGAGGCCGCGGTCATAAAGGATGTTGTTCGCCTCGGGGGTCGTGGGGCCGTTGGCGGCCTCGATGACAATCCTGGCGCGGACCGTGCCGGCGTTCTCGATCGTGATCTGATTCTCGAGCGCGGCGGGAATCAGGATGTCGGCGTCGAGGGCGAACAGCTCCTCGTTCGTCAGCGGCTCGCCGCCCGGAAAGTCGTCGATGGTCTTGTGCTGCGCCGCGTACTCGAGCATCTTCGGGATATCGAGCCCTGCGGGGTTGTAGACGCCGCCTCGCGCGTCGGTGATGGCCACGATCTTGCCACCGAGCCGCGACAGCAGGTCGGCCGACACCGATCCGACGTTGCCGAATCCCTGGATCGCAATCGTGGCGTTCGTGATGTCCAGGCCCCGGTGCTTCGCCGCTTCGCGCGTCACAATCATCACGCCGCGCCCGGTAGCCTCGCGGCGCCCGAGTGACCCGCCGAGCTCGATGGGCTTGCCGGTGACCACGGCCGTCTCCGTGTGGCCGACGTGCATGCTGTAGGTGTCCATGACCCACGCCATCACCTGATCGTCGGTGTTCACGTCGGGGGCCGGCACGTCCTTCTCCGGGCCGATGGCGTCGATGATTTCGGCGACATAGCGGCGGGTGAGCGCTTCGAGCTCGCGCCGCGACAGGCGCGTGGGGTCGCAGACGATGCCGCCCTTCCCGCCGCCGAACGGAATGTGCGCGATGGCACATTTCCACGTCATCCAGGCCGCCAGCGCAGTGACTTCGTCGAGCGTCACATCGGGATGATAGCGGATGCCCCCTTTGGCGGGCCCCAGCGTGATGTTGTATTGCACGCGGTATCCCGTGAACACCTCGATCTCCCCGTTGTCCATCTGCACCGGACACGAGACGATGATCTGACGCTTGGGATGGGTGAGGATGTTCCAGATGCCGGGATCGAGCTTGAGGAGTCGGGCCGCCTCGTCGAATTCCTGAAGCATCGCTTTGAAGATGCTGCCGTGCTCGGCCATGCGTGCACCTATTGTAGGCCGGGTGAGGCACAGCGCTAGATGGTCCGGCTAAAGCCGGACACTACGTACGACTGCTTCTCTGATGCCGCGGAACGACCTGGCAGTTAGAATTACCACTGGAGATCGGGTGTATTGATGATGATGAAGCCCTATGGAGGTCAGGCCGATATGGATCGCCTGACCGCGCGAGAAGGCTGAGGGAATCCGCCAGCTCGGGGAGCTGGCGTGCTGCGGCCGCTCGAGCCCTCGCAGCGCGGTCCGGCCACCGGCCAGCCTCCGCCAAGGCTTCGGCGGCCCGCCGTAGCTTCAGCGAAGGCGGGAATCGGGATTCATCATCATCAAC
>JBOGIR010000531.1:0-12626 GCA_050742335.1 Vicinamibacterales bacterium | reverse complement strand
ACGATGGACCTCGAGATGCGCTGGCTGATGGTGAAGGCCGGCCCCGCCGAGTTCCTACGCCTCACGCGGCCGTTCTTTCAGCACATCGCGGGGTTCGAGTTCAGCGCGGAAGAAATGCGCTGGTGTTTCGAGATCATCCGGCGCCGCACGCCGGAAGTCCTGCCGTATCGCGAGCGGCGCTTGGCGCTCGACGAGATCGAGCCGCCCGATAGGCGCCCGCTGGACCCCGACCGCGACATCGAGACGGACGTGTCGCACGAGAAGGTGCGCCCGCAGTGAAGGACCTCCGCCTCGAACTGCGTGTTCGTAACAACGTGCTGTGGCACGCCATCTTCGACGAGTTCCCCACCGTGGCGGCGTTCTGCCGCCGACACGGCTTCGAGCAGACCGCCGTAGGCGCGCTCTTGAATCTGACCGGTCGCCCCTACTTGGTTCGTCGTCGTGCTGATGGGCACAACGAACTCCTGGTGGCGAGCCTTGCCCGGCGTCTCTGTGAGCTGTCCGGTTACTCGGCTGAATACCTCTTCCCACCCGTGCTCTACGCGAACGTGGTGTCTCCACGCACGGCGGTGGAGCTGGAGGCCGCGACCATGCTTCCGCTGCTCGCGGCGCGTGATCGGCTTGCCATCGACGCGGGCCCAGACGAGCGATTCGATGAGGCGGATTGTCGCGCTGTGCTCGCGCGTGCGCTCAGTAGCTTACCCCCACGGCAGCGGCAGGCGGTGACGTTGCGCTTCGGGTTGGACGGCGACGGTGAACGGACCTATCGGCAGATGGGCGAGAGCATGGGCATCACCGTGGAGGGCTGTCGGCGGCTCGAAATGGCGGCGCTGCGCAGGCTGCGGCATCCGTCGCGCGCTCGCGAGCTGAGGGACTACGTCGTATGAGCGCCATGAGCCGTCGCGGCTTTCTGCGTCGTCTCGCGGGTGCCATTGTCGGGCTGACGCTGGCGCGCGAGCTTCCAGGCATCGCGGCTGCGCCGCCGAAACTGCTGTTGCCGCCAGTCGTCACCACAGACGCTGAGGTCGGTATCGCAATCCGGTTCGTGCGTCATTTCGACGTGGCTTCGAGTCGGAACATTACAAGGCTCGATGTGTTCTGCGGGACACCAATTTGACGCGGATCTCGCTGTACGGATTCAGGTATGAGCGCCACTAGCCCGTTCAAGACGTTCAAGGCGCTCACCGACGACGAGCATCGCGCGCTCGTCCACGAGGCGAACCTCGAACGCCTGGCGCGCGTCGCCAAAGAGATCGAGACGCGCCGCGACTTCGAGGACATGGTGCTGCTCTCCGAGCACCCGGAAGCATTTCGCGCGCTCGTCGAGCCGATGCTGCGGCCGGATCTCCCATGCTGCGGCGCGGAGTGGAACGAGGCGCATCAGGCGCGGTGTCCGCGGCCGCTGACCGACGAGCAGCGGAGGTATTTGGCCGCGGCGGACGCGATGAATGACGCGCGCGTGCCCACGGAGGACCGCATGACCTGGCCGCCGTTGAACGGCGAGGATGCGCTCGACTGATGTTGACGAGGCGTGCTGAGGACCGCGTTGCGGATTGCCTAACAAGCGACAGCGTCAACGCGCTTCCGACTGCGGCCTAGCAGTTAACTAGTCCGCGGGGTTCGCCGCCCACCTGGCAACAGAAGGGCGGCATCGACCCGAAAGCGAGGTGGTGTCCGATGGGTTGCGCTAAAGGCGGCAAGAAGAGCGGTGGCAAGAAGATGGGCGGAGGCAAGTATTGATTCGTGCGGCGCTGCGCGTGTTCCGCGTGGATGCCAACGCGGGCTACCGCTGGTACACGTGCGGCGCCGGCCGCGAAAGGGCGGACGCGTGGGGTTGGGTGAAGCTCGGCCCCGTCTCGTTCACGTGGGGCAAGCTCGCGCCTAATTGGCCCGCCCGCGTCGAGATGCACGTCTGCAACCGCGTCTGTTGGGTTCTGTTTAGGGAGGTAGATCGGATGCGAATGCTTTATGTGCTCGTCCTGCTCGTCGCCACGCCGGCCTGCGCGTCGCGCTCGTATGTCGTCGCGCAGCGCAGCACAGTGAACGCGGGCATTAGCGGCGTAGTCGTCGAGTCGATCGACGGGCACTGCCAAGTCGCCCTGACGGTGCGCGGCGACGACACCGGGCGCTATGTGCTGGAGGCGCCGGACCGGCTCTGTGCCGATGCGGGCATGGCGGCGGCGGTGCTGGCGACGGTGCCGGCTCCGAAGCCCGTCCTGCCGGCGGCAAAGCCCGTCGAATGATGGTCGTGGGCGCAGCCGATGCGGGTGTTCACGGTGTTGGAACCAGCGTTCAAGGTGGAGCCGTTGTTTGTGCTTGGCGCCCAACCGGACCAGGCGCGCGCGCTGTTTCGCCGTCGCAGGTTTCGGGTGGACCTCGGGAATATCGGAGAGCGGGATGACACGTGCCTGGCAGGGCAGATGTTCTCCTTCGACCGCACGCCGTGGCACGTCGTCTGGACACGGCACCTTGATGCCGGTGTGGCCCTGCACGAGACGTTTCATCTCGTCACGCGGATCTGCCACGACCGGGGGATTCCCATTCGTGCGTACGACGAGCGGGGCGACCACGGCGATGAGACCGCCGCGTATCTGTTCGAGTTCTTTGCCCGAGCGGTGCTACGAAGGATTGCGGGGGCTCGGTGAGCGATGAGCCGCTCCATCGTCGGCGCGACCTGGGACGATGCGCCGCACCTGGCGCCCGCGGCCAAAGAGGCGCTGTGGGCGTCGTATCCGCCCTATCAGCGCGACGCGCGCACCAAGGGCATCCCGCAGCTCGGCGCGGGCGCCATCTACCCGGTCGAAGAATCGTTCATCGCGGTCAAGGACTTCCCGATTCCGAAGGAGTGGCCGCGCGGCTTCTCGCTCGACGTCGGGTGGAACGTGACCGCGGCGATGTTCTTTGCCTACGACCGCGAAGGCGAGACGTGGTACGGCTACGACTGCTACAAGCGCGGCCAGGCCGAGCCGCCGATTCATGCCGAGGCCATCAAGGCGCGCGGGATCTGGATTCCGGGTGTGGGCGACTGCGCCGATATCAACAAGCTGGACGGCGTGCAGTTCCTCACCATCTACCGCAACCTGGGGCTGATTCTCGAACTCGCCAACAAAGCCGTCGAGGCAGGCATTCAGGACGTCTACACGCTGCTCTCAGTTGGTCGCATGAAGATTTTCGCGCGCCGCTGCGCGCTGTGGTTCGACGAGTTCCGCCTGTATCGCCGCGACGAACGCGGGCGCATCGTGAAGGTCAACGACCACCTGATGGACTGCACGCGCTATCGCATCCGCGCGGGCATCAGCAAGCTCGCCACCGAGCCGATCGCCGTCTCGACGTTGACGGACCCCGCGAGCGGGTTTGGCAGTGGGGGCAAGAGCCCCTACGCCTGGATGGGATGACGACGCATGCCAACACGTAAACCCGTCACCGACAAGGACGTGGACGTCTCTACGACGAGTGCCGTCCCGAAGCAGGACAGCCCCGAGGGCGCGGCCACCAAAAAGAACACCGAGAAGGTGCTCGAACGCGCGCGCAAGCAGGCCCGCGCCGGCTTCGCCGCGTGGAACCACTTCCGCGAGAACGCGCGACTCGATGCGCGGTTCCACGCCGGCACGTGGGGCGACACCGTCACCTACCAGTGGCCCACCGAGATTGCGCAGAAGCGCCGGGCCCAAGGCCGCGCGGTGATTACCGTGAACCGGGCGCCTGGCTTTGTGCGCCTCGTGACGAACCAAGCGCGGCAGGCGAACCTGCGCATCATCGTGAAGCCGGTGGATGATGACAGCGACGTCCGCAAGGCGGAAGTCATTCAGGGGCTGATCCGCAACGTCGAGGTGCAGAGCTTCGCCGAGCGCGCCTACAACAAAGGGAGCGAGAAGCAGGCCGAGCAGGGGCTCGGGTTCATTCGCCTGATGACGGAATGGGCGCCCGGCAAGACGTTCCGGCAGCGCATTCGGATGAAGCGCGAGACGAACCCGCTGAGCATCATGCTCGACCCGACCTGGGACGAGCCGGACGCGAGCGACGCGAAATGGGCGTTCAAGTTCACCGCGGTCGACAAGGAGGAATATCAGCAGCTGTTCGACCGCGAGCCGCCCGAGGCCGCCAGCCTCGAAGCCGAGGACGACCGCGCCTACATCGGCGACTGGTTCCCCAACGGCAAGATCGGCATCGCCGAATATTTCAACCGCGAGGCGCAGGGCAAGCAGAAGATCGCGCAGCTCGAAAACGGTGACACCATCGACTATCCCGACATCAAGATGGAGAAGGGCCAGGGCGGCAAGTTCATCGTGCCCGCCGGCACGGTCGTGAACGTCGTCGACGGCCCGCACCGCGAGCGCACGGTGACGACCACGCGCCCGCTGTTCATCAAGCGCGACCGCACGGTGACGAAATACGTGATGATGTGGCGCAAGATCGACGCGCTGCACATCCTCGAAGAGAGCGTCTGGGAAGGCGGCGCCCAGCCGTTCATTCCGGTCATTGGGCGCGAGTTCGAGGACGATGGCGTGCGCGACTTCCGCGGCGTCATCCGCGACTCGAAGAGTTCCGGGCAAATCTACAACGTGCTCACGACCGGCCTGGTCGAAGCGGTCGGGCTCGGCACCAAGGCGCCGGTTGTCGGCTTCAAGGGGCAATTCGGCAAACCGGGGGAACCGCAGCGCCTCGCGTGGGAGACGGCGAACACCGAGCCCCATCCGTTCCTCGAAGTGGACCTGGTGAGCATCGACGGCAAGCCGGTGAACATCCATCCGCAGGCAGTGCGCTTCGAGCCGCCGATCGAGGGCACCGTCGTCGGCATCAAGCAGGCCGACGATGACTACAAATCGACGGCGGGGTTCCGCGATGCGTCCCTTGCCGAGCGCGGGCCGCAGGAGTCGGGGAAGGCCATCCTCGCGCGGCAGCGCCAGGACGAACTCGGCAGCTCGGATTACCTCGACAACCTCCGCTTTGCCATCGGCGCGTGCGGGCGGCAGCTGATCAACCTGTTCCGCGTCGTCTACGACGAGCCCACCGTGCTGCGCATCACGGGCAAGGACGAGAAGCAGCGCAAGGTGCTCGTGTTCTCGGGGGCGACGAAGGACCCGCGCCGCGACGAGTTCCTCCGCACCGATGAGAGCGGAAACGTGATTCCCTTCCAGGCGCCAGACGGCGTCGCCGAGGACGACATCTTCGACCTGTCGGTCGGCGAGTTCGACGTCGAAGTGAGCGCCGGGCCCGACCCCGGCACGCGCCGGCAAGAAGAACTGCAGTTCATGGGCGAGCTGATGAAAACCGTCCCCCCGGAGGTGATGGTCAACTTCCTTGACCTGCTCTTCGCGCTCATTGACTCGTCGAAGGGGCAGCAGATGGCCGAGCGTGCCAAGAAGCTGTTGCCGAAACAGTTCCAAGACGAGAACGAAGAGGGCGGCGGCGCCCCGCAGGTCGACCCCGCGATGTTCGAGCAGCTGGTGGCGCAGCACAAGGCGGCCATCGAGACCATTCGGAAGCTCGAAGATCCGGTCATGGTCAAGCAGATGGAGCTGCGCTCGAAAGAGAAGGTCGAGCTGATGAAGCTCTACAAGGACATCATGCTGCTGCTCATCAAAGAAGAGGGCGAGGATCAGCGCGCGATGCTGCAGACGTCCGTGCAGCGGCTGGAAACTATGCTCAGCGCGCAAGAGTCGACGCTCGACCGCGCCGATTCGCGCGCCGCCGAACTCACGTCGTCGGCGATGGCCGCGGCCGAGCGGGCGACCGAGCGTGAGGCCGAGAGTGCCGCGGCAGCGGGAGGCGCGGGCGCGCCTGCCGCGTGAACGACGGTATGGGTAACGAGCGGTGGCCGACGCTGCAGGCGCACGTCCTGGCCCTCGCCGAGCAGTTCCCGGTGGCGCTTGGGCAGCGTGTGTTGATGGGGCAGATCGTGCTGAAGTTCACGAACGGCGTGCTCAGCGACAAGGAGCGCCCGCGCGTCGCCGCGCTCGCGGTCGCGTTGCGAGACACGTTTGGACGGCCCATGTTCGAGGAAGAACTCGCGCTCAACTTCGTCAACGGCATCCTGCAATCGCTCGAGCGCAAGACGCGCCACTCCGGGTCGATCGAGACGCGGGAGTTCTTCCGCGTGCGGCGGCACAATGAAAAACCACTTGCACGCGGATAATGAGACGCGCATACTGACCGTCGACAATTTAACCGCGCGCTAGTTTTCGCGGGGCGACCGTTCTCAACGAGCCCGGCGATTCCCTCTTCGGAGGTGAGTCGCCGGGCTTTTGTTTTTTCCCGGAGCTGCGATGCCCGACACCTACGACGGCACAGAGACGACCCACAAGCGCCGCAAGGGCAAGGAAGGGATGGTCTGCAGTGGGCTGAACATCACGCCCACCGCCAACGGAGGGTTCGCCGTCGACAAGAACTACCGCCCCGCGGATGAGAAGCCGAGGAAGGGCGATTCGTGCTGCGGCCCGCGCTGGACTGAGCCGGAAAAGTTCGCCTTCAGTTCCAAGCGCGAGCTGAAGAAGTTCATCGACGAGACGTTCCCGGATTGACGAAGTCGCGCCACCGCGCGGGCGACCACACGCGCGTTTGAAGGACCAGACGACCCATGACCACAGCCGCCACTGAGACACCGAACGCCGCCGCCACCGCGCTCATCGACGATGACGACATCATCGTCACGAGCGCGCATACCAAGGCGGAGCCTGCCGGCCAGCCGCGCGATGCGGAGGGGAAGTTTGCGCCCAAGGACGGCGCCGCCGCGAAGCCCGACGACGGTGCGAAGGCCGGTGAGCCGCCCGCGAAGCCCGCGGCCGAGGCGAAGGGTGCGGTCACGCCCGCCGACGACGAGCTGACGCCGGACGAGCAGGCCGAGATTGACAAGGTCGCGCCGCCCCAGGCGAATGAAACGCCCGAGCAGCGCACCGCGCGCAATCGTCGGGCGACCAAGCAAATTCTGAAACAGATCGGACTCCGCAAGGATGCCGAGCGTGAGCGCGATGAGCATCGACGCGAACGCGAGCGGCTCCAGCGTGAGAACGAGGACCTACGTCGGGGTCGCCCGCGCGACGCCGAACCGCCTCCGCCAGCCGGCGACAACAAGGCTGGCGCACCGCCCGCGGCCGGTAAGACCGCGTCTGCCCCCGAATTCAAGTTCGACTCGTGGGAGGACTACCAGGAGACGCATCCCGAGGCGACCTACGAGCAGTATCAGGACGCCCGTTCGGATGCGCGCTACGAGTGGAACCGTAATCGCGATGCGGCCGTCGCCCGCGCGCGCGGCGTGCAAGCTGCGAGGCAGGGCGCGCTCCAGAAATATCAGGAACGCGAAACCGCCTTCAAGGCTCAGACACCGGATTTTGACGACGTTGTTGACGCCTTCCGGTTGCCGGACATGCCCCAGGCGCAAGCCGATGACCTTCAGGACCTCATCGTGCGCTCGGAGTTCGGACCCGACATCAGCTACTTGCTCTCGAAGCCCGAGGGGAAGGCCGATCTCGATCGCCTCCTCGCGGTGCGCTCGACGTCGCAGCTGACGCGGGTCTTCGGCCAGATCGAAGGCAAAGTGGAAGCCGCGCGTGCGGCTGCCAAACCGGCAGCCGGTAGCGCCGCCGCGGGTGGCGACACCAAACCCGCAGCGTCTGCCCGCGAGCCTTCCAAACCCGCCACTGATGCTCCGGCCCCCGTGTCGCCCGTGCCAGGCGGAGCCCGAGCCGGACGTTCCCTCGCAGCGATTGCCAGCGACGACGAAGACGCCGACAGCTACATCGAAGAGCGGACTCGCCAGGGCGCTGGGCTGCGACGCGGACGTTGACGGAGTAGGCCATGAACGAACTCCTTACCGACGAAATCATCGCCAAAGAGGCGCTCATGATCGTCGAAAACAACCTGCAGATCACGCGCCTCATCAATCGGCGGTGGGAAGGCAGGTTCGCACAGGAAGGCAAGAAGATCGGCGACCACCTCGACATCCGCCTGCCCGTCCGCTGGGAAGGCCGCGAGGGCGAGGCAATGATTATCGAAGGCGCCAAGGAAACCACCGTCACGCTGAAGATCGACAAACTGATCGGACAGGACCTGTCGTTCTCCAACGTGGACCTCACGCTGAAGATCGAGCAGTTCCGCGAGCGGTATCTCGAGACGGCGAGTGCCGCCATCGCCAACCGTATCGACGCGTGGATTGCGGAGGGGTACATCGACTGTCCGAACTTCGCGGGTGCGCCGGGCACCGTCCCGTCGTCGCTCGACACCTACTTCGACGCCAGCGTCGTGCTGAGCAACTACGGCGTGCCGACCAACAGCCGGTCCGTCGTGCTGAGCCCGCGCATGGAAGCCACGATCGTCAACGCGCTGAAGGGACTCTTCCAGGCGGCGCAGGCGATTGCCGAGCAGTACAAGACCGGATCGATGGGGCATGTCATCGGCTTCGACTGGTATATGGACCAGAACATGCGCAATCACACGGTCGGGCCGCTCGGCGGCGCGCCCACGGTGAATGGCGCGGGCCAGAGCGGTAGCACCGTCATCACCGCGAATTGGACCGCCGCGGCGGCCAATCGACTCAAGAAGGGCGACGTGCTCACGTTCGGCACCGTGACCGCGGGGTCGCTCGGCGTGAACCCGCAGCCGCCGCGTGACAGCACGGGCGAGCTCCGGCAGGTCGTCGTGACCGAGGACGTTGATTCGGATGGCGCGGGCGCCGCGGTCATCCCGATCTTCCCGGCCATCAAGACGGCCGGCCCCTACAAGAATGTGAGCCAGTCGCCGCCCAACGGCGCGGCGGTGCTGACGTTCGGCCACGCCTCGAACTTCGCGAGCAAGGTCACGCGGCAGGGCATGGCGTTCCACAAGGAGTGGATGACCGCCGCGTTCGTGGACCTCGACCTGCCGGGCGGCATGGAGATGTCGGCGCGCGCGAAGAGCCGCAAGCTGAACATCTCGATTCGGATCGTGAAGGGCTACGACATCAAGACGAACCAGCAGCTGTGCCGTCTTGATGTGCTGTGCGGCAAGAAACAGACGTACGAGGACTTCGGCTGCCGCATCGCGTCGTAACGACGCGGCAGACCCGGTGTTCCCTCCGAGGGGCGGGCCGCAACGCCTGCCCCTCGGGCCTTTACACACAACTTTGTGGAGATTCGAACGATGAAGAGACTCATTCGCACGTCCCTCGTAGCTGTTCTGGCGCTCGTCGCGGTCTTGCCCGCGACGCTGCCCGCGCAGACGGCCCTCAACACCACGACCCTCACGGTCGCCGTCAATGCCACCACGCAGACGATTGCGCTGGCGTCGTTGTCGAACATCGCGGTCGGACACGTGCTGTTCGTCGATCGGGAGGCGATGCAGGTCAATGCGCTCGGGACGACCTCCGTTACCGTCACGCGCGGGATTGAGGGCACGGCCTCGGCGCCGCACGTGGCCGCCGCACTCGTCTATACGGGCGCGCGCGAGCGGTATTACGGCGGAGTCCTGCGCGGCGCCTGCACGCGCACGGAAGAGCAGTTCCTTCCGCGCATCGTCCTGCCAGCCGGCGACATCTGGGATTGTCCGGTCGGCGCGGGCGTGTGGTCGCTGGTGAATGCCCCCTCGACCCTGACGACCAAGAGCGAGGCGTTCAACTTGGACAACGGCGCCGGCACCACGATCGACGCCGTGCTGCTGCGTCCGACGCGGCCGATTCGCATCACCGCGTGTCGCATCCTCTACGAAGATGCGACGAGTGGCACTGTGGCGGGCGGTTCGGCCGCAGTCGGCACCACCGTAGGCGGCGCGCAAATCGTCGCCGCGACCAACTACGAGAACGCGAAGGCCGTGGGCACCACGACCGCCATGACCGTCGTGTCGGGCGCCGTCGCGGCGGGCACGCCGGTGCTCGTGCGGCATACCGGCGTCGCGGTGACACAGGCGGGCGAGTCGGTGATCGAGTGTGATTGGCATTTCAGGTAATCGCGATTGACGGGGGCGCCCCCGCGCCTCCGTCGCAGTCCTTTGCTTTCGTGACGAGGGTCCGCCCATGCGACGTCTGATTGCGCTGCTCGTCGGCGCCGTTCTCTGTGCCAGCACCTCACCGGTCTTTGCGCAGGCACAAGCGCGGAGCTACGAAGCGATCACCGTCTCGACGACCGCGGTCGGCATTTCGGCCGGCGTGTTGCAGCAAAGCACCAGCGGCCAAGCCACCGTCTGCGCGCTCTCGGTCGAAGGCGCGGAGATCCGCTATCGCTTCGACGGGGTGGCGCCCACGGCGACGGAAGGCCATCGGATACCCGCCAGCACGACGCTGCCGCTCTCCGGGTTCGCGAACCTTTCGAGTCTGCGCATGATTCGCGAGAGCGGGAGCGACGCCACGGTGCGCGTGACCTGCATGTTCGGGACCGGAGAAGTGGAGTCGCCGCTCGGCATTGCGGGCGGGGGCGGCGGCGCAGGCGGGGCCGGCGTGGACCCGGTGCGCATCCACGACGGCACCGACACGCTCCTGATCACGGCGGGCGGCGCGGCGCTGGTCGATTGTCCGACGTGCAGCGGCTCAGGGGTGCAGCACATCGACAATGCCGCCTTCACGAAGGGCACCGACGATGTAGTGCCGGCAGGCGTGCTCTTTGACGACACCGCGCCGGGCGCGCTGACCGAGGACCGCGTCGGGGCCATGCGCGGATCGGTGAACCGCAACGGGTATATCCAGATTCGCGACGGCGCCAACAACGAGCGCGGCGCCAACGTCACCGCCAACAACGAGCTGCTTGTCGAACTCGGGGCTGGGGCTGCCTCCATCGGCACACTCGGCGCCAATAGCGGGGTCGATATCGGGGACGTCGATGTGACCTCGATCGTGCCCGGCACCGGGGCGACGAACCTCGGGAAGCTGGAGGATGCCATCCACGTGTCTGGCGACGTCGGCGTGATGGCGTTGGCGGTGTACAACGGGGCTGGGACCGCGCTGGCGGCTGACGGCGATTACACGCCCCTGCAGACGGACGCCAGCGGTAACCTGCGGGTGACGACTGCGCCCCCACCCGTGCAGTACGCCGAAGATTCGATCCATGCCTCCGGGGACACGATCAATCTCATGGGAGTCGTGGTCAACGACACGCCGGACGCGATGGCGGCTGAGGGCGATCGCAGCGTCCTGATCACGGATGCCGAGGGTCGGCTGCACGCCGCCGTCTTGATTGTCGATAGCGCAGGCGCGGCATTGGCCTTCGCCCAGGATGTGGTCGAGGATGTGGCGCACGCCACTGGAGTATCCGGGCCTGCGCACCTGTCGCGGCGCATCGACACGAACGGGTCGAGTGCGGATACGTCAGGCGATTACGCCACCGTCAACCAGGACGAAAACGGATCGGCCTACATGACGCCGCAGGCGACGAACAGCGGCGGGGCGACACCGGTCCCCTATATCTCGGCCGGCGCGACCGAGGATGAGCACGCGGTCTGCACGGCGGCCTGCACGCTCTACTCCATCACCGTGACGAATGCGAACGCGTCCCCGCGGTATCTGAAGTGCGAGAACGACACCGCCGCAGGCACCGCGCCGGGCACGGACACCCCGGAGTTTCGGATGCTCGTGCCAGCCACAGGCGGCGGCACGATCGCCTACGCGGTCGGGCTGCATTTCTCCACGGCCTTGACCTGCTGGCTCGTGACCGGCCAAGCCGATAGTGACGTCGCCGAAGTCGCCGCCAATGAGCTGATGGTGAACTACGGCATCAAGCAGTAGGAGATTTGATGTACAACGCCGCGTCCGTTATTCAAGCCGATCCCCCGAGCGCGCAGGGCGTGCATATTGTCGTGCGGTTTAGTGGGTCGGGCGAGATGCCCGTGCAGCTCGATTACTACGTCCAGGCCGACACGCTCGCCGATGTGCGGGCCTGGGCGCGGGATCAAGTGGCGCGCCTTAATGCGCGCCGCACGACTGAGAACGCGATCGCTGGCGCATCCTTGCCATTCGCGCTTGATCTCACGCCCCCGTCTCCGCCTGCGCGTCCGGCGGTGGAGACGTGGGTGGCGAAAGCGCGGCGGCTGGCGGCCTTGCGAGCGCTCGGCGCCGTGACGGCAAGCCCGCTACTCGACGAGATCACCGCCTTAGCCGACGACGTGCGGGGCTCGTACCAGCCCGGGTTCTCGAGCAGCCTATGAGCCGTCGTCGCCATTTCCTCCCGCTGAAGCTCACGGCGATTCTGGTCGCGGGCTGGCTCGTCGGGACGTATCTCACTGTTCCCATTCAAGCGCAGCTCACCACGAGCCTCATCGAGTATTGGAAGCTGGATGAAGCGAGCGGCAACCGGGCCGGTGCCTTTGCCGCCAAGACCCTCACGGACGTGGAGGCGGTGGGCAGTGCGACCGGACTCGTGTATCCGCTCGCGGCCGATTTCATCACTGGCACCAATGAACAATTAGAGCGCGCTGATGAAGCCGGGCTCTCGCACGGCAACATCGCCTACACATGGGCCGCGTGGGTCTTTCTGGATGCGAAAGGCAGCGACCGGAACATCACCTGTAAGTGTGTGTCGGGGTCACCGAACCACAGCGAGTCGTCGCTCGGCTTTTTCAATACCCCCGATCGGTTTTACTTCAACGCGGCGTCGGGGTCGGACTTCGCGAACCAGACGAATGTCCAAGCGACCACCTTCGGCTCCCCCTCCCTCAGCACGTGGTATCTC
>JBOGIR010000530.1:0-15941 GCA_050742335.1 Vicinamibacterales bacterium | reverse complement strand
CCGCGCCGCTCTCGAAACGGTCCGTACGTGGAATGGATGGGGGCGGTACACCACCCAGGTGCTGAACGCCTATCGCGAACGGCGGCCCCACCACGATGCACGCTAGGCCCGACCTCGACGTGTCGGCCCTCCAAACGGCCTCACCGTTTTTGCCGGTGCGCCGTTGGACCGCTATACGGTCTCTTACGAGAATTCTGTACCTGGCCGCGAACCTCCCGACCGTCGCGGCGCCGTCGTTCCGTGTCGTCGTCCAGCAGACGTTGCTGGGCTTCGGCTGGACCGGGGTTGCGCTGCTCCTCGGGTTCGCCATGAAGGTGTTGCTGACGCGCAAGATGCCCGCGGCAGCCCTGGGCGCTGTGTTGACGGCGCAGGCCTTTGCGAGCCTGGTCCTCGTCGTAGCGGAGCTCGGTCTGCCGGATGCCGTTGTCCGCTACGTCGGCCTCGAAGCGTCACCGCACATGGCGCCCAGGCGACCTGTCCATGCGGCCATGAAGATCGTCACGGTGTCGGCCGTCTTGACGTCCTGGGTCGTACTCGCCGCGCTGTTCTCGTGGTCTGGAAGCTGGATGTCCTCGGACGCGTTGTGGGCCACGGCCATCCTGACATGCGGATTGCCGTTCTTCGCCGTCGGAGATGTCCTTGGGGCTGCCTACAGAGGCGTCAACCGGCTTGGGACGAAGCTCTTCATGATCGACGTCGCACGCCCGGGCATCGTCGCGATCGCACTGCTCGTCTCCCCGCTCGTGCTCGCTCGACGCGCACCCTACGTGGCTGGACTGTACGTGGCGGGCGCACTCGTCGTCCTGGCGATTCAATGGGTAGCGTTCGGGCGCGACCAGCGCTGGCGAGAGATCGGGGTCAGCACGCCGTCGGAGTTGCTGCGCTTCGGCGTTCCGGTCGCGGGTGCCGCCATACTCGCAGGGCCGCTGGTGAACGGCCTCCTTCCGGCGATGCTCTTTGCGTGGACGGGATCGACGGCCGTCGCCTTTTACGCCGTCGCGCTGGCGCTGCAGGGTGTCGCGGGACTCCCGCTCGGGATCCTCGAACAGGTCCTGGTACCGGTGTGGGCCCGGATGGCCGCGCACGGAGTGCCGGGCGACCTTGCGCGTTCGTACCGGCAGTACACGAACTTCTGTTTTGCCTCCGCTGCCGGTCTTGTCATTGTCATGATCGCAAACGCCCGTGCCATCCTGTCGTTCCTGTTCGGGTCAGACTATGCCGCGGTGGGCTCGGCGCTGCAGTACGCGCTCCTCGCCACCCTGTTCGCCGCGTGGGCCGGACCCAATGAAGCAATGCTTCGGGCAGTTGGTCTGTCGCGTTCGATCCTGGCGGCACGGCTGATCACCGCCGCAGCGGGGACCACCAGTGCGGCGCTCCTGATACCTCGGTACGGACTGACGGGGGCAGTCACCTCGTTTGCGCTCGCCGTGGTGGTCCTGAATCTCGCGTACGGACTTGCGCTCTATCGCGCAAGAGCCATCCATCCGTTCACGCCGCGCCACGGGATTTCGACGATGATCGCGTTCGCGGCGGTCCTGGCAGCGACTGCGCTGCGAATCGAGTATCCGGTGGGCGGTTGGGTGACGGCGCACGCTCTCGCCGTTCTCGTCGTCGCCGCCAATCCGGACGTCAGATCCGCGTTCCGCACCTTCCGCGACACGACCGTAGCACCGCAGTGAGATCCAGCGCTCCATACCGGCTGGCGGCCGTCACGTCGCATCCGGTGCAGTACCAGGCACCGCTCTTCCAGCGACTCGCCTCGCACCCCAGCATCGAGCTCACGGTCTTCTACGGCGACGACCGGAGCGTCATCGGCGAGTTCGACCGTGGCTTTGGTCTCCAGATTCAGTGGGATCGTCCGCTTCTGGAAGGTTATCGTTCCGTCGTCCTGAACAGGCGCGCGGGTGGGCGTGGTGCGCTCGGGCGACTGGCTGCCGACATCAGCATCCTCCGGTATCTCTGGCAGGAACGGTTCGACGCGGTCCTGATCCACAGTTACGCCACGCCGCTGTCGCTGCTGGCCTACCTGGGCGCGCTGGCCAGTGGCACGCCGGTCCTTCTGCGAACGGAGTCCGAACGGGTGCGTCCCAGGCGCGGCTGGACCGAAGCCTTGAAGGAGGCAGTCCTGAGGCCGCTGCTTGCGGTGACGGCCGGTGTGCTCGTGATCGGCAGCGCGAACCGTCGTTTCTACGAACACTACGGCGTGCCACGCAGCCGGCAGTTCTTCACGCCGTATGCGGTGGACAACGAGTACTTCCTGGTTCAACGCGGTCTGCTCGAACCTTCGCGACAGCATCGCCGCCGCGAGCACGGATGGACCGATGATGTCACCGTCGTGGGATTCAGCGGAAAACTGATCCCGCTCAAGCGCGTCGAGGATGTGATCGACGCCGTTGCGGCGCTGCAGAGCGAGGGCCTTCGTATCGGCCTCCTCGTCGTCGGCGACGGACCGAGCCGTGCGGCACTCGAGGACCGGGTGCGCACGCACCAGCTCAGGTGGACGCTGTTCGCGGGATTCAAGAATCAATCCGAGCTGGCGGCGTGGTACCTCTGCATGGATGCGCTGGTGCTGCCCTCACGCTCAGAGACGTGGGGACTCGTGCTCAACGAAGCCATGCTGTTCGGCCTCCCGATCATCGCCTCCAGCATGGTGGGAGCAGCCGAAGACCTGATAGAAGAGGGAAAGAACGGATGCGTGTGCGCTGTCGGGAACGTTCAAGCATTGACCGCCGCGCTGCGGACGCTCGTCATGTCGCCGGAGCGGCGGCATCACTTCGGCCAACGTTCCCACGCACTCGTGCAGCAGTATTCACACGATGCATGCGTGCATGGAATCCTCGACGGGCTCCAGCACGTCACCGGGCGGCTCTGCGCCGTTCGACACGTTCAGGACAGCGGCAGGACGACACCGTAATGGAGGCCTGGAAAGAGCGCGTGTACGCCACCTATGCCGACACCGCCCCGAACGGCCGTCCGGATGGCACGTCCGGACCGCGGGAGCGGCAGCAGTACCTCCGGCGGTATCGACGATTCCTTCCTCGCGACGACACCGCACCCATTCTGGACATCGGCTGCGGCGCGGGTGGGTTTCTCGATGCCTTGCAGTCGGAGGGGTACTCGTGTCTCGAAGGCATCGACCTGAGCCCCAGCCAGGTGCGTGCCGCGACCGCACGTGGGCTGAAGAGCGTCACGCTCGCCCCGGCAGTCGATTACCTGAAAGCGAGGCGGGGCCGATACGCGACGATCACCGCGTTCAGCGTGCTCGAGCATCAGACGCGTACGGAGCTCTTCGAGCTGCTCGACGCCATCAGAGATGCGCTCAGGCCCGGAGGATGCCTGATTGCCGTCGTGCCGAACGCCAAGGGTCTGTTTGGAGCGCACGTGAGGTTTGCCGACATCACCCATGAACTGAGCTTTACGCCGATGAGCGTGTCGCAGATGTGCGCGGTCATCGGGTTGGAGGCTCCCGTTGTGCTCGAGCACGGGCCGCTGGTCCACGGCCCGATCAGCGCGTCCCGATGGACCTGCTGGCAGGCCATCCGAGCCGTCCTGTGGTTCGCGCGAGTGGCCGAAGGCGCCGATTGGCGATGGCCCATATTCACACAGGATCTCGTATTCGTCGCGCGCAGACGGGCAAGCGCAGGCGCCGCATGACACCAGCCGTGCTGATGCTCGCAGGGCCTGTCTCTCCCGAGCATCCGAGCATGAACCGATACGCGCAGGAGCTCTTCCTGGCGCTCGGTCGGGCTTCGGACAACTCACACGTCATTGCACTCGAACAGCCTGCGGAGAAACGGTACGTGTCGAAGATCGTCGATCACCGGCAGGCCCGCCGGATAGACGGCGCGTGGTCACGGTATGTGGCCTACCCCCGCTCGATGAAAGGGCGGACGGCACGCGTGTTTCACATCCTCGACCACGGGTACGCGCAGTTGATCCGCTCGCTGGATCCCGGGCGCACCGTCGTCACCTGTCACGACGTCATCCCACTGCTGGCATCCAGGGGAGTGATTCCTCTCGACGTGCCCTCAACGGTGGCGCGCACCTTCGCAATGCGCGTGGCCCAGTTGGCGAAGGCGCGCGTGGTGATCGCGATTTCACAAGCCACAAGGGACACGCTGGAACGGTACACGGCCGTCCGCGCCGATCGCGTCGTCGTCATCCCGTACGGCGTCAACGCGACGTTCACGTACCTGGCACACGCGAGAGGGCCGCGACAGGCGGCGGCCGGCGTGAAGGAGACCTCGAAAGTCGTGTTGCAGGTGGCCACGAAGGGCCGGTACAAGAACACCCCGGTGCTCCTGCAGGCCTTCGCGCAGCTGCGCGCGCGCGTGGCAGACGTCGTGCTCCTCAGAATCGGCGCTCCTCTGCATCCAGACGAGGCGAGTCTCGCCGACAGGCTTGGTGTGCTCGACTCGATCACGCACCTGGGCACCGTAAGTGACGATCAGACGCTCGCCGAATGGTACAACGCGGCCGATGTGCTGGTGTTTCCGTCGCTCTGGGAAGGCTTCGGCTGGCCACCGCTCGAGGCGATGGCGTGTGGAACGCCCGTCGTCGCGTCGGACATTCCCGCCATCCGTGAAGTCGTGGGCGACGCCGGCATCCTTGTGTCGCCCGCTGATCCGTCCGCCGTGGCGGTTGCCGTCGAACGCGTCCTGACCGACACCGCGTTGAGCCAGTCCCTACGAACCCGCGGCCTCGAGCGAGCCGCGCGCTTCACCTGGGCGAACACGGCCGCCCGGACGCTCGCCGTCTACAACACGTTGCTTCAGTAGAACGTCGAAGTCGTGCGCATTCTTCACGTCATCCCGGGCGTCGCTCTCACATCCGGTGGTCCGCGCAACCTGATTGGTCTGATCGGTGGACTGGCGCGACACGGTGTGGACACCACGCTTCTGACCACCAACCTGGGCGCGGCGACGCCGGCCGATGCCCCGGTGAACCAGTCCATGCTGGGTGACAACGCCTCGCGTGTCGTTTACAAGGTGTGGGCCACTGGTGGCCGCTACGGGCTGGCGCCATCGTTGGCGCGGACACTTCGCCGCACGGTTGGCACGTACGACCTCGTGCACGTGCACTGGCTGTACAACTTTTCGTGCATCGCGGCGGCCCGCGCCGCGCTGGCGGCTGGCGTCCCGTTCGTGGTTCAGCCGCACGGCAGTCTGGATCCGCACCTCCGCCAGAAGAGCCGGTTGGTCAAGTACGTCTACATGGCGACCATTGGACGGCCGCTTCTGAGGAAGGCGGCTGCCGTCGTGTTCGACACTATCGAGGAGGGGCGACTGGCGTCGTACGGTCCTCGACGTCCTGAGTTGATCGTACCAACGGGCCTCGTTCGTGACGAGTTCGATCCTCTGCCGCCCCGCGGCACCTTTCGAGCGGCGTTTCCGACGATCGACGGGCCCTTTCTGCTGTTCGTGGGACGCCTCAGCGCACAGAAGGGCCTCGATCTGCTGCTCGGAGCGTTCAAGCGCCTCCGATACGCACACCCGAACCTCTGGCTCGTCATCGCGGGCCCCGATTTCCGCGGCTATGAAGCCAGGGTGCGAGACATGGCCGCCCGCCTCGAGGTGACGGACCGCGTCCTGTTTGCGGGGATGCTGAGCCACCCGCTGAAGCTGGCCGCATTCGTAGACGCGGAACTGTTCGTCCTCCCCTCTTACGCCGAAAACTTCGGTACGGTGATCATGGAAGCGCTCCTGTGCGGACTGCCGGTGGTGATCTCGGACGGGGTGAACACCCATCGAGAGCTCCAGACGGCGGGCGTCGCCAGCGTCGTCCGGTGCTCTGTGGACAGCGTCGCTGCCGGCGTCGAGTCGGTTCTTGCGGACGGAGGCGCGCGGGAGCGCATCGCTACTGCCGGCCCTGCGTTCGTGAACGCCCACTACACCTGGGATGCCATCGTTCCACACGTCGTCGCCGCCTATGAGGACGTCATCGCGCGAGCCCGGCGCCGCACGGCCCACCAGTCATGAAGATCATCGTTACGGGCTCGGCGGGCTTCATTGGGTCGGCCTTCGTCCGTTACATGGCGGACGTCCCTGGCACGCGGACGGTGGGTATCGACAACCTGTCGCGGCGGGGCGCGACCGACAATCTCCGGTGGCTGCAGAAACACGTCGCCAATCACGTGTGCGAACGGCTGGATGTGACCTCGGCCGCCGATATGAACGACTTCATGCGCCGCCATCGGGACGCTGGTGCGGTCATTCACCTGGCTGCGCAGACCGCCGTCACGGCATCGGTCGAAGAACCGCGCCGTGATTTCGAAGCGAATGCGCTGGGCACGCTGAACCTCCTCGAAGCAGTGCGACGTCACGCGCCTGCCGTCCCCCTGCTGTACGCGTCCACGAACAAGGTGTACGGGAGCCTGGAGCACGAACCGCTGACATTGCGCGGCGAGCGGTACGGGTTCACGCGCGCACCTCAGGGCATCAACGAAGCGTGCCCGCTCGATTTCCACTCGCCCTACGGCTGCTCGAAGGGCGCAGCCGACCAGTACGTACGCGACTACGCGCGGATCTACGGCATGCGCACTGTGGTGTTCCGGCAATCGTGCATCTACGGCCCGCGCCAGTACGGCTTCGAGGAACAGGGATGGGTGGCGTGGTTTGCGATTGCCGCCGCCACTGGTGCACCCATCACGGTGTATGGTGATGGCTGTCAGGTGCGAGACCTGCTCTGGATCGACGATCTCTGCGAGCTGTATCGGCTTGCGATCGCGCGCATCGACCGCGTACGGGGCGGCGTCTACAACATCGGAGGAGGACCGGCCAACGCTCTGTCGGTGAGAGAAGTGCTGCACATGCTGGAACTGCTGTACGACAGACCGCTCCGTACGGGGCAGGGACCGTGGCGCCCCGGCGACCAACGCGTCTTCATCGCCGACACGGCCAAGGTGGCGCGCGATCTCGGATGGAAGCCGCGGATGACGGCAGAGACCGGCATGTCCCTTCTCGCGCAGTGGGTCCTGCAGTCTGCTCGTGAAATCGAGGGCGTCGTCGTCGGCGCCGGACAACCAGTGTGACGGGCATGTCAGACACACGGGCCGAGTGCCTGCAGCGCGCCTATTACGCGTCAACGGCCGCCAGCTACGACGACGCGCACATCGAGGCGGCCGAACATCGGCTCGGACTCCAGATCATGCTGGCCGCGATCCGCCATTACGCATTCAGGTCCGTGCTCGACGTGGGCTCCGGCACCGGTCGAGCGGTGATGTTCGTCAAGAACGAAGTGCCGGCGCTTCGAGTGGTCGGCATCGAGCCCTCACCGGAGTTGCGCGCCGTTGGTTACGAAAAAGGACTGTTACCGGAAGAACTCCGGCACGGGAACGCGTGCAGCCTTCCGTTCGAGGATGCATCGTTCGATCTCGTCTGCGAGTTTTCTGCGCTGCATCACATGGCGCACCCCGCACGAGCCGTATCGGAGATGCTGCGCGTCGCCAGACGCGGAATCTTCATCTCGGACACGAATAATTTCGGTCAGGGTGGTCCTCTTGTGCGGCTGGTCAAGCAAGCCGTCAAGGCTGTCGGCCTCTGGCCCGTCGCCGACTGGCTGAAGACCGGTGGCCGCGGCTACTCCGTGTCCGAGGGCGACGGTGTCGCGTATTCGTATTCCGTATTCAACGATTGGGCACAGATCAGACGTCAGTGTCAACTCGTCCATGTGGTCAACACCGACGGCGCAGGTGTGAACCCCTACCGGACGGCCGCACACGTCGCCGTGCTGGGACTGAAAGGCCGGTAGGCCGTAGTTGAAACTCAGCAAAGCGCCACGGAGACACAGAGACACAGAGGCTTTGGCTGTTCCTTTGTGCCTCTGCGGCCCAGCCGCGACGCACTGCTAGGAACGGTTGCAAACTCAAGGGCCTGAGGCGAGGTGGGCATGTCCGGAGCAAAACCGTAGTCAGCGAAAGTGCGAAGCGAGCCCGATTGTCCGGAAGCAGACGAATGCACGACGAGCTGAGCCGGTTTTGCGTAGCGACATGACCACATCGTCGCGTCGGAGTTATGAACCGGTTCTCAGGAATTCAATGATATGACCCACACGAGCACGGACAGCAGAGACGACCTCGTCGTCGTGACTGGTGCAGGCGGGTTCATCGGAGGGCATCTTGTGTCCGAGCTGTCGCGCCGGGGCCATCGGCATATTCGTGCGGTGGACATCAAGCCCGTCGACGCGTGGCATCAGCTGGTGCCCGGCGCCGACAACCGGCAGCTCGACCTGCGGCATCGCGAGGCCTGCGAGGAGGCCGCCGCGGACGCCCGCGAGGTCTACAACCTCGCGAGCGACATGGGAGGCATGGGTTTCATCGAGACCCACAAGGCGGAGTGCATGCTGTCGGTGCTCATCAACACGCACATGCTGATGGCCGCACGGGACGTGCGGGTCGAACGCTACTTCTATTCGTCCTCCGCCTGCGTCTATGCGGCGCAACGGCAGGCGAGACCCGATGTCACCCCGCTGAAGGAAGAGGATGCGTACCCGGCAATGCCGGAAGATGGATACGGCTGGGAGAAGCTGTTCGGCGAGCGAATGTGCCGTCACTTCCACGAGGACTTCGGCCTGGACACGAGGGTCGCCCGCTATCACAACGTGTACGGCCCCCACTGCACCTTCGATGGCGGGCGCGAGAAGGCGCCTGCCGCCCTGTGCCGCAAGGTCATCGAGGCGCTGCGCTCCGGCAGCCGGGACATCGAGGTATGGGGCGACGGCGAACAAACCCGCAGCTTCATGTACATCGACGATTGCCTGTTCGGGACCCTGACGCTGATGGCGAGCGACGTCCGTGAGCCGCTGAACATCGGGAGCGACGAGCTCGTCACGATCAACCAGCTTCTCGACATCGTTGAGGAGATTGCCGGTGTGAAGCTCAGGCGTCGATACAACCTGAACGCACCAAGAGGCGTCCGCGGACGGTCCAGCGACAATACGCTCGTGAAGCAGAAACTGGGTTGGGCGCCGACGACGAGGCTGCGAGATGGGATGGAGAAGACGTATCGCTGGATCTACGATCAGATGATGGCGCCCGTCCAGACGCGCCGCGTCCACTCATGAACCCGCGACGGATGAAGAGGCTGGTCAGACCGCTGCTCTCACGGGCGATTCGGCCCCGGCGGATCAAGGCCGGTCCGCTTCGCGGTACCTGGCTGGTGACGTCCTGGCACGATTATCCCGCAGGCCTCCTGGGGCGTACCGAACGTCCGCTGCTCGAATGGTTCTCGACACACGTTCGTCCCGGTGACACCTGGATCGACGTGGGCGGGCATTACGGATACACCGCCTTTGCCCTGGCCCGGCTGGTGGGCGCAACCGGCCACGTGTTCACATTCGAGCCGGTGGCCACGACGGCTGGGTGCATAGACCAGGGCCGGAGCCTGAACGGGTTGACGCAGCTCACCGTACTGCCAATCGGGCTCGGGGCAGCACACACGCTGGAGCTCCGCCGGCTGCCGCTCACGAGAGGCATGGCCGACGCTACGCTCGCGCCCGGCGCCACGGCGTTCG
The DNA here is from genome assembly GCA_050742335.1 of Vicinamibacterales bacterium. GTDB lineage: Bacteria > Acidobacteriota > Vicinamibacteria > Vicinamibacterales > UBA2999 > DATCJA01. Next base: position 6,431 of record JBOGIR010000530.1, on the reverse strand, counting down.
TCGAGGTTCCGTTCGTCGGGTTCGACTGGATCTGGCCGCTCGTGCACGACGGCAGCGGCGTCATTCACGGGATCAAGATCGATGTGCAGGGCATGGAGCTCGACGTGCTGGACGGCATGCGCGACACGCTCAGACGATGGCGGCCGCGCATCGTGATCGAGCTGCACACCGGGGTGAGCCGCGAGCGGATTCTGGGGTTCTTGAACGAGGTCGGCTACTCGGGTCAGGCGGTTGCGATCGACCCCGCGGACGGCGAAGACCCTGCGCGCCTGCTCGACGATCGCAGTTACGCGTTCGTCCCTGCCTGAGCGTCGAACCGTGGCGCGTTTCTTCATCATCACGATCAACTACGCACCCGAGCCGAGCGGATTCGCTCCACATGTGACGGCGCTTGCCGGGCACCTCGCGCGGCGCGGCCATCGCGTGTCCGTCTTCACCGGATTTCCATTCGCACCTCGGTGGCGCAGGCGTGATGAAGATCGAGGGCGCGTCTGTGCCGTCGAGCGGGACGGCCACCTGACCGTGCATCGCCTGACGCACTTCATTCCACGGCGGCCGTCGAGCGCCGTGCAGCGGATGCTCATGGAAGGCTCGTTCAGCGCGGCGGGACTTGCCGCACTCGTTGCCGCCATGCTGAGGTCGGGCCGCCCCGACGCGTTCATCTATGTCGGCGCGCAGCCCGCCCTTGCCATGCTCACCAGAATGGTTGCGGCGTTCGTACGGCGTCCGTACCTCGTGCGGATTACCGATCTGGCGGCGCGAGCGGCGCTCGACGTCGGCATCGTCGGTCACCGGTTGTCGCACCTGCTGGACGCGTTCGAGTTCGCCTCCTACCGGAAGGCGGCAGGGGCGGCGGTGCTGTGCCGCAGCTTCGAGCAGACACTCGGCCAGTACGGCTATCCGTCCGATCGTATTCGGGTGATTGCCAATCCGATTGACGTCGAACAGATCCGGCCTGTCTCCCGAAGCGGCCGTTTTCGCGCCCGATACGGGATCCCCGAGCACGCCTTCGTCATCATGCACGCCGGAAGTATGGGACTGAAACAGGACTTGCTGAACGTGATCGCGGCAGCAGATCTGACGCGCGAATCGGCCATTCACTGGGTGTTGGTCGGCGACGGTGAGGTGCGGCCACGGCTGGTCGACGCCACGCGCGCCAGCGGCCTCCAGGACGTCGTGCACTTCGTCCCCTTTCAACCTGACGAGGCGTTGTCGGACATGTTCTCCGACGCCGATGCGCTGCTGGTGAATCAGGTCCGTGCAGTCAAGGACACGCTGATTCCCGGGAAACTGCTGACATACCTGGCCGCCGGGCGGCCGGTGCTCGTCGCGGCCAATCCCGAGAGCCAGGCGGCGCAGCTCGTTCGCGACGCCGGCGGCGGCGTGCTGGTTGCGCCGGAAGATCCCGCGGCGCTGGCAGCTGCCGCGCGCCAGTTGGCCACGGCCGACCCCCGCACGCTGGCCTCGTTCGGGGAGCGGAACCGCGCCTACGCGGAAGAGCATTTCGATCAGCAGAAAGTCCTCGCGCAACAGGAGGAGTTCCTGCTGGAGCTGATCGCGTAATGTCCACGTTCGTGCTGACGCTGATCGCGGCGGGAACGCTGGCGTTCGGAGCAGTGTACCCGTGGGCGTACCTCCCTCTGCTCGCTGCAGCGGTGGTCATTGGCGTGATGGGTCTGAGGCGCGGTGGCACCTCCCCTGCTCTGCATCACGTCGCTGTGAGCCTGTTGGTGCTCTGGGCTGTCGCGGCGCTCCAGCTGATTCCGCTGCCGCCGGCCCTGGTTGGAACCGTCAGCCCGTCGGCACCTGCGATCGCAGGCAGCTACAGCCTGACGTTCGCCGGCGATGCCAGCTGGCTTCCGTTGTCGATCGATCCCGCGCGGACGCGCGTTGCGGTCGCCGCGATCGGCGCGCTTGGACTGTACGTGATTGGCCTCCCGGCCCTCCTCACCGCGCGGGGCCTTCGTCACTTTCCGTGCGGGCTCGCATGCGTCGCCATGCCCCTGGCGTTGTTCGTCATCTACACGCGTGAGCACAACAACGGTCTGATCTACGGGTTCTGGCAGTCGCTGGATGGGGGCGGAGCCGACCAGGCGGGGCCCTTCATCAACCGTAACCACTTTGGCGGCTGGATCGTGATGTCACTGTGTGTGATGGTCGGGTGGCTGTTGGGCCGCATCGAACGAGCGGTCCCGGCCGGCAAGGCCCCAGCACGGACATCGATCGTCTCCGACGACATGGGCGCCGTGCTGCTGATGGGTACGGTCATCGTGCTGGGCACGATATCCCTCTTCTGGGTCGTGTCGCGCTCGGCCATTGTGAGCTTCGGCGCCGCTACAGTGGTCTTTGCGTGGCTCGCCATCGAGCGCCGCACGATGGGGAGCACCCAGCGCACGCTCGTGCTGGCCATGCTCGCCGTTGCCCTGCTCGCCGGCGTGTCGTGGCGGGGGCTCGACACCCTGGTACGGTGGTTTCTCGACGAGCGCAGCCTCCTCAGCCGGATCGATGCGTGGCGGGACGGATGGGACGTGGTCCGCGACTTTCCCCTCTTCGGCACGGGGCTCAACACCTACTCGCCGGCGATGCTCTTCTATCAAACGCGGAATCCCGAGTTTCACATGGCCCAGGCACATAACGATTACCTGCAACTGCTGGCCGAGGGAGGCGCCATGGTCGCGATCGCCGCCGCCGTGACCGCGGGGCTGCTGGTACGGGCCATCCGGCAGACGCTCCGCGCTGCGCGAATCGAAGCGCATGGCTACTGGATTCGCGCAGGAGCGGCCGTGGGCCTGATGGCCGTGGCGTGCCAGGAGCTCGTCGAATTCAGTCTGCAAATCCCCGCCAACGCCTTCCTGTTCTGCACGCTTGCGGCGATCGCCATCACACCGGTCTCGGCGGCACACACGCGGGCAACCGTCACGTCGCGTGGTAACATCCAGCTCGCGAAGGAATCCGCCGGTGCCGCATTGCCCTAAGTGCCATTCGACGAGTCTTCGTCGCTCACCGACGCGCAACCGGTGGGAGCGATGGCGCAAGGAAATCACAGGCAAGCGTCCGTATCGATGCCGGGCCTGTCAGTGGCGCGGGTGGAAGCCGATTGGCATCGTGGACGATGATCTCAGCCGGTCGCAGGCGCGCGCCGCCGCTCCCGACCCGCCTAATCTGAAGGACACCGCGCTAGCCCGCTCCGACCAGCGGCTCGAATTCGACGTGAAGGATCTCGACCGGTTCGACACCCTCACCAAGGACGACGCCTGAGGTCGATGGCGCTGCGCATAGGATTCGATCTCGACGGCGTGCTTGCGGACATGGAGGAGGCCATTGTCCGCGAGGCTGTCACGCTCTTCGGCTCGACGCTGCCGCCTCGAGCGTCCCAACAGGCGCCATCGGCGTCGATGTCCGACCTGATGCCCGAGGACGTGACCGACAATGCGCCGCTCCGGCACGAGCTGCAGCTGACAACGCGCCAACGGCGGCAACTGTGGCGCCACATCCGCGGAATCGACGGCTTCTGGGAGTCGCTCGATGAAATCGAGCCGGGATCGGTCCAGCGTCTCGCGCAGCTGGCGAACAACCGCCGGTGGGAGATCATCTTTCTGACGCGCCGCCCGGCCACCGCGGGCCCGACGGCCCAGATCCAGTCGCAGCGGTGGCTCGAAAAGAAGGGCTTCCGGCTGCCTAGCGTCTATGTCGTCACCGGCTCGCGCGGGCTCATTGCCACCGCGCTCGCGCTCGATATCGTCGTCGACGACACGCCGGAAAACTGCGTGGATGTGGCGTCGGATTCGAAGGCGCGCACGATCGCGATCTTCCGCGATCAGGAAAGGGTGCCGCCCGACGTATTCACCCGGATGGGCATCCATCTCGTGGACTCGACGGCCAAGTGTCTCGATCTCCTGGTTGAAATCGATTCGAGTCTTGCGGCCCCGCAGCCGAGCCGCATCGAACGCGTGATGCGGTCACTTGGCCTCAAAGAACGCACCAGCGCGTAGCGTCGAGTCCGCACGTCTTCAGCCCACAGACCGGTCATGGTCGTCCGCAGCTTCAACGAGTGGGGCCACCTCCGGTCCGTCGTCGTCGGACGGGCCGACAACGCCCGCGTGCCGACGCGAGACATCAGCCTGCGGGCGATCACCTACGCCGGGGGCTCGCGCACGATCCACAGCGGGCCATACCCACAGCAGGTGATCGACGAGGCGAACGACGATCTGGAGCATCTCTGCAAGGTATTCGCGACGGCAGGCGTCACCGTCTATCGCCCCGAGGCGCCGCGCACGGAGGCACGGCATGGCGCGCATGGCTGGTGCTCCGACGGCTATTACGCATTCTGCCCGCGGGACGGTCTCCTCGTAGTCGGCGACACGATCATCGAAGCGCCCATGGCGCTGCGCGCGCGGTACACCGACGCGTTCCCCTATCGCCGCCTCCTGCAGGAAGCGATGCTCGATGGCGCGCGCTGGATTGCGGCGCCGAAACCTCGATTGCCGGACGAGGGGTACGACGAGCATGCCGATCGGGACCACAAGAGTCTTCGCAACCTGGAGCCGGTCTTCGACGCCGCCAACGTCCTGCGGGCCAACGAGGACCTCTTCTTCCTGGAAAGCAACAGCGGCAACGCGCTCGGCGCGCAGTGGTTGCAGCGCGCGCTCGGCCCCGGGTATCGGGTGCACGTGTTGAAGGACATCTACAGCTACATGCACCTGGACAGCACGATCAGTTTGTTGCGGCCGGGGCTGGCCCTCCTGAATCCCGAACGCCTGACCGGCACGAACCTGCCGCCGGCCCTCGACAACTGGCGAATTCTCTGGTGTCCGCCGCCCGTCGATATCGGGTTCTTCGGGCCGTACGAGCATGCAAGTCCATGGATCGGCATGAACCTGCTGATGCTGGACGAACAGACCGCCATCGTGGAGCAGTCTCAGGTGCCGTTGATTCGGCTCCTGGAGCAGGAACGGATCGCCGTGGTGCCGGTGCCGATGCGTCACGCCCGCACGTTGGGCGGGGCCATGCACTGCGTTACGCTCGACCTCGAGCGAGACTTGTAGACGTCCGCCTTCCTGTTGGGCCGCTATGCGGCCAACGAGAATTCTGTAACCGCTAAGCCGTTGTTCTGCGCCGCTTGGCGGTCCAAAGCGCGCGAAGCGCGCCAAGAAGACGTTGCCAACCAGTCATGGGCTCTGCGGAATATCAAGGGCAGGGCCCGTGACTGGTTCCGGCCGCAGGGCGGATCGCGTCAACGCCTGCAGGCACGTCCGCACTCCTGCGACATGGGCGTGCAGGAGGCGTGCGCGCGACACGATGCTCCGGGGAACCGCTTCTGTGTGAAAGCGCCACGTACGCCTGGCGCCCAGCGCCGCCTCAACGACGTACTTGGCGACTCTCCACCGATGGCGTGTCACCAGTAACAGAAACACCGCATACGCCGCGAGGTCGGACCGCGACCTCAGGTATTGCTCACGTCGTTCCTCCAACGTCGTCGGAACCGGGTGTCGCACGACGGCATCGGGTGTGTACACCACCATGTGGCCGCTTTCGATGAGTTGCGCAAAGGCGCGATGTTCTTCGCCGCTCGACACGGGCGCCCCTCGCCCCAGCCTCTCGTCAAACCCACTCCACCGCTCGAATACCGCCCGCCGGAACGCCATGTTGTTGCCGTTCCCGACACCGCCGAACGACGCCATCTCAAACCAGAGCGGGTGTCTGCGGTCCAGGCGAACGGTCCTCGGCCCCAAATCCGTCACGTCCAGTGCGATCGGGGCTGCAACCTCATCGACGAGTGGCAACGTCCGTCCCGTGACGACGGCGACGCCCGGATCGCGAAATGGCGCTGCCAGGTGCAACAACCACGTGCGCTCCGGCACCGCGTCGTCATCGGTGAACGCAATCACGTCGGAGGAGCAGTCGCACGCCCCGGTGTTCCGGGCTCGACTGAGGCCGCGTGTGGGTTCCTCCAGGTAACGTACTCCCCACCGGCGTGCAACGGCCGATGCGCGACCGTCGCTCGGCGCGTTGTCGACGACCAGCACTTCGAAATGCGGATACGCGAGCTGCGCCAGCGCCGACAGGCAACGGTCCAGCGCGTCAGGCCGGTTGCACGTGCAGACCACAACAGAGCAGGCCGGCGCACGTGTAGTCGAAGTCGTCATGAGGCCCGATCCTACACCGGAGATCAGTTGTGTTGATGATGATGAAGCCCTATGGAGGTCAGGCCGACACGGATCGCCTGACCGCGCGAGAAGGCTGAGGGAATCCGCCAGCGCGGGGTCCCCACCGCGCGGACTGTGCGCGGTGGGGTGCGTCTCACGGAGCTGGCGTGCTGCGGCCGCTCGAGCCCTCGCAGCGCGGTCCGGCCACCGGCCAGCCTCCGCCAAGGCTTCGGCGGCCCGCCGTAGCTTCAGCGAAGGCGGGAATCGGGATTCATCATCATCAAC
>JBOGIR010000529.1:0-6946 GCA_050742335.1 Vicinamibacterales bacterium | reverse complement strand
TGTTGAAGTTGAGGTTCAGGCCGCTCAAGACAAGGGCGCCGGCATTGCGATGACACGTGGCGCATTTGCCGCCCGCGGTCGAAGAGCCGGTACCGTCGCGGAACAGCAACAGGCCATTCTGAACGTTCACGTCGAGGAAGAAGGTGGGAGTGGCAAGGTCGAAGTCGGCGTCGCGGCCGAGCGACAGCTGGAACGCCTCCAGCGCGTCTAGTTGGTGCTCGTTCGGAAGGAAGAAGTCAATCTCTCTCCTCCGCGCCAGGCTCCTGGTGAAGTGCTGCGTCACCGCGCCGATCGCGAAGTCGCGCAGTGAGCCGCTGACGGGCGCACCGTCGCCGGACCAGCCCGTCATCTCCGCCGGTAGGTCCGTCCGCAACGGGTCCCGCTTTAGGGACACCTGCAACCCGAGGGTGTGCGGCACGCCCCGCATGACGAACTTGTTCGTCGGGTCCTCGAGGCCGTCGACGTTTTCCAGGATGAGCCCGAAGTCCCGCATCAGCTTCGGCCGCTCCAGTTCCGCGAGGTCCTCGTTGAACTCGGCGACGAACAGCGGATCGTCGTCGGGCAGCGTGGCGATGAACGCTGGATCGATGGTGAAGTTGTTGCTGGCCGGATGACAGGTGCCGCAGGTTCGCCGTTGCCCCCGAACCTGTGCTCGAAGAACAGCCTGGCCCCCTGCGAGATGAGGCGGTCGAGCGGCACGCCTTCCCCGACGGCCTCCACGGCCGGCGACAGGGCACTCACCAGCCGTGCGAGGCGGCCCCCGACGACGGCTCCGCGTCCGTCGTTTCGCGCTCCACGTCGCCGACGACTTCGGCGAACGCCGGAGCCTGCCCGCCGTCGACGAAGAGAACCGACTCCGTGCTTTCGTTCCTCAGGCTCGCGCGCCGGGAGAACAGCTTCTGGAACACGTTCAGCGAGCCGCTGGCCACCACCCTGTCGGGCGACTCGATGCCTCGTGCCACGATGATGCGATCGATCATGAAGCCCGGCGGGACCGCTGCAGCGATCGTGCGAGACACGCTGGCGGACTGGCGACCGCTGACGACATCGGCCAGCTTGACCGTCTGGTCGGGCTCGCGCGGCGTCCCTCCGTCCACCAGCCACACGCTGTGAGGCACTCCGGCCGCCAGCCCGCGGAGGTTGGCTGTGACCACGCCGGCGCGGAGATCCAGCAATGCCTCGCCGGAGGTGCCCGTGAAGGAGCGCGAGAGTCCTTTGACGAATCCGATCGGAATGGTCAGCACGTCGGGACTGCGGCTCTTGAGGCGCTCGGCTCGAAACGCCAGGTACTTCTTGAGGAATACGTCAGGACTGCCGACACCGAAGTTCTCCCTCGTCGTCTGCTCCGCAGTTTGTTGCACGAGCACTGGAACGGAGACCGTCAGGAGAAGCATCGCGGTGAGAGCCGAGAGCACGCGGAATGACATAGTGACCTCCTGTTGAAGCGGAACGGACATCGAGGTCGGACCGGGGACCTTCGCCCCTGCTTCGGGTCGAGTCCTTCGATGCCCGGACGCGTCAAGTGGAATCGTGATTTGGGATGGAATTCGCCGCCGTGGGAGGTGGAAAGATCTTATCTCAGATTCGTCAGCAGCGACTCAAGGAAGGACCGGTGCTCATTCGACAGGAACTCGGTCGCGAAATGCAGCTGAACCGTGCCGCGATTTGTGGTGCGTGGTGAGGCCTCCGTGAACGCGGAACCGTTCTATGCGGCACTGGGCTAGACTAATCTTAGGTAGGTGCCACACATGAATCCTGTTTCTCGTGTTTGGCAACGCGGGGGCGCACACACGTCGCATAGAGTTCGTCGGTCGCGCGGCACATCCGATCGAGGGTGAAGCGCCGGAGCACACGGCGCCGGCCAGCTTCTCCGAATCGCGCCCGTAGGACTCCGTCCTGTAGCCGGTCGAATGCGGCGGCCAGCGCTTCAGGCTCGCGAGGTCCGACCAGGATGCCGGTCTCGCCATCCACCACGACTTCAGGAATCGCGCTCACGCGGGTGGCCACGACGGGCCGCCGCGCCGCCATCGCTTCCAGCAGGACGAGGCCCAGGCCCTCGTAGACCGAGGTGAGCGCGAAGATGTCGAATGCCCTCATGACTGCGGCGATGTCCTCGCGGAAACCCGCCCACACGACGCGGTCCGAGATATTCAACTCCCGTGCGCGCTGCCTAAGACGCTCATCCAGCGGCCCGAAACCGACGATGATGAGTCGCGCCTGTGCGCTGCGCTCCGCGCACAAGGCGAAAGCGCTCAGGAGTGTCTCGATGTCCTTCTGCTCCACCAGCCGGCCGACAAATCCAATCGCCAGCGCATCGTCAGCGAGGCCCCACTCACGGCGAATCGCCGCGACTTCGTCGTCCCGCACCGCGGCGAATGGCGTGGCGTCGATACCATAGTGAATCGTTGAGACCTTACCCGCATCGAGACCGAGCGCCGGTCCAGTCATGTAGTGTTGTACCGCTTCGGAGATCGCGATTACACGCTCTGCGCGGTGGGCCACCCAGCGGCCCAGCAGCCGCTGACCCGGCCCCGGAGAAAAGCGCTCGTCGTTATGCTTGGTGATGATCACCGGCAGTGAATCGAGGCCCAGCAAGGCGACTCTTGCGTAGAGTTCGGCCGGCGGAAGATGTGCGTGGAGGAGATCGAAGTCGGTGTGTCGGACGATGAGCCGTAGCCTGAACCACGGCCGGGGGTCGCCGTAGAACCGCAGCCCGAGGTCGTGGACCGCGACGCCGAGTCCCCGGAATGCATCCGCCCAGTATCCCTTCCCACGGAGATACGCCACCGTGACCCTCACCCCCGAGGCGCGCTGGTGCTTCACCAACTCGAACAGGTGGCCCTCCGCGCCACCACGGTTGATTCCAGTGATCACGTGAAGTATGGTCATGCGACGGTCAGTCGTTGGATTCGGCGGCGTCGATGCGTCCGGACGCCTTCACGCGGAGTTTGCTTGGCGAGGAGCCGTGGGAGCGCGACCGAGATGCCCAAGAGAATCCACAGCAGGATCTCTCCAAACGACGGCAGCAGCCAGACCGCGCCAAGATTGCCGAACGCCAGCGCGAGCAACCAGATCAGTGCGCCGAGGTAAAACGCGCTGAAAAATGGTTCGTCGTGACGCGCAGCGATGGTGAGAAACGACCGGCCCACGCTGACAATGAGGCCCACGAACACGACAAGGCCAGGCAGGCCGCTGTCAGTGAGCGTCTGAAGCACTTGATTGTTCGCGTTGGCCGTGCTGCCGCTGGGCTTCGAGAGGTCAAAGAACTGGTCCCCGCCGTAGCGTTCGAGCGACCGCTCGTAGCCCATGTAGCCGACGCCGAACAGCGGATTGTCGAGGATCATCGCCACGGCGCTGCGCGCCGAGTCGATCCGCCCTTCGGTGCTGTTCGTGTACGATCCGGTGGCCACGCGGTCGAGCAGCGGTCCAATGAATGGCCGGGCGTAAAGGACGCCCGCGACCATTCCGCCCGCGAGCAGTGTCGGGAGCAGCCACATGCGGCGGCGTACCGCCGCGGCGAACGCCGGCGCGTGGCGCGCCGCCAGCAGGAAGAACGCAGAGCCGAGCGCGGTCGCAAAGATGGCTCCGAGGCCCGCTGTAAGAAGGATCGCACCGAGAAAGGCCCCCGCGCCCGCGAGACTCCCAAAGCACAGCGCGACAAGGTAGCCGAGGAGCAGCACGAACCCGACGGAATCGCCAACCGGGCCAAAATACCGGACCTCGCCGCGCTCGAGCCCCTGGACTTCACCAATGATGATCCCGCGGCTGGCCCCGAAGAAGTTCACGAACTGGATCGCGGCCAGCACGCCGAGTGTGCCAAGCAGAATCCACAGGCAGTGCCGGGCCTGCGGCACGGTCTTCATGGCCTGCGCCGTAATCGGCACGAGCATCATGAGGGCGGCCACCCGCGCCAGCGCGATGGCGCTGCCCAGCAGGTGGCTTTCGCCAAACTTCACACCCGCCACGAACGTGGCGAGAAGATTGACGTACAGGAAGATGCCGAGCATGGCGTACAGTCGCCGCTCGGCGGCGATGCTGCGCCTTCGAGCGATGTCGAACAGGAGTTTTCCAAGAAGGATGCTGATGCCGATATCGCCTACCGTCACGTCCATCGGGCCGACCGTCATAATCGTGTCCCCGGGTTCGATGAACAACCGTTCCAACAGCCAAAAAGCCGGAACCAGTGCAACCGCATAAGCGCCGGGCAGCGCCACGCACAACGACACCACCAGCAACAATACGGCCGTCATTCGGGGGAGACCCGCAGTGCGGGTAGAAGCATGTTGAAAACCTTGAAGCGATGGCCCGCGATCCGGTGGGCGAGGCGGAGAGTGTCGTTGTCGCGGAAGACGAGCCAGCGAAGGCCGGCGTAGAAACTCGCGCCGAAGATCACCGCCTGGACCACCGCACGCCCCGACGCCGGTAGCGGTATTGCCCGGCCGCACGCGAGCGCAGCAAGGCATGCCACCGCCGCGATCGCAAACACCGCAAGCGGCACACGGTAGGTCCCGCGTGGCACGATGCTGGCCATCGCGGCCAGATTCAGGGCGGCGACCGATGCCCGCACCGCGCCGACAGCGATGAGGGCAGCTGAAATAGGCAGGCGATGCGCTACCGAGAGGACGGCGAGCGTGACGACAGCCTGGAGGACATTGACTCGCATCACGTCGCGATACCGCCCGTTGCGCAGCAGCACCGGTGAGCAGCAGCCGCGTACCCAGTTCTCAAAAGCCGAAGGCAGGAGCATGAGTAGCGCAAACCAGGCGGCCCCGACATACTCACCGCCATAGACGGTCGGAACAAACCAAGGCAGCAGGAGCGCGCCGGCGCCAATGCTGAAGCAGTAGAGCAGGCTGGAGAACTTCGTCAGCCGCGATGCCGCCAGGGCCTGGGCCCCGGATTCCTCGCTAGTCTGGCTGAGATACGGCGCAACGAGATTACCCAGAGGCATCACTGTGACGCTCACGATCTTCCCGACGAGATCCACCGCGAGGCCGAGGAGCGCAACGGTGGCGGCAGGGTGATGCGGCGCAAGCACGAGGAGCAGCACCGAGCCACCGCCGAGCATCGCGCACCCTTTGTCCAGAATGGTGAACAGGCCGAACGTTTGCGCGCGCCCGATGAATCCCTGCGGCAGCGGCGCGCGTTCGGCGCGGATCTGCCGCCAGAGTGCGGTGTGGACGAGCACGGCTTCGATCGTCGCGACTACCAGAAGGGTCATCACGATCTGCGCCAGCGTGCCGCCCGCGAGCGCGACTGCCGCGAGTGCCAAGGCGCGGGCGATTTGGAAGCCCTGCTGGAGAAGCAGTGCTATCCGCACCTCGAAGAGGGCGAGCAGACCGTAGTGCGCGAGCAGGCGCAGCAGCGTTGCCGCGACGATGGCCGCGATGAACGTGAACAGCCAAGGCTCCCCGACCAGGGTTTCGAAGTGCGTGGCCTTTGCGTACCACGGCCCCCCCGCGATGAGCGCGCCGCTGCAGAGCAGGGCGCCGATCGCGCGGCGGCCCTGCATGCGCCGGTAGAAGGTGCCGCGCGCCCCGTGTTGCGAGGATTCGTGAAAGTAGCGCGTGAGCCCGCTATTGGCACCGCTTTCGAAGACAAACGTGGTCACAGCGATGATGGCGAGCACGGTGGAGTACTGGGCAAACAGCGCGGACGGGACGGCACGCACCAGCACCACGGAGGCGCAGAAAGAGGCCACCAAGCCGATCGCATTCAGCAGCCAGTTGGCGTGCAGGGCCGAAAGGAGTCGGTCGGAGGTCAGCATGATGTCTTGGGGGTATCCCCTTGACTAAGGGGACCACAATTCGTAGCGTACGGCCCGGTGGAAGATTATCCCCGGACCTTGGCGGAGTTCGAGCGACGGTTTGCGGCGCCCGAGGCGTGCCGCGCCTATCTGGTGCAGCTGCGCTGGCCCGATGGCTTCCGCTGTCCGAAGTGCGGCGGGGCCAAGCCGTGGCCTGTGCGGCTGCTGCTCGAGTGTGCGACCTGCGGACGCCAGACGTCGGTGACGGCCGGCACGATCTTCCAAGACACGCGGACGCCGCTGCCGACGTGGTTCCGCGCCATGTGGTGGGTCGCCAGCCAGAAGACGGGCGCGAGCGCGATCGGCTTGCAGCAGGTGCTGGGGTTCGGCAGTTACGAAACGGCCTGGACCTGGCTGCATAAGCTGCGACGGGCCATGGTGCGCCCGGGCCGTGATCGGTTGACGGGCCGGGTCGAAGTCGACGAGGCGTACATCGGCGGGGTCGAAGAGGGCGTCCGCGGACGCCAAACCGAGAAAAAGGCCTTGATTGCCGTGGCGTGCGAGGAAGACGGCGAGGGGATCGGACGCATTCGCATGCGGCGGATTCCCGATGCGACGGCGGATAGTCTTCAGGCGTTCGTCCAGGACGCGGTCGCCCCCGGCAGCCTGCTGCACACGGACGGGTTGCTCAGTTACGACCGGCTGGAGAAGCATGGCTACCGGCATCGCATCACGTTCCTGAAGGGGCGCAAAGGATCCGCCTCGGAGCTGCTCCCACGCGTGCATCGCGTGGTGTCGCTGTTGAAACGCTGGCTGCTCGGGACCCATCAGGGCGCGGTGTCGCGGGCGCATTTGGACTACTACCTGGACGAGTTCACGTTTCGGTTCAACCGGCGCACGTCGCGCCATCGCGGGAAGCTGTTCTACCGACTGGTGCAGCAGGCCGTCTCGGTCGACCCAGCTCCGTACACGTCGCTCGTCAAGCATGTGCGGTCCGGAAAGCGCCGCCGACGGCCCCACAAGATGTAGCGGTGACCTTAGTCAAGGGGATACCCCAATGGTGGTGTCATGACATACAAGGTCGCACTCAGGAAATCAAAGGAGGGCTACAGCGTTTCGTGTCCCGGCCTTCCGGGTTGCTGGTCGCAGGGCAAGACCGAGCAAGAGGCACTTGACAACATCCAGCACGCTATTCGGGAG
>JBOGIR010000528.1:0-3251 GCA_050742335.1 Vicinamibacterales bacterium | reverse complement strand
CGTATGTCCTCCGCAAAACCGGCTTTGCTGTCACATCCTCAGCCTTCGCCGCCGACCGCCCTATGTGTTCCAGCTTCGCGATGACTACGGTTTTGCTCCGGACATACGGTCCCGCCCTGCAGGCAGCGCCGGATGGCATGTGCGAAGCGAAACCGTGGGCATCGCGAAGCTGGCACACACCAAGCGGTCGGTGGCGGAAGCTGAGTATCTCCCAGCCAAGCCGGTTTCGCGGAGCACATGCCATTCGGCGCTGCCCTCAGAGTCCGGCGCCGAAGAGATCGGTATACAGGTTCTTCCACTTGTCGTACTCGTCGATCGAGACGCGCGCGTCGACGAACGTCATCGGCACCTTGTTGAGCGGCGTGTCGATCTTCCTGCTCGTCGGCACGAACTCGCGCTCGGCGATGATCGTCTGCCCTTCCTCGCTCAGCTCGAAGTCGTAGAAGAGCACCGCCGCGTGCGGGTGGGGCGCGTTGCGCGCCACGCCGACGCCGTTCGGCCGCGCGATGGCGTTGCCGATGGTGAACCAGTCGATCGGGGCGCCCTCCCGGCGCAGCTGCTCGGCCTTGTAGTTGTAGACCGTGAGCGCCAGCGGCACCTCGCCCGACGCGACGAGCTGCGTGAGCAGCGTGTGCCCCTTCCGCACCGAGACGCCGTTGGCCGCGACGATCTGCCGGAACACCTTGGCCGCCCGCTCTGCACCAATCTCGCCAGAGATGCCGGCGAGCCAGTCGGAATCCTCCTGCTCGATGCCAAGCCTCCCCTTCCACCGCGGGTCGGCGAGCTCCTCCCACGTCTTCGGCAGCTCCTCCTTTTTCACGAGCTTCGTGTTGTACGCCTGCACGAAGACGTTGAGCCGCGTCCCCACCCACTCGCCGTGCGGGCGGATGGCGGGCGCAATCAGGTCCGTATGGTGCGGGCTCTTCACGAGCTGCAGGATCTGCTCGCGCGAGAGCGATTCCAGCTCGGGTCCGTTGGTCTCGACGACGTCGACGGTGTGGCGGCCGGCGCGCGCCTCCTGGAGCGCGCGGTTGAGGACGGCCTCGGAGCCGGCGCGCCAGATGCTCGCCTTGATGCCGTACTTCTTCTCGTAGGCTTCGACGACCGGACCGAGATCGGTGGTCTGCGCGGAGGTATAGATGGTGATCTCGCCTTCGCGCTTCGCGCCGTCGATGAGGCGCTGCAGGCGGTCGGCGCCTTCGTACACGGCGAGATCGCCGGCCGTCACATTGGAGGTCGTCGATTCGGGCGACGATCCGCACGCGACAGCGACGAGGGCGAATGCGAGGACGATGGCGGACCACATTGCAGATTGCAGATCGATCGATTGACGACTGTTGCCGATGGTCGATTGACGATTGTCGAATGGAGTGTCAACCGACCGTGAGCGCGTGTAATCGGTAATCAATTCCAAACTCCTCAATCGAAAATCACCAACAATCCTCAATCACCAACTCTTCAATCAGCAATAGCGCTCGCCCTCGGCGTAAGGTCGGCCAGTTCCGCGTCGTAGGCCTTCTGCATCCGCGGCTCGAGCCCGCGCCTGGTCAGGGCCTCTGTGAACCACTGGCGAATGCGCGGCGACTCGTCAGCATAGTCGATCTGATCGCCGCCGAGCCGCCTCGAGATCCAGGCCTTCGGCACACCCTGCGCGTTCCGGATCGAGACACCCTCGGCCTTGAACGCCAGATAGCGCGCCGGCGTGGTGCCGGTGTTGAAGTGCTGGTGCCACCAGAGGTTCGGGGGGACGATCATCGATCCTTCCTGCCACTCGAACCGCCGCGGCTCGTCGCCCTCGGGCCACATCAGGCTATAGCCCTCGCCGCTCATGATGATGACGTGGGCGCCAGGGCCGTGGGCGTGCGCCTTCTTGTAGGTGCCCACCGGGAACTGCGAGATGTGGCTGTTCATGTGGCCGCGCGCCATGCTGAAGCGGATGTGCCCGCCGCCGGCGCCGCGCTCCTTCACGGAAATGAGCGGCAGATTGATCGCGTCGGCCACGAAGTTCGTGTCGAGCAGCAGGCCCTTCTGTTCGCCGCGAGTGCTGAAATAGCCTGGCTCCCCGTTGAAGCGGTCCTTGAAGTCGTAGCGCGTGTTGAAGACGAAGTCGAGGTCGCCGAAAGCATTGATGACGACCGGCGCGTTCGTCACCGCCACATAGCGGGCTGGCTCGAGGCCGGAGCCGTTGAAGTGCTGGTGCCACGTGTTGAGCGGAATCGCAAAGATGGCGCCCGCCTTCCACTCGAAGGTGATGCGCTTGCCGGCGTCGTTCCACACCGAGGTCGAGCCGCGGCCGTCGAGGACGTAGATCATCTCCTCGTAGAGCTGGCGTTGCGGCGCGAGCTCCGCGCCGGGCGGAATCTCGCAGACGTAACAGTCGTTCGACGTCCGCGAGGCATCGTGGTTGAGGAAAACGCCGCGCCCGCCTCGGCGCGCCCACGGCTTCAGCTCGGACGTGTGCAGATTCGGCACGTGGAAGGAGCTGATGATGTCGAGCCCCTCCGCGCGCACCCAGCGGGTGTACGGCGTGTCCTTCTCGGCGGCGAATTTCTGCGCGAGCTCCTCGGAAACGAGGGTGTCCTTATTCATCGTGATTGAAGTTCTCTTCTTCTTCGCGCGCGCGGAAGCCCTCCGCCCCCGGCGCCGGCTCCTTCGGGCGCGGCTCCACCTGCTTCTGGAACAGCATGTTCATGAACATGAACATCGGCTTCGTCTTCATCACGAGCGCGCGAGCCGGCGTGTCGGCGCTGGCGTTGGAGTGCTGGTGCACGCAGTTGTTGTGCACGACCACCGCGTCGCCCGCCTTCCAGTCGTAGCGGATGCCGTCGTGGATTTCGAAGCCGGCGCCGTCGAGGATGTAGAACGCCGCCTCGTTCACGTGCCCGTGCTTCTGATTGCGCCCGCCCGGTGCGTATTCCTCCAGGTGAATGTGCAGCGTCTGCGTCACACCGTCCACCGGCTCGACGTAGTGCCGGCTGAACGCCTGCGGGCCGTCGTTGAATCTCAGCTCGCGCCCCTTGACCACGCGCGGCATCGACCGGAGACGGGCGAGCTCGTCCTTCAGGTTGTAATGACCCTCGATGCCCCGCACGAAGGCGCGCGGCTTCCTGCTCGTGAAATGCGATTCCTTCCCCATCAGCTCCCGCTCTCCAGCTGCTCCTGCCAAGTCCCTGAGCTCTCCCGAGCTCGGCAGCCTTCTCGCGCGGTCAGGCGTTCCGTGTCGGCCTGACCTCCATAGGGCTTCATCATCA
>JBOGIR010000527.1:0-4796 GCA_050742335.1 Vicinamibacterales bacterium | reverse complement strand
GTCGCACGTCTCCTTCACGCCCGACACCATCGAGGCCGTGCAAGCCACGTCGGGCACGCGCGCGATCTGGCGCGTCACGTTTCGCGGGCGGCTGCCCGGGCAGCCGCCTGGTCTGTTTGAAACCGCGATTGTCGAGATCGATCGGCTCACCGGTGGGGTGGTGAGCCTGAGCCGCACCTGAAGCGCGCGGCAGCGCGCCAAGCAGATACTGTCAACCCGCCAAGGGCTCGGCTTCGCGAGCAACGGGATATCAAGGACGAGCCCTTGGCTGGTTACCTGTCTTCCGAGCCGCGAATGTTGCTCCCGGTTCCTCGCGAGTAATACCGGCCGTTCACTTCCATGCCCATGAACTCGGCCGTCCGCTTGGATCGGTCGCGTCCGGGGTGGGCGATGATCTTGATTCGGTTGCCGACCTTGAGGATCTGCGGTGAGATCCCGGCGGCCACCATCGAAGCGGCCCCGGCGCCTTCAAAGCCCCAGCTTTCCATCTTGCCGTCAGGACCCGGCACATCCAGCGTCACCCACATGTGCGGGTTTCTCCACTGCACGCCCGTGACCACTCCCTCGACGGACACCAGCGTCTCGGTGTCGAACATCGCCCGCGAGTGATGGGCCGACAGCAGCGCCGTCATCGACACAAGTCCGAGAAGCACCGTCAGGATTCCGATCGTCCGCGCCATGCTTGCCTCCCTGCTGTAAGACTGCGACTCCCAACTCATGAGTTCACGATCCGAGGCGCGCAAGGTATGTGTCCGGACCATCCTCCGGCCGGCACAGCGCCTCTTCGATTGTCTCGACCGACTGTCGCTTCAAGATGACGGCCGGTGTGTCCCAGGGCATGGTGAGCATCTCCGGGTCTTCTACTCGCGCCTGATACTCGAGCGTGTCGGCATCGATGCGGCGCCACCGTTCGACGACGTGCATCGCCGGAGACGTCAGCCAGACGCCGGCGCTGACACTCGTCGGTTTGTCCAGGGGGCTTGCCAGCCATCCTTCCCCGTTGAAGGACATCACGTCGACCACTAGCGTATCGCCCTCCCATCGTGCCGTCGAGTCGCCCATGTGGGTTGGGAACAAATACTGCTCTGCGGTGTGCGGCCTTCCGGTCGTCGGAATGATGCGGAAGACCGGGTAGGCCTCGGTGAAGACGAACGCGAATCCAGGGCGCTGAATAATCTGGACCGCGTGGCCCAGCATCGCGGCGCGAGGGAAGGCGGGAGGCGCGCAGCGCAAGGTTGGATCATCCTTCGCCGACATCTTCTGCATCCGTGCGCGCACCTCGGGCTTGTAGAGTCCCTCGAGCGACGTCAGATTGAACGAGTCTCGTCCGGCGCCTGCCCCGAGAGCCTCGCCCTTCCATACACCGGTCAGATCCGGTTCTCCCCAAGCGGTTGGCGCGACGGCCGCCGACGTGCCGCCAGCAGTGCCGCTCTCATTCACTGTCGGGCCCAGGCCGACCCACAGTGCTCCCCCAACGACCACGGCACCGGCGACGACCAGCGCGAGCGTACGTCTGCTCATCGGGCACCGGCTCCCTTCTTCGCGGCCTGCTGGGCGAATTCCCGATGTCGCGCGTCGAGCTCGGGATCCAGGAAGCAGAGTGATTCCAGGACCGTGTCGTACGGCATGATGCCCCGGCGGTCCGTTGGCCCGGTCCATGGAGCCGTGAGCATCTTCTGGTCCTCAACGACCAGCCGGTATTCGAAGACCTGCGCGTCCGGCCGGCTCCAGCGCTCGACGATGCGCAGCGCGTCGGAGGAGGTCTGCGGCAACTGGTTCGGTGGCCTCGCGGGGCCGAGCCACGGCTTGCCGCTGAAGTTCGTCACTTCAACAACCAGCGTGTCGCCTTCCCAATGGCCGACCGACGAACCTTGAAAGGACGGTTTGCGCGCAGTGCTCGATTGTCGTCCGTTCTCGCCAACGATCGGGATGATCCGGAAGTTGCTGCTGCCCTCATTGAGCAACAGGAGGTATCCCGGCGCGGACACCAGTTGGACGGTTCCGCCCATCGAGCCGTTGACGGGTGAGGGCGGCCAGCAGTGGTAGTTCGGAGTATCAATACCACGCCAATCGATCAGGCCTCGTGCGGCACCGCCGCCCTCCCGGTACTCGCGTGCCTCGGGGCGGTACAACGACTCGAGCGGCACCGGGGGCGGGGCGATGGTCGCGTCGGGCCAGAAGACGCCTGAGAAGTCCGGCTTTCCATCCCACGGTGTGCGAGGCACCGGGTACTTGACGGGGTCAGGTTGGTACTTCGCGACGCGCTCGGTCGCCTCGGCGCGAGTTTCCACGCCAGGAGGGAGCAGCTCACCAATCCGCTCGGTCCAGTCGCCCCCCTTCTGCGCCTGGGGGGGCGTGTATGGGCGCACTTGGGCCGCCGCCGAGGGTGACGCCACAACGGCAAGGTAGGTCGCGAGGACGAGACCGGTACCCGCCGCCACTGTCATGACCGCAAGCTTTTTCACGCTCACAGCGCACCTTCCTGGGCAAACGACCCCGAACGAACCCCGCTGACTCGCTCGATGGACACCCTGGCGGGGCGTAACTAAAACCGCAGTCTACGACCGCCTTCAGGACGTGTCAAACGCGGCTCGCGAGCCGGTTGCGAGCTGCGTGCGAGCTGACCGGTCAGTTCACGGCGCCCGTAGGTGCCACCGCGTTTACGATGAATGCCAGGTGGCGTGGTAGGATGCCGCGCATCAGGGAGTGGCGTCGAGCCACAACACGCCGTTCGAGCCCGTACGCCAGCGGGCAGAGGCAAACAATCGCTGGCAGAGAGGGAGACGCTCATGACACGACGCCTGTTCAACGCCCGCGCCGGCGCAGTCCTGACCATCGCGGCCGCGCTTGCTGGGGTTCACCCCGCTGACGCCCAAACCCGTACGCCGCCGCGCTATCAGGCCGACATCAACTGGCCGAAGCCGCTGCCCAATCGCTGGGTGCTGGGAGGGTTGGGCGGCGTCTGCGTGGACGGGCAGGGCCACGTGTTCATCCTCAACAGACAGGACGTGCTCGACAACGAGCTGAACACGGGACGACTCGCACCGCCGATCATCGAGTTCGACCCGGACGGCAATGTCGTCAACTCCTGGGGCGACCTGAAGGTGCTCGATCCCAGGCTCCACTCCTGCCACGTGGACAAGGAGAACAACGTCTGGATCGCGAGCGCCCCCTCCGGCATGGTCCAGAAGTACACGCACGACGGCAGCAAGCTCCTGCTGCAGATCGGCAAGAGGGGCGTCGTCGATTCCTCGGACGGCACGGTCAAGGGCAAACCGCTCAATTCGAATGCCGCGATCTTCTTCATGCCGTCGAGCATCTACGTCGATCGGCAGAATGGGGACGTGTACGTCTCCGATGGGGAAGGGGCGGGCGGCAATCGCCGCATCGCCGTGCTCGACTCGAGCGGGAAGTTTCTCCGCCAGTGGCAGCCGAACGACATGGAGACGGTGCACTGCATGACCATCGGCGCCGATGGTCTCGTCTATGTCTGCAACCGCAACGGCTCGCGGATTCAGGTGTACGACAAGATGGGCATGTTCAAGCGCGCCATCCAGGTGCCGTGGGCGCCGGTGACGCCGCCGGGCGACGGCACAGTGCGACCGTTCGGTGGCTCCACGGTGGCGATCGACTTCTCGCCCGATCAGCGGCTGATCTTCGTCATCAATCAGAACAACGCCCAGATCGAGATCATCGACCGCGAGAGCGGGAAGGTCATCGGCAATTTCGGCCGTTCGGGAACCTTCCCCGGCCAGTTCAACCAGGCGCACGGAATCGCGGTGGACCCGAAGGGCAACATCTACATCGCCGAGAACCGCGGCCGGCGGATCCACAAGTTCACGGTTGCGACCCGGTAGGGGGAAGGGGGAAGGGGTCAGGGATCAGGGGTGCGCCGTGTCCTGATAAAGAGCACGCACGCGCTCACGGGCGGTCTCGACATCGTCGAACTCCTCGACGTCGGCAATGATCTCGTCGACGTACTGAATCACGGTGTGGGCCTGCGCGCACCGCGCAAGTAAACACGACACGAGCCGCCCATCCGTGCTCCGAACCTGCCACACGAGATTGGGATGCGTCATCGCCGGAATCCTGGTGTTACGTTGTCCCGCCCTCTTGCACACTGACGACGGTAATCACCGGTCGCATGATGAAACGGCCGTTGCCGGTCGGGTGGATCGAGATCGACTTGTCACCATCGAAATCGATCAGCATCGTGGTGGCACCACCCGCTGCGACGTCGAAGGGGCGATTGAGCTTCACTTCGCCGGAGGGAATCTCGAGCGGGGCGCTTGCCCCGGCAGGGGCCGTGATGGACGCAGCACATGCATCTCCTGCCGCCGCGGTGTCGAAGTAGAGCGTCGCGCTTGAGACGACCAGCCGCACCTGCGTGTAATGCCCCGCCGGCAGAGTCCCGATGCCCAGAATGTCCTGCGCGGTGACCAGCTTCTTCAGGTCGCAAGTACGACTGGCGGCGCTAGCGGCGAACTGCAGCTGCGTGGAATTGCTTTCCGTTTCACCGTGCACGGTGACTTCTGAGAAGGTGACGAGCACGGACTTGGCGTCTGCAAACGGAGTGTCCTTCAGCATCAGACTGAATCTCCCGCCTGGTCCGGACGGACCGCTGGGCGAGCCCCCACATGCCAGCGCGCTGAGAGTGCACCCGACGATAGCCGCGAAGATCACACGCATCTCATTCCCTCCTAGATAGTTCACAGTAGGCAGTAGGCAGTTCACAGTGAGGGGGTCGGCACTTCACAGTTTCGGCTCGATCGCCCGCTGCCTTCACTGCCTACTGC
>JBOGIR010000526.1:0-1727 GCA_050742335.1 Vicinamibacterales bacterium | reverse complement strand
GCGCGGATTGTCGCTGCTTTCACGGTGGCCCAGACGGCGTCGCCCGCCGACGTGGTGCCGCCCTCCGAGCGACCATATCACCGTGGTCGAAAGACTCCTCGTGCGCTTCGTGCTCTTCGAGCCCTTCGTGGTTCGACGTGTCCTCGACTCATTACGGTCGTCGGCTCATCAGATGCACTCTGGCAACCATGTGCATGTACCCGCCGGCATCCGCATACCGGTCGGCCGCCGCCAGGGTGAGCTGCTCGATCGCCCGCCGGCCGTCGCCTGACGCCTCGAAATAGAGCCCGACGTACAAGCGAGCGAAAAACTGCGCCTGCGGCTGCGTGCCGGCGGCCTGCAGCACCGACTCCGGCGTCACCGCACCGCGGAACATCTGGTAGATCTGCCGCATCGGGGCGCGCGCGTCAGGGCCGACCGGCAACAGCGCGGCTCTCGCTTTGGCAGGCGACTCGGCGCGCGCCACGCAGAGGAAGTGCCAGGCGGCATTCTCGACGTCATTGGGATTGACCGTGCGGTGCAGCTCGAACTGTTTCCGGCAGTCGTCATAGCGACCGGCGTAGTACAGCGCGATGCCGCGCTGCCACAGTTGCGGAGCCACCGCAGGAGCCATCTTCACGAGATCGTCGAACGCCACCACGGATTCGCCGACCCGGCCGCGCGAGAAGTCGGCGATCGCCCGATCGAGCATCTCCTGAGGTTGCTGGGGCGCCGCCAGTGACGACCAGGCGATCGCAGCGACCGCAATCGCCGTGACCGTAAGAAGTGGTACGCGAAACATGCGCAGCACTCCTACCGCCGCAGGTCCAGGCAGATCAACGTATCGTCGTTGCGGGCGAAGAGAAACCCGTCCGACAACGCCGGATAGGCGCGCACCGTGCCGGAGAGAATCTGCGCGCGTGCGAGCGGGCGGAAGGCGTCCGGCGACGCCGGCGCCACGACGAGCTCGCCGCGCTCGCGTAAGATGACGAGGCGATCGCCGGCGAGCGTCACCGTTCCGGCCAGGAATCGGTCCTGGCTCCAGCCCACTTTGCCGGTGCGCACGTCGACGGCACGGAAGCTCTGGCCGAACTCCTGGCGCCCGTGGAATCCATACAGATGCCCGTCGTGGTAGACACTCGTCGCATAGTGGTTTGTCAGAACTTCGTCCGACGCCCATAGCTGGCTCAGCGTTGTGCCGTCGAGGCGGAACATCCCCGCACCCGGCCCGTACTCGGCCGAGATGAAAATCGAGTCGCCGATGACGAGCGGCGTCGCCACGTTGACCGATGCGGCCATGCGTGCCCGCCAGGGGCGTTGAAACTGCACCTTGCCCGACGCGGGATCGAGACCCACCACGCCGGCGCGCGTGAGGAAGATGGCGACGCGTCTCCCCGCGATCGTCGCGCCCACCGCCGATGAATAGCTTGCTTCGTCACTGGTGGCGGTCCAGAGAACCTTCCCCGTCTTGGCCTCGAACGCGACGATCCCGGCATTCTGGCCGCCGATGTTGGCGAGCACGCGGCCGTCTTCCACCAGCGGCGATCCGGCCGCACCGAAAAATCCTTTCGGCACGCGAAAACGCTGCGCCGTGTCCTCGCTCCAGAGCCGCGTGCCCTTGGCGAGATCGATGGCGTGCAGCTGCCCCTGGGCACCGAACGTGTACACGGCACCACTGGCGACAACAGGGACCGCGCGTGGACCCTCGTCGAATCCGAAATCATCGCGGTAGGCCGTGGCATAGGCGT
>JBOGIR010000525.1:0-10706 GCA_050742335.1 Vicinamibacterales bacterium | reverse complement strand
CTTCTGGGTCCCGTAATCGGCTTCGATCTTCAGCGTGTTCTCGTCCTGCCAGGTGATACGCACGTGCGTCGGCAGCCGCATGATTCCGGGTGCTCCGTACGCCTTGCACGCATTGCCTTCCGCCTCGTCCTTCGCCGGATCCCATGTCAGAGCTGCCTGGGCGCCCACGGGTTTGTAGGGAATGTTCGATCGATCGGCCGGATTGGGGCCGAGGCCGATGCGGCCAACGCCCGGATTCTCTATCGCGCCAGGTTCTCCGGTGCCGAAATCGCCCTTAGGCGCCGTGAGCATGCGGACGTGCCAGTCCTCGGTGATCACCGCCGTCCAGTAC
The DNA here is from genome assembly GCA_050742335.1 of Vicinamibacterales bacterium. Lineage (GTDB taxonomy): Bacteria > Acidobacteriota > Vicinamibacteria > Vicinamibacterales > UBA2999 > DATCJA01. The sequence goes on along the minus strand of JBOGIR010000525.1, from coordinate 10,375 downwards.
CCCGTCAGGTCGATGGGGGCCGCCGCTCTCGCCGCCGGAGGGGCGCCGCCGCGGCCGCCACGACCCTGCGCCTCAACCACCAGCGATCCCGACAGCCATACCAACACGGCTGCCAGCACTACTCGCGACCGCGTCTGTCTTGCCCTGACGCGACAATTCGGCTTTCGGCTTTGGGCTTTGGGCCTTGGACCAGTCGGGGTCCTACGCGTACACGATGTGCTTTCTTCAGTCCACCAACGGTGGGACGAAGAATCAGCCGTTCGCGCGCGATTCGCGCGTGTCAGGCCAAGAGCCAAGAGCCTAGAGCCCATAGCCATTGGGTGCTTCACGGTCAGTTCACCGTCTCACCAGTTCGCGTGCCCCAGGACTTGCCGTCGGTCGTTCGCGTGATTCTAATCAGACGGGCCCGCGTGCTGTTCGGGCTGCGCGACGGGTTGGCGACCACCTCCACCGGGTCCCCTACCTTGAAGGCGTCCTTGTCGATCCCCTGCTGCGTGAACTGGGTGGCTGCCGCGCCCTCGATCGCCCACCGCTGCACGGTTCCATCGGCGTCCGCGACTTCGACGTAGAGGAACGAGTGCGGCGAGCGGAGCGTCACTTGCGCGATCTTGCCCTTGATCGTGATCAGCTTGTCCACGTTATAGGTGCCGCCAAAGGAGTGATGCGCGCGGACCGGCAGGCTCGCGAGCAGCACGGCGGCGACGGCCAGCGCGAAGAATGGACCTTTCACGCTCCCTCCTTCGACCCTATCGGGTCCCTGTTTCCTTGAGGCTGCGGTAGACGGCCTCGACGAAGCGCGCCGTCACACCCCGTTCCCTGCCGTATTCCGGGTCGTAGTCCATGGTGGGCTTGGCCGCCTTCACCTGGGCCAGTGTCATCCCCTTGTCGATCATCGCCTGGATGCGATCGCGGACGATCATCAGCATGTCCCGGTAGTACCCGACGTCGGCCGCATCGCCGATCCATCCATGACCGGGAACGACGAGCGTCCCGCCCTGCGACATGAATTCGGTGACGCACATGTCCACGAGCGTGTTGAGAGCTTCGATGGCTCCGTCGATGCTGCCGCCGCTGTCGACGTCAATCGGGGGATAGATGTCGCTGTTGTACACGTCGCCGGCGGCAATCACATCCGATCGGCGGAACCAGACGACGCTGTCGCCGTCGGTGACGGCGTTGGGCATGTGAAACAGCTGAACCGCCTGATTGTTGAAGTACCGATACATCGTGTACTTCTCAGAGGCGTACGTGTCGGTGGGCACGAGGCGTTCGGCGGCCTGTGACTCGCGCATCCGGCGCTGCACCCCCTCGTGGGCGAGAATCTGCAGGCTCAGCGAGGGATCCCTGTATCCGAGCACGCGGAACATGGGTGAAGTCCGGACGTTCCCGTTCCCACCGACATGATCCGCATGGCGGCTGGTGTTGATGATCAGGCGAATCATCGGTTCCGGCAGCGCGTGTGTGGCCTGCCATGCGCTCGCAAACGGCGACGCGGCGTCGGGCATCGCCGGCAGCGGCAGGGATTGCACGATCTGGCGGACCGCCGCCAGAACGCGATCGCTCGCCGTGGCGGCACCCGTGTCCACCATGATCACGCCGTCTCCGCCGGCCGAGACGGCGACGTTGCCGCCCGCACCGGCAATCAAGTACACGTTCCCAGCCACGTGCAACGCCTCCACTTTGTCGTAAACGGGAGGCCGTGGCGGCCCGTCGTCCGCCCGCTCGGCAATGCGCGTCGATGCGTCGGTGTACTCGGGTTTCAGCGCAGATTGCGCGGCGGGTGGCACAAGCGTCATGCCGCGGGCGCGCCACTCCGGATACAGGGTTTCTGCGCCGCCTCGCACCCCCTCCTGCGGCGTCCTGTACTTGAAGGCGGATTCGGTGAGATACGGATTCTCGCCCAACAGGTAATGCGGCACGCGGTACTTCTCGCCCGGCTGGTACTCTTCAGGCTGGCACGGGTACAACGGCAACTGCAGCGTCGGGGCCCGAACATACGTGGCGCTGCGCACCAACGGCTCGGTCAGATAATCCGGATCGATGACGGTGAAGGTCCACTCCAGGAACGGCCCTTCCAACGACACGTGCTCGATCACCGTCGCGCGGAAACTGGCCGGCACGCCGTTGCGGCGGACGAAACTCTCTTTGAGGTGGGTCGTGGTGATCTCCAGGGTGTCGCCGCGAAACCTGCCCGTTGAAAAGCCGTCCCACGAGTGGAGGGCATATACCGAGGGCCGCGGGCGGCCGTCGAGCCAGATCATGCGATCGCCCGGCGTCTTCTCGTAGGACACGCGGTACGCCACGAGCTGCCGGGTCACTGGATCGACCACCTGGTCGATCCGCATGGGATCGAGTCCCTTCGGCTGATAGGCCGGGCTCCGCGGCCGGCACTGCAGGAGCGGAGAGGTCGCGTTCCACTCCTCGTCGTACGTGTCGGCCCGCATGCGCGCCGCATCGTTCAGGGGAAGTCCCCGGTAATCGCCCGGATACGCGCCCGGGTTGCGATCGCGCTCATCTTCGTACGGGAGCCAGCGCCAGGTGCCGGTCAGGTCGGAAGGCGAGTTCTCCTGCACGAACACGTCTTGCGACCCGAACGCCAGCAGCATCACAATCGCGGCGGCTCGAAGGCGATTCAGCGTACTCATGTGAACCCCAGATGTGACCATCGGGCTTGCGGCTTGGGCGCGGGCTGATTGTATCGCGACCAAAGACCAGAGACCAAAGACCAGAGACCAAAGACCAAAGACTAGAGACTCTCTCAGCGCTTATCCACGACGACCGCGCCGCCCTTGACGACGACCCGGGCGTTGAGCAGGTTCCAGTAGCCCTCGAGCGGATTGCCGTCGAGGATCACGAGATCGGCGAGCTTGCCCGGCTCCAGGGTGCCGATCTCGCCGCTTTTCTCGATGAACGCCGCCGTGTTCGGCCCCATCAGCGTGACGAGGTCCTGGGGGGAGAACATGACGTTCAGCGTACGCAGCTCGTGGGCGAGCCCCAGCCTCGGGTGATAGCCGGTGTCGGTGCCGTAGCCGTACACCACGCCCGCGTCCCATAGCGTCCGCGCGTTCACGATCTTCTCCCCCGCCTCGCGTCCTCGTCCCTGCCCGTCGAGGATGGCGCCGGGCCACGGTGTGCCGTCGCGGAACGTCGGCACATTGTTGCTGTTGAAGACGCCGAACACCGGAACGCCAAAACCCGCGCATGAGAGCACTTCGACTCCGGCGTCTTTGACGACCTTCGCCTCGGCCTCCGTGAGCCAGCCGAAGTGCGGCGTGTGCACGAGCTTGGTGGCCCCCGCTTTCACCGCGGCAAGCATCGCCTGGGGGCTCACGGCGTGCACCATCACGTCGAGCCGGTGCTTCCGCGACTCCTCGGCAACCACCGCGAGGATGGCGGTCTCCGCCGGCGTTGCCGCCGGACTGATGGCCGCTTTGATGATCTCGACGCCGGCCTTGGCCAGTGCCTGCACCTGTCGTCGCGCGGCGTCTGGCGTTGTGAAGTTCGCGGGATCGGCGCGGCCGGACGTGATGATCCGCGGCCCTTTGATCTCACCCTTCTCAATCCTGTCCTTGAGCTGGATGATTCCGGGCACGGGCCCGCCGCCCGACATCAGCGTCGTGTAACCGCTTTCGAGGAACTCCTGCATGCGCGCCGCGGCGTCTTCTCTGAGCCACCGATCCGCATCGCCGGGAATGATGTGGCGGTGCGCATCGATGAATCCCGGCACCACCGTCATGCCGCGGGCGTCGATCGCCGGCGAGCCCTGCACGTTTGCGGCGCCGGGCGCGACCGACACAATCCGCCCGTTTCTCACCACAACCGAGCCCCGCTCGATCACCTGGCCGTTGCCGACGATGATCCGCGCGTTGGTGATGACGAGATTCTGCGCGGAGGCGGTCGCGATGACGCTCACGCTCATCAGGCACGCAAGAGCGGCTGAAATGGACGTGCTTCTCATGGTCCCATCCTCGGCCCGCACGTAGTGTCCGGCTTCAGCCGGACCGTCTTACGAACGTTCACAACACTATCGCAGCATCACGACGCGAGTGAGGCGCTCGCCGGCGGAATGCCCACACAGCGAGACCAGCCCAGAGCAGCACGCTCGCCGCACTGATGGTTCCACCCGTCCAGATGCTCGTCGGCTGGAGCCGCAGTCGAACGACGTGCGATCCCGGTGGAACCGGCACACCCATCATCGCGTGGTTCACTCGCACGATGTCGACGTCGGCGTCGTCGACCGAGGCGCGCCACCACGGGTAATGCACTTCGCCCAGCACGAGCAGGCATGGCCCGTCGGATCTGACGAGATACTGACGCCTGTCGACTTCAGCGAGCACGTCGCTGCCCCGCGCAGCCGGCGCAGCGTCCCAACGAGCAAGATCTCCAGGCTCGACCAGCGCCGCGCGAGTGGGGTCGAACTCGCCGGCGCCGTTCGGCAGGTGTCCGGAGCGAATCGCGGCCAGCGCCTCGGGCGAGGTCACGTGCACGACCGCAGGCACGCACCAGGCGCGCGGTAGTGCACGCGCGTTCCGAAACACCGTGTAATACGTGTCGGGATCGTTGTCGTAGTAGTGGACGTTCTCGAGCGGCGACCATCGAGTGGGCTGCGCGTGCAACTGGTGCGCAAGCGGCGAGCCGTCAGGCACGAACGCGTACCGGATCGAGAACAAGTCGAGCCCGCGATGTCCGGCCGTCGACAGCGTTTCCGGATAGACGTCTCCGGGACCCCCCATCCCGAGCACGTCGAGGTACCGCTCGATCCCCAGCGACCCTGACCCGCTGGCGGCCGGAACGTCCCATGGCCGGGTCAGGTTCGGCAGCAGGAACGGGTTCTTGCTGCCGTCGGTGGCCAGCACGCGCTCGCCGCTGCGGCGAAGCTCGTTGCGAAGGGCCACGACGCTGGGATGCGGAATGGCTTCGGCGCGAACGACGTCGGCGTACGCGAATCGCTGTCCGGGCATGCGGTAGTGGAGCATCGCCAGGTCGACGACCTGGAACGCGACAAACAGCGTGGCAAACGCGAGCAATGCTGCGCGGCCGCGCGCCGTCACTTTCGCGAGCAACGCGGACCCGATGAGCAGGCCCGAGAGCACCAGCGGCCAGATGAGTGCCCACTCTGCGTACCGGCGATTGCCGCTGACCAGCGCCCGAAGATCCGGGGTGCGCCATGCCAGCGCCACCAACGCCACCGCTGCCAGCACCACGGTTGCCACGATACCCGCTGCCACTGCACTCCACGCGTCGCGCCGACGGGTCAGCTCAGCGAACGCGAGACCCGAGGCCACCGAGAGGCAGAGAGCGACGACAAAGAGATGTCGCGCCGGGACGCGAAAGCTCGCGTATCCAGGTACATAGAAAAAGAGCGTGCCCACCGGTGTGACGGCGCCAAGGCACAACAGCATCGCGACGATCGTGATCGCGAGCCAGAGCCGCGCCTCGCGCCGGTCGTGCGACAGCACGAACGGCGCCGCCAGGGCGAGTGCGAGTGGCAGCAACCCGACGTACGCGGCGTACTCAACTGGAGCGCCCGCACCGAAGTACGGCACGACGATCTCACCTTCGTGCCAGAAGCCCCCGAACGCCAACGGCACGGCCATCCCAAGCAGCTGCCACGGTGGCAATGCCTTGGAGATGTACAGCTCCCAGTTCGACTCCGACCGGCGACTGAGCTCGCCAAGCTCGACCATGGGAAGCACGGCGATCGCGGCGAGCCCGAGTCCGAGCGCGATGGCCGCGGCGGACCAGCCCACGCGCGCACGCACGACGCGTGGCTGAGGACGATCGATCAACAGTCCGCCAAGCACCAGCGCGGCGGAGAGATACGCGGTGTAGACCGGCACCTGCGGGTGCCCCGCCAGCCACATGAGCGCAAAGCCAGCCGCCGCAACGGCGGTTCCCGTGCGATGGTGTCCTTCCCGCACGAGCTGCAACCCATACAGCGCAATCGGGACCCATGCGGCCGCGTGGATCTGGTTGAAGTGGCCGATGTGGGCCAGCATCACGCCGCTGAATCCATACGCACATCCGCTGAAGGCGCCCGCGAGATTCGACCGGGTCAATCGGCGCACCAGCAGAAAGCACGTAGCGCTGGCGACTACATACGCCGAGATGAGGAAGACGTTCCAGTCGAGACCGGCCAGACGGAACAGGTGGAGCACCGGATACCAGGTCAGCGATTGCGGATCGGCGGCAATCGGATAGCCGGAGTACATGCCCTGGGTCCAGAGCGCCGGCGACGACAGGTACGCCGCTACACCGAAGTCGAGCGAGTCGCTCGGGGCGATGTAGTTGCCGCTGAGAAAGCTCTGATAGAAGAAGGCGCAGTAGAACGCGCCATAGAAGAGGAGCGCCAGCGCGAACGCACGCAGGTCACGATCCAACCGGAGCCCTCCTTGGACGCATCTTGTCTGGACCGCGTATATAGTACGGGAAGACCATGCGGGCGCGCATTGCGTGGGTGACGCTCGTGCTGTGTGTGCTGCCCGTCGCAGCGGCGGCGCAGGACGGACTGCGCAGCGCCTCGCTCCCCGAGCGCGGCCCTGGCCTGACGGCCTTGGCCGAACGCGACCTTTTTCTGGTGCCGCCTGATTTCTACAATCGGCGTCCGGATCCCAGCGCGTCACGCCTGCTCTTCCCGCAGGTCCTCCCGACGTATGTGGGCACTCCGTACTGGTACGTCTCTGCTCCAGCCGACGTCGCCGTCCGGCCCGCAGCCAGACAACCGTTTCGCGAGGTCATGCCAGAGCCTGCTGCTGTCCCGAGTGTGACCCTTCCACCGCTGCCGCCGGGACAGCCGAAGACGTTCTATGTGATTCCCGGCTGCTACGCGGGCGACAAACCGCCCGAACCTGAATGGCTGCCCGCCGGTTGTGACGCCTCGAACATGCGGGTCGTTCCGCCTGCATGACACCCTCGACCCATCTGAACATGCACACGGCCGCCGAGCACGAGAGCACGTTCACCCTGTCTGACGGCTCCATGCTTGCGTACACGCTTCATCCGGAACCATTGCCGGGAGCGCCCCGCCTGGTGCTCATCCACTCGCTCGCGCTCGATCGCAGTGTCTGGGATGGCGTCCTGGAACAGATGCGGAACGCGGCGCAGGTTCTTACGTACGACTGTCGCGGTCACGGGCGCTCCGATCGCCGCGCGGTGCGGTTCACGGCGGAACTATTCGCCCGGGATCTCGCCGAGCTGCTCGACCATGTCGGGTGGCAGACCGCCAACATCGCCGGCTGCTCCATGGGTGGCTCCGTCGCGCTGGCGTTCGGCGGGCTCTACCGGGATCGCGCTGCCTCGCTCGGTCTGATCGATACGACCGCCTGGTACGGCCCCGACGCACCGCTCAGGTTCAGGGAACGCGCGGAGGCGGCGCGCGCGAGCGGCATGCAGGGACTCATCGACTTCCAGGTGACGCGGTGGTTCGGAGACGACTTCCGCGCCGCGCACGCCGACGTGTTGCATCGTACGGCCGCGATCTTCGTGGCCAACGACTTCGAGTGTTACGCGGCCAGCTGCGGACTGCTCGGCGACGTGGACGTGCGCGCGCACCTGCCCGCGTTGCACATGCCGGTGGTTATCGTCGTGGGCGAGGACGATGTCGCAACGCCCCTCGCGATGGCGCAGCACCTGCATGAGGCCATCCCGCACTCGACGTTGACGATTCTGCCAGGCGCCAGGCATCTCACTCCCATCGAGCGGCCGGACGCCATTGCAGAAGCGCTCCTCCATCTCCTGAACACGCGGACGTGACCTCCTCAGTCGGAGCCCCGCCTGCGCCGGACGCTTCGATGACGGCTGCGGCGCTCGTCGCGCGGCTCGAGCGCGTGCCGTTCTCCCGCTGGCATCTGCGCGCCCGCATCGTCATGGGCAGCGCCACGTTCTTCGACGCGTTCGACGCGCTGTCGCTCGCCTTCGTCCTGCCGGTGCTGGTGCCGCTGTGGGGGATCTCTGCCGTCCAGATCGGCTGGCTGATCGCGATCGGCTACCTCGGACAGTTTGCCGGGGCGCTGCTGTTCGGCGCGCTGGCCGAACGGTACGGCCGCGTGCGCAGCGCCGCCGGCGCGACGGCGTTGATGTCGGTGATGAGCCTCGCGTGCGCGCTGGCGGGGAACCTTCCCGCCCTGTTGGCCCTTCGTCTCGTCCAAGGCATCGGCGTAGGCGGCGAGATGCCGGTGGCCGCCGTCTACATCAACGAGCTGTCGAAGGCGCAGGGGCGCGGCAGATTCTTCCTGCTCTACGAGATGATCTTCCCAATCGGGCTGATGGTGACGGGCCAGATTGGCGCGCTCGTCGTCCCGACGCTCGGGTGGCAGGTGATGTTTCTCATCGGGGGCCTCCCAGGGCTCGCGATCGCAGCGCTGCTCCTCCGGCTTCACGAGTCGCCACGCTGGCTGATTGGAAAAGGGCGTCTGAGAGAAGCAGAGGCGATTATTCGCGAGATCGAGGCGTCAGCACATGGTAGCCGGAGACCTTCAGGTCTCCGGGAGCCCAGGGTAGCCGGAGACCTTCAAGTCTCCGGGAACGACGTAGCCTCCGGGAACACCGGCGGTACCGGTGCGCCTGCCGCAGCGCCGGGCGGGCACACTCGCTGGAGCGAGCTCCTGTCGCCGGTCTACCGCCGCCGCACCACCACCGTCTGGACGCTCTGGGCGTGTGCGTACTTCATCACCAACGGGCTGAACAACTGGATGCCCACGCTGTACAACCGCGTGTACGGCCTCAGTCTGGATCAGGCGCTGCGCGCCGGTACGCTCACGAACATCGCACAGGTCACCATCCTGCTTGGCTGCGCGTTTGCCATCGACCGCGTCGGCCGGCGCCGGTGGATGACGGCCTCTTTTGTGGGCGGCGCCGTGCTGCTTGGCGCCCTCGGCTCGTTTGCGGCCGGCTCGGTCATCGCCGTCATCGTGCTGGTCACCCTGAGCTACGGCATCGTCGGATCGGCCAACGCCGTGCTGTATCTCTACACGCCGGAGATCTATCCGACGCGCATGCGCGCGATCGGCACCGGATCGGCCACCTGCTGGCTGCGCCTGGCGTCGGCGGCCGGCCCGCTGCTGGTGGGCTATCTGGTCGCCGGGCGCGGCACGGCGGCTGTGTTCATGATGTTTGCGGCCGCCGGGGTCATCGGCGCCCTTGGCGCGGCCCAGATGCTGGAAACACGCAACCGGCGCCTGGAGGACATCGCGCCGTAGGACCACGAAGGCCATTTCGTGGCCTTTGTGGCCCAGAGTGCCGATTTCAGATCGATCGATTGACGATTGTTGGCGATTTTCGAATGTGGCGATTGTTCGAACTGATTGGCGATTGAGGGAATTCGCGGAATCGAAACTCGCGCCGACAATCGACCTTCGTCATTCGATAACAGTCTCCACTCGATCCAACCTGAAATCTGCAATAATCAGGGCTTTTTTGGGGTACACTGCGGGGCACATTCGGGAGGAGCACGATGGCCAGGAACCGTTCCGTGGATCGTCGAAACTTTCTGAAGGGGGCGGCTGTCACAGGGGCAGCGGCACTCGTCCCCGATTCGGTTGCCGCCGCCGCCCAGGCGGCATCGCCGGCCTCGGCCGCCCAGGGGCCGCGTCCCCCAGCGGCGCCCACGGCCGCCCGCGAAGCCGACCCTGCCGTCGACGTGGAGGCGCTCACCACCGACCGCCCGGGCGGCGACTTCATGGTGGACGTCCTCAAGTCGCTCAACATCGAGTACGTCGCGTCGAACCCCGGTTCGAGCTTCCGCGGCATCCACGAGTCGATCATCAACTACGGCGGCAACACGATGCCGGAGTTCCTGACCTGCTGCCACGAAGAGTCGTCTGTGGCGATGGCGCACGCCTACTTCAAGGTAGAGGGGAAGCCGATGGCGGTGCTCTGCCACGGCACCGTCGGCCTGCAGCACGCGGCGATGGCGATCTACAACGCGTACTGCGATCGCGCGCCGGTGTACATCCTGGCCGGCAACTCCCTCGACGCGACGATGCGGCGGCCCGGCGTGGAGTGGGCGCACAGCGTGCAGGACGCCGCGGCGATGGTGCGCGACTTCATCAAGTGGGACGACCAGCCGGTCTCGCTGCCGCATTTCGCCGAGTCGGCCGTCCGCGCCTACAAGATCGCGATGACGCCGCCGATGATGCCGGTGGTCGTCGTCATCGACGGCGGCCTGCAGGAGGACCCGATCTCGCCAGAGATCGCGTCGCGGCTGCGCGTCCCGCGGCTCACGGTCGCCACGCCGCCGCAGGGCGACTCGGGCGCCGTTGCCGAAGCGGCCCGGCTGCTGGTGAACGCGCAGAACCCGGTCATCGTGGCGGATCGCCTTGCCCGGACGCCGGAAGGCATGCCGCGCCTCCTGGAGCTTGCCGAAGCACTGCAGGCG
>JBOGIR010000524.1:0-3306 GCA_050742335.1 Vicinamibacterales bacterium | reverse complement strand
TCTCGACGCAGATGTTAATGGTCACGCCCGTGAACAGTAAGTGCGTGATCTGTCTTGCGCGTAGCACGACATCAAGCTCGGTGCCGTAGAAGGCGCCCTTGGCCGGTTTGTCGATGATCACCTCCGTGGGTAGTGGCCGCAGTTCATCTATGATCTGATTTCCCTTTTCGCCGCGGACCAGCAGGCGTCCAAGCGGCCCCTTCTTGCCGATCGTGTGGCCAACCCAGACCGTTCGCTCCATCTTGGCTGGCGGGCAATCCTCGAGCCCGGGACGGTGCCCCTCCCGAGTGAAAATAACTGTCATGCCCACTCTTCTGGCTTGCTGCAAGACGGCCTGGATTGGACCGATCGGCCGGCGCAGCATGTTCACGTCGGCGCCTGAATGATCGACATATCCGCCAGTGGAGCAGAAATCGTGTTGCATGTCGATAATCATGAGCGCGCTATGCTCTACGTCGAAGACGAATGGTCGTGGTTCAGATTGAATGGTTACCTTCGTCATGACATCTCCTCTCGGATTGACCATAGGTCACCCGTTACACCGCGCGGCGCGCTAGTGCCCAAGCCGACTTTGCGGAGCATTCAGTCGGGCCCGTCACCTGGCAGCATGCCTTGAGTGGCGCGCAGGCCTTGGTGTTGAGCGGTCGCGGAGTCTGCGCCGGGACAATGAGCGTCAGCCTGCGCTGTCGTCACTCAGCCCGCGTGGATGTTCACGTTGCGGATCACCTTACTGCATCTCCCCACTTCGGCCTCGACGAACGCTTGGAGCTCCTCGGACGTGATGCCGACGATGTCGAATCCGAACGCGGCGCAGCGGTCTCTGATGTCCGGTGCCCTAGTGATCGCGATCATCTCCCCGGGGCAGCGCCCCGGCGCAACGCTCGATTCGGATACGCCTGCGCCATGACGCCGCTGCAGGCAATCGCGGCGCAAAGGAACGCCGCCGCGCGCGCGAGACGCAAGCTGTGAGTCATGGCTGCCTCCCCTACGTGTAGACCAGCCGATTTGCGTTCCAGCCGATGAATTCCGTCTTGCCCTCCTTCGTCTTGCGCTGCTCGCAAGCCAGCCCCAGCTTCTCGATCACGGGGCCGTCGCTCACCGAATAGACGATCGCGTCCTGGTCGCTGTCGTTGCCATGCTCGTGCCAGTGCCAGGTCGGCACGGCGAACACGTCGTGCCGCGCCCAGTCGATGCGCTTGCCGGCGACCACGGTGTAGCCGCGGCCCTCGGCGCCGAGGTAGATGGTGTTGATGTTCTGCCGGTGGGAAAGCGTCTTCTCGCCCGGGCGCAGCAGTTGCGCGCAGATCGACATCGTCGGCCCGACCGGACCGCCGCTCGCAGGGTTGACGAACTCGACGAGCACGCCGTCATAGGGGCTGCCGGCTTCCTTGCGCAGGCGACTGAGCGTATCGCGCACCACCTCCCACCGGTACGAGAGCATGGGAGAGTGATCCGCCCGGGTGCCGCCGATGAACCTCGGGACGATCCCGCCGGCCTGATAGAGGTTGTTCGAGTGGTTCAGCGGCCAGCACAGCGGCTGCGCCGTCTGGTCCTTGTCGCCGGTCACCTGGACGTAGTCGAAATCCCAGGTCGCCGTACCGAGCGCGGTGAGCAGCGGGATGTCGAGCACGTCGAAGAACACGAAATCCTCGGGGCCGTCATTGCCGTGGTCGTGCCACCCGAGCTGCTGATTGATGACCAGGTCGCCTGGCGACAGCATCGCGCGCTCGCCTTCCACCGATGTCCAGCCACCGCTCCCCTCGAAGATGAACCGGGCGGCGGTGGTCGTGTGGCGATGGCTCGGCGCGACCTCACCCTTCTTCACGATCTGGACGTCCCCGAAGAACGTATTGGTGATCGCGTACTGCCCGCCGAGACCGGGGTTGCGGTACACCAATACTCGCCGCTCCGCCTTCTTCGCCCCCTGCCCCAGACCAACCCCCAGACTCGGGTCGCCCATCTCATGGACTAGCGGCCCGAGATCCGACCACTTCCAGATGTGCGGCAGCGCCGCGCTCGTGGGCTGCGTCGGCTGATCGGGCCGCGGCTGAAACTGCGTGGCATCCCACCACCACCCCTCGATCAGGTTCAGCTTGTGCACCCGATCGGAATACTGCTTCTGGCGTCCCTGAAGGCTCTCCAGCGACTTCGCCATCTGTTCCATCGCGCCCATGCGCACCTCCGTGGTTGGTCACGAAAATGATACGCACTCCGCGCTTGGCGAGAATCATCTAAAGTGACAGTGTTTATCGCGAATGCGCCAAATGCCGACCAGAAGCACCGACCCGCGCGACTATCAGGACATTCCCCGGCCGGTCGCCGTCCTGGCGCGCGATATCCCGGACGCCCACACCACCCCATGGCATAGCCACAAGCGGGCGCAGCTCGTCTACGCGGCCTCCGGGGTCATGGTGGTCGAGACCCGCGCCAATACCTGGGTCATCCCGCCGCAGCGCGCCGTATGGGTTCCGAGCCGCGTCGAGCACGAGACCCGGACCATGGGCCTGGTGGCGATGCGCACGATCTACGTCACGCCGCAGGTCGCGCAGCAGGTGCTGCGCGAATGCTGCGCCATCAACGTGTCGCCCCTGCTGCGCGAACTGATCCTGCGTGCCGCGCAGGCGCCGCTGCTCTACGATCGGAATGGCGCCGACGGCCGGCTGATGAAGTTGATCCTCGACGAGATTCGGGTGTCGCGCATGCTGCCCTTGCATCTGCCGATCCCGTCGCATCCGCATCTTGCGGGCGTCTGCGGCCGGATCCTGCGCGAGATCCATGCCCCTGCCACGCTGGCGCGCCTGGCGAGCGACGCCGGCATGAGCAAGCGGACCGCTGAGCGCCTGTTCTTGCGCGAAACGGGCATGACCTTCAGCCGCTGGCGACAGCAGGCGCGCCTGCTCACGGCGCTGACCCGGCTGGCGGCAGGACAATCCGTCAAGAACGCGGCCTTCGAGGCGGGCTACTCCACGCAGAGCGCGTTCACGAGCATGTTCAAGCGCACGTTCGGAACGACCCCGAGCAGGTATTTCTTCGATCCCGCCTAGAGGTCACTTCTTTGACGACCGGCAGCGCGGCGATCGCGCCACCGCATCGAGCGCGCAGGTGGGCCAGCGCGGGAGCCCGCTCGAAGGCGCCGATTGAGTCTAACAAGGGGGGTTTCCAAACCCCCTTGACCAGACCCCATGACATGGGTATAAAGGCCGCGCAAGAATTCTCAAGCAGCGAAGTCGCTGGTCAAGTCGATGCCGCAACCCGCGGTACCTCAGGTCCTCAAGCTCTTCCCTTGAAGTTCTTCGCATTTCAGGC
>JBOGIR010000523.1:0-5688 GCA_050742335.1 Vicinamibacterales bacterium | reverse complement strand
CGCATCTCCATGCCGCGAAAGAAGTACCCGAGTTCGAACGCGGCCGTCTCCGGCGCGTCCGAGCCGTGCGTGGCGTTCCGCTCGATCGAGCTGCCGAACTCCCGGCGGAGGGTTCCGGCATCGGCCTTTGCCGGATCGGTGGCGCCCATCAGTGCACGCCATCTCGCGATCGCATCCGGCGCCTCGAGCGCCATCAGCACGCACGGTCCCGACGACATGAAGTCGGTGAGCGTGCCGAAGAAGGGACGCTCGCGGTGAACCGTGTAGAAACCCTCGGCGTCCTTCTTCGTGAGGTGCTGCAGCCGCATCGCGCGGATCGTGAATCCGGCCGCCTCGATGCGGGAGAGGATCTCTCCGACGAGGCGCCGTTCCACGGCGTCCGGCTTGATGATGGCGAACGTGCGTTCCATTACCGTCCCACTACCTCTCTCATCTTCGCGCCCATCTCGGCCGGGCTCTGCACCACGTGCACGCCGGCGCTCGCGAGCGCGGCCATCTTCTCGGCGGCAGTACCCTTGCCACCCGCAATGATTGCGCCCGCGTGCCCCATGCGGCGCCCCGGCGGCGCCGTCTGCCCCGCGATGAAACCGACCACCGGCTTCGTGAATTCGCGCGCGATGAAACCAGCGGCGTCCTCCTCGGCCGTCCCGCCGATCTCCCCGATCATGATCACCGCGTCGGTGTCAGGATCCGCCGCAAATAGCCGCAGCGCGTCGATGAAGTTCGTGCCAATCAGCGGATCGCCCCCAATGCCAATGCAGGTCGTCTGGCCGAGGCCCTGGCGTGTGAGCTGATGAATCGCCTCATACGTGAGCGTGCCGCTCTTCGAGACGATGCCGATGCGCCCTTCCTTGCAGATGTGCCCGGGAATGATCCCGGCCTTCGCCTTGTCCGCCGAGATCACGCCCGGGCAGTTCGGCCCGACCAGACGCGTCGGCCGCCCCTCCATGAACGTGAACGCCTGCAACATGTCGACGACGGGAATGCCTTCGGTAATGCAGACCGCCAGCGAAATGCCGGCGTCCGCCGCTTCCATGATGGCATCGGCGGCAAACGGCGGCGGCACGAAGATGACGGTGGCGTTGGCGCCTGTCTCCTTCATCGCGTCGTGCACGCTGTTGAAGATCGGCCAGCCCTCGTGGGTCGTCCCGCCCTTTCCCGGGGTGACACCGCCCACGACACAGGTGCCGTATGCTGCCGCCTGCTTCGCGTGGAACGTGCCTTCGCGACCGGTGAGTCCCTGAACGATCAGTCTGGTGTTCTTGTCGAGTAAGACGGACACGTTTGACTCTTGGCTTTCGGCTCTTGGCTTTAGGCTTTCGGCTGCTTACGATGTGCCCGCCAAGGCCACCACCTTCTCGGCGGCCTCGCCCATCGAATCGGCCGTCGTGAAATTGAGGCCGCTCTCTTTCAGCAACCGCTTCCCTTCCTCGACGTTGGTGCCTTCCATCCGGATGACGATCGGCACGGGCACGCCCAGTTCCTTCACGGCCGCCACCACACCCTGCGCCAGCACGTCGCACCGGAGAATGCCGCCGAAGATGTTGATCAGCACGGCGCGGACGTTGCCGTCCGACATCAGGATCTTGAACGCGTTGCGGATCTGTTCGGCGTTGGCGCCGCCGCCGACGTCGAGGAAGTTGGCCGGCTCCCCACCCGCCAGCTTGATGATGTCCATCGTCGCCATCGCAAGTCCCGCGCCGTTCACCATGCAACCGATGTTGCCCTCCAGGCGAATGTAGTTCAGCGAGAACTTCGACGCCTCGACCTCGAGCGGATCCTCTTCGGACAGATCGCGAAAGTCGCGAATGTCCGGATGACGGTAGAGCGCGTTGTCGTCGAGGGTCACCTTCGCGTCGAGCGCGAGCAGATCGCCTCCCTTGGTCAGGATTAGCGGATTGATCTCGATGAGCGACGCATCGGTCTCGATGAACGCCCTGTAGACGGCGTCGAGCAGCTTCACGAGCTTCTGCGCCGGACCCGCCTCCAGACCCATCCCGAAGGCGAGCTTCCGTGCCTGGAACGGCACGACGCCGGTGCCAGGGTCGACGTATTCCCTCAGAATCTTGTCGGGCTGCTTCGCGGCCACTTCCTCGATGTCCATCCCGCCGGCGGCGCTGGCGATGACCACCGGACGCCCGGCCGCGCGGTCGATGAGGATGCTCAGGTACAGCTCTCGATCGATCTGAAGGCCTTCTTCGATCAGCACGCGGCTCACCTTCCTGCCTTCAGGGCCGGTCTGATGCGTGACGAGCGTCATCCCGATCATGTGCTTCGCGAGCTGTTCGGCTTCGTCCGACGATTTGGCGAGCTTGACGCCGCCCCCCTTGCCGCGGCCCCCCGCATGAATCTGCGCCTTGACGACCGTGAGGTGGCCGCCGAGGCGGCGCGCGATGTCGCCCGCTTCTGCAGGTGTGAACGCCACCTCGCCGCGCGGTACGGGCACGCTGAAGCGCGCCAGAACTGACTTGGCTTGGTACTCGTGGATTTTCACTGGAGGACGCGTGGGTTGAGAGTGTCGGGCCGCAAACAGCTCTTCATCTTACACGACGGCGAGTGAGGTGCGAAGAGTGTGACGACACCCTCCGCACCCTGGCGGCCTAGCGGTAGAGAAACTCGTGACCCATCTTGGATCCGATCGGGTACCACGCTCTGATTGGCGCTGGTGCTCCAAGTCGCGCTTCTCCCATCGACACCATCTCGTTGGGCGCCATGCCCGCCGGACGTGCGATGTGCTGCGTGAACCCGACGTAGTACAGCTTCTGATGGTCGGCGCTCGTCACCCGGACGATGCCCGGGGCAGTGTTCCACGCACCAGCCTCGAACGCGTAGCGTCCGGGAAGCAGAACGACACCGGGAAGGGCCACAGGGGCGCTGAACGTCAGGCGGTTGACCGTCGTGCGGGTGGCGCCGGCCTGGATCGACGGCACGACGAACACGGCAGCGAGCGCGACCACGACTGCGGTGAGAGCGATTCTGCGATTGAACATTGGACTTGCCTCCTTCACCAGCTGTAACGAAGGGGCGTCCCGAGTCGAACACTCAGAAATCTTCAACAATCGTCAATCGGTCAATCTGAAATCTGAAATTGATTGAAGCGCAGTCGCGTTGTGTTTCCGGGGGGATTGCATATGGCGGGTCGAGAGAGGCGCGAAGGAGACGACGACCTCCTTCGCACCTAACGTGGGCTACCGGTAACGAAACTGATGTCCTCTGGTGGCGCCGTCCTCGTACCACACTGCGATCGGCTGCGGCACGCCTGCGGACGCCTCGCCGAACGAGACGACTGAGCCTCCTGTGGATCGAGAGACATCGGTGGTGAAGCCCTGAAACAGAACCTTGTCACCCCTGCGGGTCGTCACCCGAACGACGTCCAGGTCGCTTCCCTGGGGACCCGCCTCGAACGTGTACGTCCCAGGCGTGAGCACGACGCCGGGCAGCCTGACGGCAGTGTTGAATGTCAGGTGATTGACTCGCGTCGACCAGGCCTGCGTGGACGACGCCGTGAGCAGAGCGACAACAGCCGCGGCGAACACGGCGATAACGGTTGCTCGTGTGAACATCTGCGTGCCTCCTCTGTCCGTTACTAACGAGGAGGGGGTGACAATCGAACATTCCCTTGTACGACAAGTTTCATGAGCGTTGGGTGCCGATACCCGAGGCTTGTCAACCGTTCGACAATCGGGCGGGCGTCGGCCGCGCGATTCAGCGCCAACAATGCCCGCGCCTGCACGGCCAGCAAGCGCTTTTCAGGGTTTGCTTCCTGGCCTGACACGACGAGCGCGAGCGCGGCCTCTCGCAACTCTTGCGCCGACCGTGCATTTCCGCGCCTCGTGGCAACGTCGGCCGCAAGCAGCCGACCGTCTGCGGCTCTTCGCATCGCCTCCCGATCGTTTCCGCGCGCCAGAAGCGGCGCGAGCACTCGTTCCACGGTGTCAGCGCGCTCAAAAGCGGCGTCAAGCTCACCGCGTTCAAAGTACGTCAGCCCGAGACCGAGCTCCGCATCCGCGAGATCGCGTTGTCGTATCGCGAGATCCGGTGCCGCCTCGACGATCGGTCGCAGAATCGCGATAGCCCGCTCGTATGCCTGTCCGGCTTCCCGGAACGACCCTCGCAGACGAAGCACTCCTGCGTAGGACGACTCGGCCGCGGCTTCATCGCGGCGCCAATTGGCGTTGCGCGGATCGGTGGCGGCATAGGCCGCCGCCACTGTGCGCCGCAGCAGGTAGTACTCGGCCGCCATGCCGAGATCACCACGGTCTTCGTACGCTCCACCCACGTAACTCAGCGCAACCTGGTAGTTGCGCTTGAGCGCAAAATTATCGGGCTGGCCTGCGACGAGCTCTCGCCTGATGTCGAGATCGGCGAGGAAGTGCGTCAGGGCAGCGTCGACCTCGCCCAGCTTGTCGAGCACGATACCCAGCCGGATGTGTCCGCCGGCCACTGCCTGCCGCCGTTCGACGTCGGCAGGATTGCGGCGGACCAAATCCTCCTTGAGGTGCTGGGCCGATTCCAGCTCTCGCCGGGCGCTCTCGAAGTCGCCGTCCGCCTCGTGCACGAAGGCGACCGCACCCAGTCCATACGACAGCTCGAGAAGCCACCGTTCGTTCTGGGGCTCGCGGTCCACGAGGCGTTGCGCGATATCCCGGTATGCCTGGTACTCGCGCATCGCCCCCGTCAGATCGCCCTGTACTCGAAGCGCTTCGCCGGCGTAGAACCGTGCGTTCGCGAGGCCGATCTGCCACTCGCCGTTGGCGGGATCGCGCGCGACGGCCTGCTGCGCAAAACCAATCGAAGCCCGATAGGCGTCGGAGGCGGCCTTCAGGTTTCCTTCCGCCTGCCGGATCTGCCCAATCTGGTGCATCGACTGGGATCGCCGGAACAGCTCGTTACCGCTGAGCGACTCGGGGGGTACCGCGTTGAAGTAGGCCGTCGCCTGACGGCCGACCTCGTCGAGCAGCTCGAGCCGGCCGGCCTCCTGCAACCTGGCTCGCAAGTCGCCCAGCATGAAACCGATGAGCGACTCCGCTTGCTCACGGCGGCGGTCGGCCTCCTCGCGCGCGTCAACGGCGACCGTACGCTCTCTCGCCAGATCGACCGTGTACTTCGTCGCACCGAGCACAAGAAGCACCACCGCGGCGGCTACCGCCAGCCTGACGAGCCGGCGCGCCGGTTTGCCTCGAATCCACCCAAGACGCTCGGCCACTTCGACCGCGGTGGGGCGCTGCGCAGGGGCAGTCGACTTGAGGCGTCGGATCAACGCCGCGAGGTCGGCGTCCAGCCCGGTCACGGCCGCCGTCGCCCCGACTTGCGTCCTGGCGAGCAGCGTCGAGTAGTCGAGCGTCGGGTCGTACGGTGGCTGTCCCGTGAACAGTTCCTGGAGCAGCAAGCCAAACGAATACATGTCGCTGGCCGACGTCGTGACGTCGCCGGACGCCTGCTCGGGGCTCATGTAGCCGACCGTGCCCGTGACCACGCCGTACGTCGTGTGAAACCCCGAAGCCGCCTCGACGGGCCCCGCCGGCGCTGTAGTGGAGTCGGTCGACAATGCGACGCCGGTCGCCCCGAGATCCTCGAGGGCACGCGCCTCGATCTGAGACGCAACCACCGCGCGTGGGGTCGGCGCTGCGGCTGCCTGATGTACAACCGCCACCGAGCGCGCGAGCCCGAAATCGAGCACCTTCACCA
>JBOGIR010000522.1:0-13392 GCA_050742335.1 Vicinamibacterales bacterium | reverse complement strand
AGCGCAGAGAATCGACACTCGTCCGGATCGAACAGGTTCGCGCTGCTCAGGGCCTTCGCCTGGTTCCGCCTCTCCAGCCTGCGCGCTTTTCGGGCGTCCGGTGTCATGTTCTTCTTCTTGCTGGCTTTGCGGGCGCGTCGCGTAACCGACGGCGCCGTCGCCACAGGACGTTCCTCCGCAGGAACGGAGATGCCTGGTGCGGCCGGAACCGCCACCGCCATGCTCGTCTCGGCCGCATATGGAGGCTCCGGCGCTTGGAGGAGGCCCTCATTCGAGGAGATGGCCGCGCCCAACTCCATCTGCAGCTCCGCCACCCGCGGTGTCACGGCCGGCGCCGGTGCCGGGCGATAGTCCGCGGGTGCCGGGGTTGCCGATCGCGGCCACATCATCGGCAGCTCCGCAGCACGTGCTGTCACGACTGGCACCGGCACGGGGCGGTACTCTGTGGCCGCGTTGAGCAGCGGCGCGAGCCCGGCGACCACCTGGATGCTCAATTCAGCTGAACCGGCAGAGTCCGGCACAACGGGCACGTTGTACACCGGCGCCGTCTCCATTGAGAGCAACTCTATCGGGAGCGCGCCCACACGCGACATCGCCGCCGGCGGCATCGGCACAGCGCGGCCGCTCGCAGTGGTGATGGCAAGAGGCACCATCGCGGCGACGGTTGCCATGTTCATGTCGATCGCACCAGCCGGCTCCGGCACGACAGGCGCCGTGTCGTCGTCGACCCACGCCGCTACTTCTGCGGGTGACAGCTCCATCGAAAGCTCGGCGACGGCCGGCATCGCGGCCGGAATCGGCACCGGACATTCGTCCGCCGCGGCACTGACAGCGGGCATGATCGCTGAGATCGCCCTGTTCGTGTCGACCGAACTGTGAGGTTCCGGCGCAGCCGGCGCGGCTTCACCCACCGACGCTGTCATTTCTGCAGATGACAGCTCCATCGAAAGGTCGGCGGCGGCCGGCATCGCGGCCGGAATCGGCACAGGTCGTTCGTTTGCCGCGGCACTGACAGCGGGCGCGATCGCCGCGATCGCCCTGCTCGTGTCGGCCGAACTGTGAGGTTCCGGCGCAGCCGGCATGGCTTCGCCCACCGACGCTGTCATGTCTGCAGACGACAGCTCCATCGGAAGGTCGGCGGCGGCCGGCATCGCGGCCGGAACTGGCACAGGGCGTTCGTCCGCCGCGGCGCTGGCGACGGGCACGATCGCGGCGATCGCCCTGCTCGTGTCGGCCGACGCGGCTGCCGGTGCCGGAACAACCGGGACGACGACGTCGGCCGTCGCCGTCTCGGCCGCCGGCCACTCCATCACAACCTCGGCCACGTGTGCCATGCCTGCCGGCATTGGCACCGGCCGGTCGTCAGGAGCGGTTGAGACCGGCACCATCGCCGCAATCGTGTCCATGCGCGTGTCGACCGACGCGGCGGGAGGTGCCGGCATCGCGGAGACGTCGGGCGCAATCACCGCGATGGCGTCCATGCCCGTCTCGGCCGAACGGTCAGGTTCGGGCACAGCGGGCGTTCTGGCCGACAGTTCCTCAATCGTGGGCAACCGGTCGTTTGTCCGGGAGTGGTCGCGGCGCGTCGCGATAGCCGGCTCTGGTAGCAGCGCCGGTGGCTCCGGCTGCGGCGTCGGTGGTTCTTGCAGCGGCTCCGCCGCGGGCTCCGGCGCGGGCGCGGTGGCGGGTATCTCCGCCTGAAGGGCGGGACTGGTCCGGCGCGCCTCGATAGCGCGGTTCAGATAGATGGAAACCTGTTCGGCGAAGGTGTCGGCTGTGCACCCGATCGGATCCGCGGCGCCCGCTTTGCCCTTCCGCTTTGTCTTCCGTAACGACGAGAGCACGCCTTTGCTTGACGGCTTGGCCGCGGTCTCGAGAATGGGAAGGGTGAGGGTCTGGATGTGGGCAGCGGCGTCGCCGAACTTGCGCAGGCGTTCGGTGAGCGCCGTCTCGTCTTTGTGCGAGAGGAGAGCGGGCGTCAGGATCAGATCCGGCAGCCGTTCGCCGAGCAGCGCCACGGCACCCTTTGCCGATTCGGTGAGCACCAGTTCGGCAGCAATCCCACGTACGATCGACGCCAGCTGGGACGCCTGCCGCCGGTCGGGCTGAATCGCAAGTATCAGCGGCGCGGACATATGTGCGTCATGGGAGGAAGGAGCAGCGCACCTTTCACGCGGAGGGGCCGATGAATCTCACATGGTTGCGGAGAACGACACGACCGTTACCTGCTCGTGGATGACAGAGCCGACATGCGCCGGTAGCCTCGGCTTCGCTCGGCATGATCGCCGCTGGAAGCGCCGTGCGGGCCACTCGCCTGACTCTCCGCCGTGTCGTCGCCAGCGACCAGCACCCGATTGTGTCCGTCTGGTGCCGGGGAATCGTCGGCGTCCCCCGAAGCGGCTGACGGGCTGCCATTGCCGCCCGCTGTCGGCTTGCGCCCCACCGACGTGACCAGGCGGCTCACATACTGCAGACGGAGCGTACGCTCCGGCCCCACGACGTACAGTTCGTACACGACGGCTTTCATCGTGACGACGAAGAGCTGGAGCACGTCCACGCTCAACGTCGCGTTGTCTCTGGCGCTCGCGCCGCCACACTGCACCAGAATGCTCGTGAGCATCTTGGAGATGCCGTGTTTCTCCCCCAGGTATTGCAGGCGTTCTTCATACGTCGCGCCGTCGGCTTTGGCGACCGCCAGCAGCAGATCGAGCGCCCGCCGCGCGCAGGCGGTGCCGCCGGTCAGGAAGCCTCCCCGCAGGCAGCCGTCCGCTTCGCTCAGGAGGTCCCTGAAGGCGCCCGGCACGTACTCATCGGTGGCGAGAAACGCAGGAAGAACGGCGCTGTCGGAATCCTTCATCGGGCACATCTCCAGGTGGCGCGCTTTGAGAACCGGGACGAGGAAGATGTCCGCGTGGGCAATACCGGGACCGTGACCGACGAAACTGATAGCGGACCGGCAACCTGCTGCAACGACGGCACATAGTGGCACCGTCCGGCATGCTCCGGTGGTCCGCGCGACGTGAGTGGGGTTCGAAGCTGGAATCGAAATCTGAAATCTGTAAGCGAACGCGTAACTCCTCGCGTTCTCTAGTTCGTCGGCGGGTTCTTCTTCTGCTCGGCCATCAACGTGTTGTAGTTCTTCTCCATGTTGTCCAGCCAGCGCTTGAACCCGGCGGGATCGACGTAGGGGTTCGTGGCGCTCCCCAGTCTCTTGTACTTGCCGGCCAGGTCGAAGAACCAGCTGTGCGCCGCCAGAAACACGTCGGCCTGCAGCGTCTTGTACTTGTTGATGCTCCGCCCGAAGTCCTCCGCAATCTCCGGATAGTTCTTGTTGTTCACGAGGCGGGCGTCTTCCTGAAGGCCGCCGCAGGCAATGAGCACGTTGTACGGTTTGCCGCCGTCCTGGATCGTCGTCGTCCACGTCGTGCAGCCGCGCGTATGGCCCGGCGTCAAATGGGCCATCAGCCTGGTGCCGCCAAGCGTCACCTGCTCGCCGTCCTTGAGGACGCGGTCAATCGGATGCGCCTTCCCGCTCGGCGCCTTCATCCCTTTGAGCGCCGGCACATCCTGCTCCATGGCCATCACCGTGGCGCCGCCGGTCAATTCCTTGACGATGGCGTCGGCCTGCATGTGATCGCCGTGCGCGTGGCTGCCAAGGATGATCTTGATCTCGGCCATCTTGAAGCCGAGCTTCTCGACCGAGGCCTGGAGCAGTGGCACCGTCTCCTCGAAGTTGGTGTTGATCAGAATGTGACCGTCCGGCGTGGTGATCAGGTACGAATTGAGCGTCCCTGTTCCGACGTAGTAGAGGTTGCCCATGATCTTGTGAGCAGGAAACGCCACCCGGTCCTGGGTCCGATCTTCTGTCGTCTGCGCGTGTGCCACGTACGGCATCACTCCGAGCGCAGCGATGAGCATCAAGGATCGCAAGGTCGTGAGAGCAGTCATTTCAGGACTCCTGATCGAAGGGACACTGTTCTGAACGCGGGGCTACTGTATCCCACGCCCTCCCTCTCCGCCAACCTCCCGGCAGCGGTTTCGGTTGTCATTTCTTCCCGGTTTCACGTGTCGTAACGCGCTGACAGAAATCGCCGCGCCGTGGCGGTTCTGTAAGAGTCTCACCAAGTCCGTTCGAAGAGTACTGCCCGCCCCGCCCGACAAGCGCTGGACGCTCAAGCACTTGGACAACGTCAGACGAGTGCGGCAGCCGCGGGTACAAAACTTGGACGGGCGGTACGCCAGACGCCTATGGATACTGCCTCCGCCCACACGCCCACGCCGCGACGCGCCGTTTTCGAAGACGGGTTCGGCCGGCGACACTACGCCGTAGGGCCGGGTGGAGAGCCGCTCGAAGTGCTCGAATTCAGGGACGAGCTCGCCGCGGGCTCATCGTTCGAGTTCGCTCTCCGCGAGCGCGTAAGTGCGCTGGTCGGCTTTCAGAACACCTGTTTCGCGCGCGTGCGCAGCGTCCAGCGTCTCGGGCCGAACGCGTCCAAGCTCGTCGTCATTTCGGACCGTGTGCCTGGCGCGCGGCTCTCCACGGTGCTCGCCGTGGCCAGACAGCAGTTGTTGCCGCTCGAAGTCAACGCCGCGCTCTGTCTGATCCGCCAGCTCGTGCCGGCCATGGCCGCGCTGCACGACAAGATGCCTGCCACCGGGCACGGCGCGCTCGGACCGGAGCGTATCGTCATCACACCGAACGCCCGCCTGGTGGTGGTGGATCACATGCTCGGCGCCGCGGTCGACGAGCTCCACTACACGCACGACAGGTACTGGAAGGAGTTGCGTATTCCGCTGCCGCCCGGCGCGCAACCCACATTCGACCAGCGCGCCGATGTGATGCAGATGGGGATGGTGGCGCTTGCGCTGTTCCTTGGCCGTCCGCTCGACGGCGAGGACTATCCGGATCAAATCGCCGCGCTCGCTGAAGGCGCGTGGGGACTGACGGCCACGGGCGGCGTCGAGCCGCTGCCCGCCGAATTGCGGATGTGGCTGTGCCGGATGCTCCAACTCGACACGCGCCAGTCGTTTGCCTCCGCCGTCGACGCATGGGCCGACCTCGAACGCGTGCTCGGTACGAGCGACTACGTCGCCTCGTTCGGTGCGCTCAAGGCGTTCATGGCGGAGTACGCCGGGCACGCACCGGCGGGCGCCCTCGTGGCAGGGGCGACCATGCCTCCGCCGGCGGCGGCTGCGCCGACGCCAATTGCCCCGGCTCGCGTCGCGCCGGCGCCCGTGGCCCCTGCTGTTGCGCCAGCCCCCGTCGCCCGGGCGGCAGTGGCGCCCATCGTGCCGGGTCAGACGCCGCCGCGTCCTCAGCCGCCGGTGCCCGCATCCCGGCCGTCTCCAGCACCGATGACAGCCAGTGTTCCAGCAGCGGCCGCGCCCGTCGCGAGCGGTGCCCAGGCAACGCCTGCCGCGGCTCCGAGAGCACCGGTAGTCGCAGCGCCGCCTCCTCCTGTACCATCGCCGGCGGCTCGTCCGGTGTCCGCACCGTTTGCCACGGCACCGGCACTCATGCCCGCGCAGGCGGAGACCCACGTGAAGACGAGTCCTCCCTGGTGGCGCCAGCGCGGGGTTGCCGCGGCCGGCCTCCTCCTGGCCATCGCGTGCGGAGGGGCGCTCATCGGCCGCTGGTGGTACCTGCCGTCCACCGCCGCCGCCGCCGCCGAAGCACCAGGCACGCTCGTCGTCAATACCAACCCGGCTGGTGTGCCGGTTCTCATCGACGGCCAGCCGCGTGGCGTGACGCCGCTGTCGCTGGAACTGGCGCCTGGCGCCCATGAACTCAGACTCGTGACGAGCGGCGACGCTCGCGTCATTCCGCTGACGATTACGGCCGGCGGCACCGTCTCTCAGTCGATCGAATTCCCCCAGGTGGGTCCGCTCACGGGACAGTTGATGGTTCGGAGCGAACCTTCCGGCGCGCGTGTCACGGTTGACGGTACGCCGCGCGGCGCGGCGCCGCTGACGCTCGAAGGGCTGCTGCCGGGTACCCACACCGTGGTGCTCGCCAACGATCTGAACTCCGTGACATACGAAGTCGCCGTCGAAGCCGGCGCCACGGCATCGCTGGTCGTGCCGATGTCGACGCCGCAGGGCGTGCCCGTGTCGGGATGGATCGCAGTGGCGGCGCCCGCCGAAGTTCAGGTCTACGAAGACTCGCGGCTGCTCGGCACCAGCCGCAGCGATCGCATCATGGTGTCGGCCGGACGGCACGAGCTCGACATCGTGAACGACGCGCTGAATTACCGGGTGACCCGCACCCTCACCGTCTCGCCGGGACAGGTGTCGGTCGTGAAGCTCGAATGGCCCAAGGGCTCGATGGCGCTCAACGCGCAGCCGTGGGCCGATGTCTGGATCGACGGTGAGCGGGTCGGCGAAACGCCGATCGGCAACGTCGCCGTGTCTATCGGACCTCACGAAGTCGTCTTCCGGCATCCGGAGCTCGGTGAGCAGGTGGTTCGCGCAAACGTCACCGCCGGTGCGTCCACGCGCGTGAGCGTCGATATGAGGACGAGATGATCATGTGCGTCACGAGACGAATCGTTGTCGCCTGCCTCCTGATACTGCTGCTGACCGCGGCGCGTCTGCACGCGCAGGACACGCTGGCCGCCGCGCGTCAACTGTACGCGTCCGCCGAATACGACGACGCCCTGAAGCTGCTGGATCGTCTGTCCGATGGGACATCTTCAGACGAGGACCAGCAGTCCATCGAGCTGTACCGCTCGCTTTGCCTGCTCGCGGTGGGGCGGCAGCAGGATGCGGAGCGCTCGATTGAAACGATCATCCTGCGCGATCCGCTGTACCGGCCTGCCGACGAGCTGTCGCCGCGGATGCGCAGCGCGTTCAGCGATGCCAAGAAGCGCGTGCTGCCCATGGTCGTACAACAGCAGTACGCCGAGGCCAAGGGTGCGTTCGAGCGGAAAGAGTTCGAAACCGCCGCGGCCGGGTTCAAACGGGTCGTCGAAGCGCTGAACGACCCCGATATCGGCCGTGCGGCCAAACAGCCACCCCTGGCGGACCTGCACACCCTGGCCGCCGGATTCCACGATCTGAGCGTCAACGCCATTCCTCCGCCCGCGCCGCCGCCACCACCTGAGCCGGTTGCCCCATCGCGCCCGGTCAATCTGCCGCCCAGGATCTACACCGGTGAGGAGCCGAACGTCGTACCGCCGCAGGTACTCATCCAGACGTTGCCGAAGTTCCCCGGTTCGGTGCCGCCACGCGGGATCACTGGCGTCGTCGAGGTGGTGATCAACGAGGGCGGCGCCGTCGAATCTGCCGCCATGGCGGTGCCGGTGACCGCCTCGTACGACAAGCTGGTGATGACAGCCGCCGGCCGGTGGCTGTACCAGCCGGCACGGATGAATGGCACTCCCGTCAAGTTCAGGAAGCGCATCCAGATAACCGTCACGCCACCCGCTCCGTAGACCAGGAGTCAGCTGAAGTGAGCGTCGGAACCCTCGGCCGGTTGACACTCTTCGGCCGCGTGTGACAGGATTGCTCCCTGTGTTGGCCGTCATGACCTGCGCGTGTTGTTGTTGCCTTGGAGCTGCAGCCTCCGAAGGCCGCGCTGTGTCACCGGTCGCCCGCGTCTAGACGCGTTACACGAACCAGTTCCAACGACATCAGAAGGCCCGGAAGGCTGACCAGCTTTCCGGGCCTTTTCTTTTTGTGCCGGAGATCGCGATGTTTGAAACGATTGATTCACCGCAGGGCCTGTCGGTTACCCGGAGCGACGCTCCGACGGTGGGAACAACCGCACCGGCGCCCCGAGTGCAGGAGGATTGGATTGCCGTCCTGCTCGGCACGGCCTCGCTGCTCGTGGTGCTGCTGGGAGCGGTGCCCGCTTTGCCGGCACTCCGGTGGGGCGGTGACGTGGCGCTGTCGGCGCTGTTCAGTCGGGAAGTCCTCGTCCCATGGCTGGGCGCCGGGTTTGGTCTGTGGGTGCTGTCGGCCGCGGGACTAGCGCTGCAGGGCGGTGATGTCCGGCGCTTTACCCGCGGCTTCGGACTGGTGTTCCCGCTGGCCTGGTTCTCGATCGTGCTCGCGGGACATGCGGGATCGGTCGCGTGGGGCATCGAGTACGTCATCTTCGCGCTCGCCATCGGCCTGCTCGTGAGTCACCTCGCGCAGACCAATACTGTCGTCCGCGCGGCCGCCTCCTCGGAGCTCTTCATCAAGACAGGCCTGGTGCTCATGGGCGCCTCCATTCTGTTCTCCGACGTGGTACAGGCGGGCGCTCTCGGCCTTCTGCAGGCGCTCGGCGTGGTGATTGTCGTCTGGTACGTGTCGTTCTGGCTGGCGTCACGCTTCCGGGTGGACGAAGAGCTCGCGGTGATGTTGTCGACGGCCGTGTCGATCTGCGGCGTGTCGGCCGCCATCGCCGCCTGCGGCGCCATTCAGGGCGATCGACGCAAGCTGAGTTATGTCACGTCCCTCGTGCTGATCGTGGCGGTTCCGATGATCATCCTGATGCCGTGGATCGTGAAACTGAGCGGCATCCCGGACGTCGTCGCGGGCGCGTGGATGGGTGGGACGCTCGACACGACCGGTTCGGTCACGGCCGCCGGCGCGCTCGTCAGCGACACGACGATGAAGGTCGGCACTATTGTGAAGTTCTCACAGAATGTGCTGATTGGCGTGGCGGCGCTGGCGCTGTCGGCCTGGTGGAGCGTTCGGAAGCGTGGCGATCGGGTCGGTTCCTCGGGTCCTGGCGTCATCTGGGAGCGGTTTCCGAAGTTCGTCCTCGGGTTCGCGGCGGCGTCGCTCGTATTCTCGTTCCTGCTCACGCCCGACCTGGTGGAGCGCACGAAGGGAGCGATCGGATCGCTGCGGACGATCTGGTTTGCGCTCGCGTTCGTGTCCATCGGCCTCGAGGCGCGCGTCAGCGACCTGCTGACGCTCGACAACGGGCGGCCGCTCGTCAGCTTTCTGCTGGCCCAGGCGTTCAATGTCGTCTGGACGCTGCTGCTCGCGTGGCTGATTTTCGGAGGGCTGCTCCTGCCTGTGCCTCTGATCTGACCCGGAGCTCCCGGAGCTCAGTTGTGTTGATCATGATGAATCCCGATTCCGGTGGCCGGACCGCGCTGCGAGGGCTTGAGCGGCCGCAGCACGCCAGCTCCGTGAGAAGCACCCCACCGCGCACAGTCCGCGCGGCGGGGACCCCGCGCTGGCGGATTCCCTGAGCCTTCTCGCGCGGTCAGGCGATCCGTGTCGGCCTGACCTCCATAGGGCTTCATCATCATCAACACAACCGATCTCCGGTGTAACCGGAAACGCGTAAGTCAAGAGTCAAGAGTCAAGGTCAGAGACCGCGTCCTCTGGCAATTTACGGCTGCACGCGACAAATCCCGCGCGGTATAGTGGCGTCCTCAGATGGGAGGATGCACATGCCGAAGTATCTGATCACAGCTTCGTACACTGCTGAAGGCGTCAAGGGCCTGCTCAAGGACGGGGGGACGAAGCGGCGGCAAGCCGCTGACGCCGCCATCAAGAGTGTCGGCGGCCGGATGGAGGCGTTCTACTTCGCGTTCGGCGACGACGACGCGATTCTGATCGTCGATGCGCCCGACAATGTCTCCCTTGCAGCTGCAGGACTGACCATCAACGCCAGCGGCGCGGTCCGGACGAAGACGACCGTGCTGCTCACACCCGAGGAGATCGACCAGGCGACGAAGAAGACCGCCACGTATCAGCCGCCCGGCCGCTGAGATGGGCCTGGGAGTGCCCCTCACGCCCATTCAGATTCCCGACACCATGAAGGCCTGGGTCCTTGGGGACCCGGGCCAACTGGCGCTCGTCGACAAGCCCGTGCCCCCACCGGGCACCGCGGAAGTGCTGGTCCGCATCGACGCATGCGCCATCTGCGCCACGGACCTCGACGTCATCAGTCACGGTCCACCGGCCTCGGTTGAAGGTGGTCTGCCGTTCAACAAGCACTTCACGCCCGGACACGAGTACATGGGCACGATCGTCGCGGTCGGATCGACCGTGGACGAGTACGTCGTGGGCGAGCGCATCGCGGTGGAGATTCATGCCGGCTGCGGGCGTTGCGAGCGATGCCGGCAGGGCATGTATACCTCGTGCCTGAATTACGGGCGCAACTACGGCGAGTACAACAAGGGACACCGCGCCAACGGCTTTACGACCGATGGCGGATTCGCGCAGTACGCGGTCAATCACATCAACACGCTGGTGCGTGTGCCCGACGCTGTGAGCGATGAACTGGCGACGCTCATCGTCACCGCCGGCACGGCCACGTACGGACTCGACGTGCTCGGCGGGCTGGTTGCGGGACAGAGCCTGGTTGTGACCGGCGCGGGCCCGATTGGCCTCATGGTCGTGGCCGTCGCCAAGGCGCTCGGCGCCAGCCCGGTGATGCTCACCGACATTCGAGGCGATCGGCTGGCCATCGGCGCGCGCATGGGCGCCGACGTCGTGATCGACGCGTCGAAGGAGTCGGCGGTCGACGCCGTGCGCCGCGCCAACGGGGGCTGCGGAGTGCACTATGTGTTCGAGTGCTCGGGCGCACCGAACGCCATCAACGAGGCCACCAGGATGGTCGACCGCGGGGGCCGCGTCTGTCTGGGCGCCTTTGCCCATCAGCCCGTCCTCGTCGACGTCGAGCACATCGTCGCCAACAACATTTATCTGTACGGCATCCGCGGCGAGGGGCGGAGCGCCGTGCGCCGGGCGGCGTCGCTGATGGCGCAGGGGAAGATCGACGCCTCGCCCGTGCACACGCACACCTTCGCGCTTGACGAGCTGCCGACGGGGCTGCGTTACGCACGAGACAGAGTCGATGGCGCGATCAAAGTCGTGATCACACCGCAGATCGTCCGTGGAAAGGCGATCGACAAGCCGGTGCACGCGTTCGCCGACTCTTGATAGCAGGCGGACTTTCCAGTGAAATCGGCCATTCGGCGGGTCCGCTTCTGACGTACGCAGGCCGGGTGCTAGATTTTCTCTGTGTCTCCGTGTCTCCGTGGCCCGTCGCCTTATTTCGCGAGTGGATCCGGACGCAGCTGGAAATGCATGGCGATCGGCGGCGTCCCCTTGCCCGTTTCCATGTGAAACGGCACGCGGCTGCTGACGGTTGACCACAAGCCCCGTCCCTTCCACCCGCCGTTCGGGTTGTCGATGCGGCCGTCCAGCCACTTCGTGTAGAACCCCATCGGATAGGGAACGCGGAGCACCACCCACTTCCCGTCCTTCAATGCCAGGAACGCGTCCGACTGATTGCCGGTGGCAATCGGCGTGTTCGCGCCGAGGCCGAGCGTATCGAATTGATCGACCCAGGCGAAGTAGCTGCCTTCGGCGCTACCGTCGTCCTGGACGTTTCTGAACTGCGGCAGCGGCTGCGGATAGAGCGTCCACGCCTCCGGGCAGTGCTGTCCCGTCGCCTTCGGGCCGTTCAGCGGACTGCCGCACGTGCGGCGATCGAAACTGGCCAGATGTCCGCTGCCGAGCGCCACCCAGGCGACGCCGTTGCGATCCACGTCCATGCCTCGCGGCGAGTAGCCCTGCATGGGCGCATTCGGATTGAGCCACGGCAGCTCGTAGCGCTCTGCGAGCGCGGTCTCGGTCGGATTCGACCCGGGCACAACGCGGATGATGGCGCCCGGGAACCCGAGGACCGACCCCCACACCGAGCCGTCCGGCGCAGGATTGACCGTGTAGAGCGCGTCACCGATGCGCTTGTCCTTCGTGGGGTCGATCGGCTGATCCGCCTCCACGTAGGCGTCGCGTCTGCCGTTGCCGTTCGTGTCCAGGATGATCGGCGTCCATCCCTGCGACGTCACCTCATCGCCCGTTTCGTCGAACACCCGTGTATTGATCCAGCCGAAGTACGGGCTGCCGTAGCCGTTGAACCAGAGCGTGTTGTCGGCATCTTCCGCGAACATCAGGTGGTGCGTATCGAAGCAGGTGCTGATCTGCGTGAGCTTCTTCGTCTTCGGGTCGTAGACCGCCGCCTGGCGCACGGCGCTGTCGATGGGAAACAGCCTCGCCGCCGGGTGGGCCGATCCCTTCTTGCAGAAGTCCGGGTTCGCCGGCGGACGAACGCGCGCCGTCATCCACACCCGGCCCTGGCCGTCGATCATCGGATTGTGAATATCCATCCGGCTGGTCCAGATGGCTTCACGACCCCAATACGCCGAAGGCTGCAGCACCGGATTCGGCGCCACCGGTGTTTTCGGATCGCGCGGCGACACCGGAATCCTGCTCGGTGCATGCCGCACGGGATCGAGCACCGGGATGTAGTCGGCGCTGAGCTCCGGCGCGCCGTAGATCGGGCCGTTGGCATTCACCGTGGGCCTGCGTCGGTCGCTCGACACCTGGTCGTGCATGTAGACCTTCGGATCCGCCCAGTACCACTGCGTGATCACGACGTTCCGTTCGAGACCCTGCGGGCGCGGCGGGGCGGGTGGCACTTCGCCCTTCGCGATGCGATCCGACCAGTCGGCGAACATCGCAAGCGCGCGCGGCGCCCCGAAGAGCCCGAGCTCCCTGGCCATGTCGGGACCAGCCTGTCCCGACTGGATGCGGCGCATCCAGGCCTCTCTGGACGACGGGAACCCGCCAAGCTCCCTCGGGATTTCTCGGGTCGCCTTGTTTCCGAGCTGATGGCACGTGTAGCAGCTCCCGTTCTTCAGCCACGCCAGCCACTGGGCCTGCATCTTCATGTCGGGGGCGATGCCGTTGCCCTGCGGGCCGGTGCCGGGAAACTCGCTCTTTTCAGGTATCCGCAGCAGCGACGCCCAGTATCCGGCCGGGTAGTACTGCGCGGCCGTGCGTGGATTGGGAGCCGCCACGGCGGTCAGGTTGAGGAGCCGGCCGGGTGCGGCCTGGACCTTCTGCGAGTCGACGAGCCCGTAGCCGCGCACCCACACGTTGTAGTTCGCGTCGGGCAGGTCGGGCACGAGATAGCGACCGCGATCGTCGGTCACGACGATCTTGGCGAACCGTGTGGGCAGGCCGGTTGTTTCTGCGATCACCCAGACGCCGGCTTCGGGTCCGTTCGCGCCGGTCACGACGCCACCGATGTCGTCGCTGTCGATGACAACGGCGTCGTTCCCCTGCTGCCTCGCGCTTGTGACAACCAGGGTCGTCACCACAATCAAGCCGGCGGTCAGTGTCGGGTGTCCCAGTGCTGAACGAAGTCTCGCTCTCATCCGTCCGTCCTCTGATTCATTAGATCCCTGAGTTCGCCTGAGCTCAGTTGTGTTGGTGTTGATGAATCCCGATTCCCGCCTTCGCTGAAGCTACGGCGGGCCGCCGCAGCCTTGGCGGAGGCTGGCCGGTGGCCGGACCGCGCTGCGAGGGCTCGAGCGGCCGCCCCACGCCAGCTCCGTGAGCTGGCGGATTCCCTCAGCCTTCTCGCGCGGT
>JBOGIR010000521.1:0-2325 GCA_050742335.1 Vicinamibacterales bacterium | reverse complement strand
GTCCGTATCCCGACCCCGACTTCAGGCAGCTCGATTCGTGGATCGTCATTCATCAGGACAACACCGCCACGTTCTACGTCGGCAAGACGGATCTCGGCCAGGGCACCGGCACGGCGTTCCGCCAGATCATGTCCGACGAGCTCGACATGGCGTTCGACCGGACCACCTGCATCATGGGCAACACCGACATCACCGTCGACCAGGGCGGGTCGGGTGGATCGGATGCGCTGCAGACCGACGGCTGGCCGATGCGCCGTGTGGCGGCCGAGGGGCGGCGCGTGCTGCTCGACATGGCGTCGCAGCGCTTTGGCGTTCCCGCCGGCCAGCTCGCGGTGAGCGACGGCGTTGTCTGGGTCGTGGCCGAGCCGAGCCGCCGCGTGACATACGGCGAGCTGATCGGCGGCAACCGCTTCAACGTCACGCTCACGGGAAAAGACATCAACGAGACGACCGGCATCGCGAAGATCAAGCCGGTCCAGCAGATGAAGAACGTTGGTCTCTCTCCGCGACGCGACGACATTCCTTCCAAGGTGGACGGCTCCCCCATCTGGGCGGTCGGCGCCAAGGTGCCCGGCATGGTGCACGCGCGGAACGTGAAGCCGCCGGTGGCTGGCGCCACGCTGGTCAGCATCGATGAGTCGTCTGTGCGCGAGATGCCCGGGTTCGTGAAGGTCGTGCGAGAAGGCAACTACGTGGCCGTCGTGTGCGAGCGCGAAGAGCAGGCCATTGCGGCCGCCAGGCGGCTGAAAGTGAACTGGCGGAAGCCGGCCGCTGCGCCTTTCCCGGCGTCCGACAACCTCTTTACCTACATGCGCCGCACGACGCCGACGCGGAGTCTCGATCCGACCGCGAGGGGCAACATCGAGGTCGGGTTGTCCGGCGCGACGACACGCATCGAGGCGGAGTACGAAGTACCGTTCCAAGGCCACACGGCGATCGGTCCCGCGCACGCGCTGGCCGATCCGTCGAACGGTCAGATGACGATCTACTCGAACGACATGAAGTCGTACGGCCTGCGCAACGGCGTGGCCGAGTTCCTGAAAATCCCGCGCGACCGCGTCCGCGTCGTCTGGATGCAGGGCCCTCAGGCGTACGGCCGCACGGCAGCCGACGATGCCGGTTTCGAGGCAGCGTATCTGGCGCAGCAGGTGGGCCGGCCGGTGCGCGTGCAGTGGACGCGCGAGGAAGAGACCGCCTGGGACACCAAGGGTCCCGCGTATGTGATGAAGATGCGCGGGGGGCTGGACGCGAGCGGCAACCTCGTCGCGCTCGACTACGAGGCGCGAGCGGCCGACCACTGCCACCACGGGTACAACGAGCACGACACTGTGCTCATAGCGCAGCTCACGGGACGCCGGCGCGCGACGCCGGCTGCTGGCGGCGCCGCGGCGCCGTCGGACATGTACGCCGTCCCCAACAGGCGTTCGGCGATGCACGTCGTCTCGCTGCCGCTCGTGTGGGAAACGCCGTTACGCACGGGCAATCTGCGGGACCCCAACGGCCCGCAGGTGACGTTCGCGGGTGAGTCGTTCATCGACGAGCTCGCGGCGGCGGCCAAGGCGGACGCCGTCGAGTTCCGCCTCCGCCTGCTCACCAATTCCGTACGTGGGCCGGGTGCCGCGTCTGCGTCAGCTCCGGCGGACCTGCCGGACGATGCGAATTTCAAGCGCGCGCGGTCGATCTCGGTCGTCAAGGCGGCGGCGCAGGCGTACGGGTGGAACGCACGCCCGTCGCCGGCACCGCGCGGCTCTGGTGACATCCTCACCGGCCGTGGCATCGCGTACGCCTACCGCAACCAGACGGTCGTCGCGCAGATTGCCGAAGTGGAGGTGAACCGCCGGACCGGCCGCGTGTGGGTGAAGCGGCTCGTCTGCGCGCACGACTGCGGGCTGGTCATCAACCCCGAAGCGCTGCGCCGCACGGTGGAGGCCGCCTCGCTGCATGGGCTGAGCCGGGCGCTGTACGAGGAGGTCACCTTCGACACAGAGAAAGTGACGACCGTGGACTGGCGCACGTCTCCCACACTCACGCACGCCGATGCTCCGGCCACCATTGACGTGGTGCTCGTGAATGGCGATCCCAATCCAAACCGGCCCGATCTCCCTCACTATGGCGCGGGGGAAGCGGCGCTCAAACCGATGATTGCGGCGGTGGCCAACGCCATCCACGACGCCACCGGTGTGCGCCTTCGCCGGGTGCCGTTCCGACCCGAGCGCGTGCTCGCGGCGCTCAAGGCCGCCCGGGTGTAGCACGCAGGCTCTAGCGGGTAAGGCGCCACGGAGACACAGAGACACGGAGTTTCTTCCAGGTTCTGCCTCTGTGCCT
>JBOGIR010000520.1:0-6026 GCA_050742335.1 Vicinamibacterales bacterium | reverse complement strand
AAGTTTCGGGGCGCGCAAGTGAGCTGGCGGGGCGCGGCTTGCCGTGACCCGCTAGAACTCGAGAACGATGCCTCCCGACAGGCGTCGCCGGAACAGCACGTCGGTAAAGCCGAGTGCCTCCCCGGTGTCCGGATTCACCGAACCACCGGCAACCGCTACGTTCGCGCGGTTCAATACGTTCAGCACCTCGACAAAGAGCGTGAAGCGACGCCCGAATTGCTCGAAGTCGCGATCCGCACGCAGATCCAGGCGAACATGAGGCGGCAGCCGTACCTGGTTGCGGGCGCCGGCTACGAAGAGCCGGCCGTCATGGGCCGCGACGCGTCCCGAAATCGGAAAGTTGCTGCCCGCCCGAAACGTCGCGCCCGCGCTGGTGCGAGGGGAGAACCGGTACGCTCCGAACAGCGTGAACGCATGGCGCTGATCGAAATCGCCCCAGTACGTCTCGTGGCGAGCGACGTCGGTGTACCGGGTCTTGCCGTACGAGTACGCCGCCCAACCCGACAGCCCGAGCGGGCTCCGCCGATCCACCATCAGCTCGATCCCGCGGGACGTTCCCTGGAGAGCATTCGTGTACCGCTCCCCTTCGAACAACACGATGGCACCGCCGACGAGCCGTGGATGGATCTCCGGCTCTCGCAAGATGTCGTCTTCCTTCCGACTGAACACGGTGGCCTGCCAGCGAAGCGAGTTGGCGAGCCGGCGCTCGATCCCCACATCGACGTGCGTGGCGCGCTCAGGTCGCAGGTCAGGCGATCCGAGATCGCCCAGCACGTGGCGCAGCTCCGGCAATTGCCGGGACGCGCCTGCCGAGGCGCTGAGGGTCCAGTTGGGCCGAAACGCCCATTCCCCAAGCAGCCAGCGGGTCACCGAGGGGTGCGGCAGACGCGTCGATGTCGTGACGCGCATGCCGGGCGAGACCGTGAGCCCCGGCGTCGCGGCCCACGCGAAGTGCACGTAGCCCGATCTCAGCCACGACGACCCCGCGACGTCCTGCGCGTCGCCCGAGGGATGCACGTCGTCGATCGCCGTCCGCCCGAGCTGCGCGCCGCCTTCGAGCAGCCCACTGCCGATGGGACGCGTGAGGTCGGCGCGGTACACAACCTCTTGATTGGCGCCACCGTCGCTCTCCCGTCCGGTCTGGTACTTGTTGAGGAAGCGTTGCGTCACGACGTACGCCCGCTGATTGAGCACCACGGCGGGTCCGAGCGTCGACCGCCACGAGGCACTCACCGACGTGGCGCGGTTCATCCCCGCGCCCAGTTCGTGCGGCGCGAGATCGTCTTCGCCCTCGATACTCGACAGCCCACTCAGAGCCGTCAACGATACCTGTTGTGTGGGGCGCACGTCGTACACCACCTTCGCCAGTCCGTCCGAGAAGCCGAAGGCCGTCCTGGTGGACCCGGATCGTTCCGGCGGCCATTCCAGATAGCTCTGTCGCGCCGCCACCAGCCACGAGCCGCGTGCCCCCTTTCCCAGCGGCCCCTCGCCGACGAGGGTTGCGTTCGAGCCGCCGATGGCGCCGCGAAGCGTGAAGTCTGCGCGCGATCCCTCACGGAGCGTCAAGTCGAGCTGCGGCCCGAGCCGGTCGCCGTATCGGCGGGGGTACGCGCCAGCGCGCAGCGTCGCCTCCGAGACGGCGTACCCCGCGAGCATCGGGAGGGACCCGGTCGCTGCACGTCGATGCGCGGTGTGTTGCAGCCACTGCGTCGACACGCCGTCGATCACGAGATTGACGTGCCGGAACGGGCTTCCCCGAACGACGAACTCGCTGTGAAACTCGTCGACGGGCGTCACGCGGGGAAACGCCTGAACGATGCGAACGGGGTCGTCGGCGAGGCTGCCGTACAGGCGCTCCAACTGGCTGCGGTCGACGCTCGTCTCGGACGCAACGCCCTGGTCCTGTCGGGTCGGGGCCGGCCGGCTAACCGACACGTATTCGCGATGAGTCGCCGGCACCGGAGAGATGGTCGGTGCATCGACCACCTGCCCCTCAGTCGTCCCGATGCCCGTTGCAGGTGGCTCCGGCGCCGTGGCCCTGCCGCGGACGATCTGGATGGTGCCGCCTGGCCCGTTTCGAGCGATGAGCCCGTGCGGTGCAAGCAGTTCGTCGAGCTGACGTCTCACGCGTGTCGCACGCGGTTCCATCAGTACCCGCAATTGTGGTGTGACGGTGGCCGACGAGAAGACGATCCGCAACCCCTTCGTTTGGAGCGTTCGCAGTACATCAACGAGAAGCCGCCCTTTGTACTGCTCCAACTCCTGGGCAGCCGCCGGCGTCATGTTCACCGCGATCGCGGCGATCACCAGCGCTGCTCCCATGACACGTCTTAACCGAAGCTGGCCACGGTGACAGTCACCCAGACGCCACCTCTGTGCCTTCGTGGCCCGGCTAGACGTCTTGAAAGGCCAGAAGTCGTGCGAATGAGTCAAGTCTTCGACCGGCCTTTCAAGACGTCTCGCCCGCACAGAGTGCGGGCCAGCAGACACTGCCCTAGCGAGGCGGAGCCACATGCTCGGCGGTCTGAGGCGCAGCCTCGCTAGGACTCTTGCCACGGACTGACAGGCGGGCGTTCGTCGCCACGCTCAGTTCCTCTCGCGCGTGTCGTCCGCGCGCACCGTCAGCTCCCCGCGCTCGAGCCGATGGCGCAGCCCGCTCGTGGTAGTGGCCACCTCCACTGCTTCGGTCGGGGCGAGACCGTTCACCGAACCGTGCAGGATGATGCGCGCAGCCTCGCCGGCGACCCTCGCGTCGGCGTAATGCACGACCCAGCCCTGCTCACGTGCGGCGCGATCGAGAAACGCCGCGAGCGTCATCCCCTCCATCTCGAGTGGAGGCGCCACGCGGCCCGTCCAGTCCCATTCCGGCCCGTACGCCGGTATCGGCCGCGTCGCCGCGCCGGTCGCCGACAGCATGATCTCCGTGCCTGCGCGCCCCGACACCGCCCGCTCGCGGTCCGCCAGCTCCACAACGCCGGTACGCACACGAAGCCGAAGCGTACCTTCGAGCAGGCGCACCTCGAACTGTGTGCCGACGTCGCGGGCCGTCGCCATCGCCGTCCGTACCTCGAAGCGGCCAGACTCGCCGCCGGTATCCACGTATGCGGCGCCGGCCGACAGCTCGATCGCACTCGACGAGAGCGCACGGGCACGCGACCCGACGTCGAGCCGCACGGACGTGCCGTCGGCGAACCGCAGCGCCACGCGTGCACCCGCGTCGGTCTCGATCCACTCGCCCGCCCGCACGGTGTCGTTGCTGGAAAGACCTCTGGATGTGGAACCTTCCGCGGGATCGGATCGGCGCGGTATTCCGTCCGTTTGCTCCACGTTCGCCACGGGCTCGCCGAGCGGCGCCACGCGTCGATCGACCGGATCGACCCTGTCGATGGTGAGGACGAGAGCAGCCGCTGCGGCAAGGAATGTCGCTCCGACCACCACGCGCCTGCGAACGGCCCGCCGGCGGGCCACCATCCGCCACTCCGCATGAACCGCCGCTCGCACGCGCGCCGCACGCGCCTCGGGCACGTCCACACGAGGGCCTGCCAGGCGCAGCAGACGCATCGTGCCGGCGTCATCGCCTTCGTCAGTCCATCGGTCAGGCGCGTCGGTCATGATCCTTCCGACGATCGGAGTGGCCGAATCAGCGGGCGGTCGAGCGAGTCGCTCGTCACAAACGAGAATCCGTTACGAAAGGCTGCACGCGCGCGCGTGAGGAGCGATTCGGCAGCCTTGTAGCCCACGCCGAGACGATCGGCGATTTCGTCGACGGTGAGGCCCTGAATGTACTTCCACTCGAGCACGTCACCGTATCTGCCGGGCAGGTGGTCGAGCGTGAGCTGCACCAGCGCCGCGACCTCGCGGCGACGGAGCGCCACCTCCGGATCGTCGGCATCGGTGGCCGCGAGCACGTCGAGCGCCGTCTGCACATCGGGCCGGTCGCCGACGAGCGGCACTTCCTGACGCCCGTCCTCGCGTTCGCGCCAGGCGGCCATCTCGCGCCGGCACAGCGTGCACAGCCACGTGAGCAACGCCGCCTCGCCCCGGTAGCTCTGAAGCCGATCGAGCGAGCGAATCAGCACACGCTGCACGACCTCTTGAGTCGCATCGTCGTTGCCGCCCAGACGCGCCAGGCAAAAGCGGTACAAGCGCGGGAAATAGCGGTCGAAGAACTCGTCGAACGCCGCCTCGTCGCGGGCGAGCAGCCGCCGCACCAGCTCAGCGTCGCTCATGGACATGCTGACCATCTGCCACAGACCGTAACTATTGCAGATTTCAGATTGGTCGAGTGAAGACTGTTGTCGATTGACGACTTTCGATCGCCGACGTAGATTTCAATCGGCAATCAATTCGAGGAATCGTCATTCAATAATCGTCAACAATCGCCAATCGAGCGACCTGAAATCGTCAATTGGATCCAGCCGGCTCTCCCTGATCAGAACCGCACCGTCTGGCGAACCATCACGCGGCCCGACCGGGTGGTGACCACCGGCCCAGACCGGCGACCCGTGAGCAGAAGCACACCTCCGACAGCGGCGGCCGCGATGCCGCCCCCAAGGAGCGCCGTGTTTCCCCAGCCGTCCGAATCTTCCCCGTCATCCGAATCGTTCGCGTCCTCGCCGTCATCAGGTCCGGTTTCGTCGTCGCCCAGCTCGACCATACCGAGCGCCGCCAGCACGCCGCCGCCGACGAGGAGGGCGACGCCTGTAAAGAAACGGCTTCGATTCCGGTCCTGTGTTTGCTGCTGCGCGACCGCCAACTCCCTGGCGGCTTTTTCCACCGCCTCCCTGATAGGGCCGGCCGAGGCGCTTGCGGGCACGGCGAGTGTCAGGCTGACTGCGATCAGTTTTCTCCACATGGCAGGCCTCCCTGGGGCGGTTCGACTCCCCCGTTTCCTCATTAGAAGGGCGCGCGAGGAAAAATCCTTCGGCCGCCGCACGCGTCGAAGGATCTGCTGCCGCGAGGGCCTCTAAGGTGAGGAGGTGCGCAGATGACCGAACGCCTGAGCCGCTTACGCCTTCTTCCACTCCTGACGGTTGCGTTGCTGCTGGGCACCGCGGCGCTGATGCCGTCCGTTCAAGCCCTACCTCCGGCGGGGTTCTCCGAAGCCGAGATCTTCGTCGAGCTCAACAACACGGACGGCGACCTGGGGCTCCACGCATCAATCGACGGCGGTCCCTGGACTGTTCTCGAGATCGAGGGACCCGGCGACCGGCCGCTCCTCGACATCGTCAGTCGCGGGCGCCTGCAGACACAGGGGCTGACGCAACTGTTCTTCGAAAGCGCGGAGCCGCCATTCGATGAGCTCGACCCTGTGGATTTCTTCAGCCGGTTTCCCGAAGGACGCTACGAAATCGAAGGGGTCGCGCAGGGAGGAGGTACGATCCGAAGCACCGCGGTCCTTTCGCACGTGCTCGCCGCGCCACCGGAGAACATTCTAGTATCCGGGGTGCCCGCCGCGGAAAGCTGCGATGACGAGCCGCTCCCGACCGTGAGCGCGCCGGTCGTCATCCGGTGGGACCCGGTGACGCAATCCCACCCTGAGATCGGCAAGCAGGGGCCGATCAAGATCAGCCGGTACGCGTTCTTCGTCGAGCGGGAAGGCGTGAAATTGAGCCTCGATCTCCCACCCACGGTCACCGAGTTCGAGATCCCCACAGGCGTGACCGACCTGGGCAAGGAATTCAAGTTCGAGATCATCGCGCGCACGACGGGCCGCAACAATACTGCCATCGAAAGTTGTTTCCGGCTGCACTAGAGCTCCTCGTGATGCTCGCGACAACCAGGGGGGCGGCACCACCTTACTTCACCTTCGCCTGCGCCTTCCGCCGTTCAGCCCAGTACCGCCGCATCCGCGCGGATACCGCCTTGCGCGCCGCTGCCGACATCGTGCGTGTGCGAGTCGTCGCTTGCTTGATCGATCGACGGACGGCCCGCCGACGCTGAGGCAAGCGCAGTTCCGGGAAGGCGCGCTCGATGGCGATGATCTCGGCGCGCAGGCGCTTGAGCGTCACTTCGGCGCCCGTGCG
>JBOGIR010000519.1:0-13853 GCA_050742335.1 Vicinamibacterales bacterium | reverse complement strand
TCGCCCACCCCTTGTCCGCCGCCACCTTCGTCAGCGCCGCCGTCAGCGTCGTCTTCCCGTGATCGATGTGCCCGATCGTCCCGACGTTCACATGCGGTTTCGACCGATCGAATTTCTCTTTCGCCATCGAACTTCGCTCCGTCTGCGTCGTTTCGTCTGTCGTTAACCACGAAGGGCACGAAGATCGTCTACTTCGTCCCCTGAATCCGGGCCACCACTTCTTCGCTCACGTTCTGCGGCGCCTGCTCGTACCGCTCGAAATGCATCGAGTAGGTGGCGCGTCCCTGCGTGCGGGAGCGCAGATCCGTTGCATAGCCGAACATTTCCGACAGCGGCACGCGGGCCTTGATGATCTGCGTACCGCCGCGATCCTCCTGCGACTGGATGCGGCCTCGACGGCTCGCCAGGTCACCCATCACGTCGCCGAGGTAATCCTTTGGAACCACCACTTCCACCCGCATCACCGGTTCGAGCAGAACGGGCTTCGCTCTCTTGGCTGCGTCCTGGAACGCCAGCGACCCTGCGATCTTGAACGCCATTTCCGACGAATCGACGTCGTGGTACGAACCGTCGTACAGCTCGATCCTGACGTCGTCCACCGGGTAGCCGGCCAGCACGCCGCGGGTCAGCGCATCCTTGATCCCCTGGTCGATCGGCTTGATGAATTCCTTCGGGATCGCACCGCCGACGATCAGGTTCTCGAACACATACCCGGCACCAGGCTCGCCCGGATACAGGTGAATCCTGGCGTGGCCGTACTGCCCGCGACCGCCGGTCTGCCGCACGTAGCGGCCTTCGCCGTCGGCGGCGCGTGTGAGCGTTTCCTTGTACGCGACCTGGGGCTTGCCGACACTTGCTTCGACGTTGAACTCGCGCTTCAGGCGGTCGACGATGATCTCGAGGTGCAGCTCGCCCATGCCGCGAATCACGACCTGACCGGTCTGCTCGTCGGTGTTCACCCGGAACGTCGGGTCCTCCGCCATCAGCTTGGCGAGACCCTGTCCGAGCTTTTCCTGGTCGCCCTTGGTCTTCGGCTCGATCGCGAGCGAGATGACGGGCTCCGGGAAGTCCATCGACTCGAGGACGACCGGCCGATTTTCATCGCACAGCGTGTCGCCGGTGCTCACCTGCTTCAGACCGACGGCTGCCGCGATGTCGCCCGCGTAGACTTCCTTGATATCTTCACGCTTGTTCGCGTGCATCTTCAGGAGGCGGCCGACCCGCTCATGGCGGCCCTTCGTGGTGTTGTAGACGGATGAGCCGGACGTCAACACGCCCGAGTACACGCGGATGAAGGCGAGCTGGCCGACGAATGGGTCGGTCATGATCTTGAACGCGAGTGCCGCAAATGGCGCACCGTCCGATGCGGGCCGCTCGACGAGCGTCTCTTCCTTCGCCCTCGGATCGAGGCCGGTGATCGGCGGCACGTCGACGGGCGACGGCAGGTAGTCGACCACCGCATCGAGAAGCGGCTGCACGCCCTTGTTCTTGAACGCCGAGCCGCACACGACCACGACAAACGGCGCCGACTCGTGGCGCACGGAACGAATCACGCGCCTGCGGAGCACCGCCCGAATCTCGTCGGCGGTGATCGCCTCGCCGTGCAGGTACTTCTCGAGCAGCGCGTCGTCGTGCTCGCTGACCTTCTCGATCAGCTTCTCGCGGTACTCCTTCGCCTCGGCGAGCATCTCGGCGGGGATCTCCGACTCGATGTAGTCGGCCCCCAACGTCTCGTCCTGGTAGGTGATCGCCTTCATGCCAACCAGGTCGATCACACCGCGGAACTTGTCCTCGCTGCCGATCGGGAGCTGCACCGCTACCGGGTTGCCACCAAGCTTCGACTCGATCTGCGCGAGCGTCTGCTTGAAGTCGGCCCCGACGCGGTCCATCTTGTTGACAAAACAGATACGCGGAACGCGGTACTTGTCTGCCTGGCGCCACACCGTTTCGGACTGAGGTTCCACGCCCGAGACGGCGTCGAACACCGCGACAGCCCCGTCGAGCACGCGGAGCGACCGTTCGACCTCGGCGGTGAAATCGACGTGACCGGGCGTGTCAATGAGGTTGATGCGCGAGTCACGCCAGAAGCAGGTCGTCGCCGCGGAGGTAATCGTGATGCCGCGCTCCTGCTCCTGTTCCATCCAGTCCATGACAGCCGTGCCTTCATGGACTTCGCCGATCTTGTACGTAATCCCGGTGTAGAAGAGAATCCTCTCCGTCGTGGTCGTCTTCCCGGCATCGATGTGGGCCATGATGCCGATGTTCCGGGTCCGTTCGAGCGGTGTCTGCCTGGGCATTGCCTATGTCTTAACCACGAAGGTCACGAAGATCCCGAAGGCCACGGATCGAGACCAAATACGGCCTCGTGTCCTTCGCGAGATTCGTGGCCTTCGTGGTTTCCATTCCTACCACCGGTAATGCGCGAACGCCTTGTTCGCTTCCGCCATCCGGTGCGTGTCTTCGCGCTTCTTGACCGCGCCGCCGCGCAGGTTCGATGCGTCCAGCAGCTCGTTGGCCAGCCGTTCCTGCATCGTCTTGCCGTCGCCGCGCTGACGCGCGAAGCCGACGAGCCAGCGGATGCTGAGCGAGAGGCGGCGGTTCGGGTTGACCTCCACCGGCACCTGGTAGTTCGAGCCGCCCACGCGCCGCGACTTCACCTCGAGGCTTGGCTTCACGTTCTCGACCGCCTTCTTGAAAATCTTGAGCGGATCGTCGCCGGTGCGGTCCTTGATGATGTCGAAGCTCTGGTACAGGATCCCTTCCGCGAGGCTTCGCTTCCCGTCCGACATGACGGTGTTGATGAACTTGCTGACGAGCGTGCTGTTGTACAGCGGGTCAGCCGCCAGTTCGCGCTTCGGGATTTCTCGTCT
The DNA here is from genome assembly GCA_050742335.1 of Vicinamibacterales bacterium. Lineage (GTDB taxonomy): Bacteria > Acidobacteriota > Vicinamibacteria > Vicinamibacterales > UBA2999 > DATCJA01. Next base: position 10,983 of record JBOGIR010000519.1, on the reverse strand, counting down.
TCGAGGCATGTCAGTTCCTCACACCGTCCCCTGCCTACTGCCTACCGCCTACTGCCTACTGTTTAGGTCTCTTCGCTCCGTATTTCGAGCGCCCTTGCTTGCGTCCCTGCACTCCCACCGCGTCGAGCGTGCCGCGTACGACATGATAGCGAACACCCGGCAAGTCCTTCACACGGCCCCCACGAATGAGCACGAGCGAGTGTTCCTGCAGGTTGTGACCGACGCCGGGGATATAGGTCGTCACCTCGATGCCGTTTGTCAGCCGGACGCGCGCGACCTTGCGAAGCGCCGAATTCGGCTTCTTCGGGGTCTGCGTGAACACGCGCACGCAGACACCCCGCTTCTGCGGACTGACCTGGAGCGCGGGACTCTTCGTTTTCGTGACAATCTTCCTGCGTCCCTGGCGAACAAGCTGACTGATGGTCGGCATAATTCCCGATCTCTCATTGACGAATTTACGAACTGACGAATTTGCGAACCTGACTCAGAGGGCGGCTGAGAAATTCGTCAATGCGTAAATCCGTCAATTCGACAATTCCCTGTTCACGTTGGGCGTACAGGCGAACAGGACGCCCATCGGCTCCACGACGAAGTCGCAAGAGGCCGCGAGCTCACGGCCAATGCGTCGTCCCAGGCCTGAAGAGCGGCGCTGCGGTGAAAGCGGGCACCGCCGCGTCTGGCACCTGAAACTGAAACCCTACCTGTGTGATACGCAGGGGCAACCCGGCTCGTATCGCCTGGTGTGCCCGGGACGTTCCGCCCCGCGGACCGTCCAATCAGCGCTGACTAGAGTCGGGCCACGAACGACCCGGCGTCGGCCAGCCGGCCGATTCCAGTGCGGTTGAGGCTAGATAGGGTGTCCTAGCCCCAAGAGAACCTGACGAATATACCATGTCGGCCGGACACACCGCAATCGGACCCACGTCCTCTGATGGGCGCGATCCGACCGCTGGCAAGGCTGTCGCGCGCGGTAGCTATACGGTCTTGACGCGCGCGCCTGGGGGCGCGCTCAGGGCCAGCTCCAGAACGGAAATCGATGCATCGGCCGGGTCTTCCACGCCGACGAGAATGTGGCCGTCGGTGACTTCCCGATCGTACAAGGTGCGTCCGCGAGTCGGCACAAGAGCCGACACGACGAAGGTAAAGACAGTCGCCGTGATCGCGCCGAGCATCGTCAACTCAAAGATAATGATGAGGTTGGGCCACCAGGCGTAGATCGGCAGGCCGCCAACATCGATCGGCCAGGAGGTCTCGGTCAGCCAAGTCAGAAAGAATCCGACGGTCATGCCGATCAGCCCGCCAAGGCAGGCGAACCACCACATCCACGTGGCTTTGTCCATGTGGCCGAACTCGTACTCTTTCATCGGCTGCGCGGACATGACGGTAATGTCCCGGTCGGCGATGCCGGCCGCACGCAGACGGTTCACTGCCTGCTGCGCGGACTGACCGTCTCGATAGAGTCCGTAGACCGCCCTCATGAGTGCAGATTCCCCAGCCGGTGTTCTTCGGTGGCCGGCGGCACGAGTGCTGGCGACGGGTGCTGGCCCGCCTTCAGCTCCCAGATCGAAATGATGGGCACGACTTTCGCGAACAACACATAGAGCAGCGTCATCGCGGCGAATGTCGATCCGGCGATGATGATTTCGGTTGGCGTTGGACGATAGATGCCGAAGCTGTACGGCAGATACTTGTGACCAAGCGCTGGAACGATGATCAGGAAGCGCTCGAGCCACATGCCGCCGATGACGCCGATCGACGCGACCACGCAGCCGGTGATGGTCCGGAAGCGCCGGACGCCCATCAGCACGAGGGGAATGACGAAGTTTCCGATCACCATCACCCAGTAGAGCGGCGCAAACGACTCGCGCTGGGTGCGCCAGAACACCGCCATTTCGGCCGGGTCGTTGCCATAGTACGTGACGAGCCGCTCGTTGAACACAAAGTAGCCCCACAGCAGGGCCATCACCAGCAGCAGCTTCCCAAGGTTCTCGAAGTGCACGGGCTGCAGGTACTCTTCGAGGTGCAGGCACTTACGGAGCACGGCCATCGCAATGAGGAGGCCCGCGATGCCGCTGAAGATGGCCCCTGCGACGAAGTACGGTCCGAAGATCGTGGTGTTCCACATCGGAACCGGCGCCATCGAGAAGTCGAACGACACGACCGTGTGCACCGAGACCGCCACAGGGATGATGGCGATGGCCATGATCTGCATGGCGGTCTCGAGGCGGTGCCACTGTTTCGGCGTGCCGCGCCATCCAAGCGCGAGCACGCCGTAGATCTTTCGTCTCAACCCGGTCGACTTGTCGCGCACGACGGCAAAGTCGGGAATGATCGGCAGCAACAGGAACAGCACGCTTCCAGCCAGGTAGGTGTTGATCGCGAAGAAATCCCACACCAGCGGTGAGCGGAAGTTCGGCCAGATCAGGCGCTCGCTCGGGTAGGGAAACAGCCAGAACGCCAGCCAGGGACGGCCAAGGTGGATGATCGGAAACAACGCGCCAATCATCAGCGCAAAGACCGTGATCACCTCCGCGCACCGCGTCACGGGCCGCCGCCAGCCGGCGTTCACGAGCCTCAGAATCGCGGAAATCAACGTCCCCGCGTGGCTGATGCCGATCCAGAACACGAAGCTCGTCACGTAAAAGCCCCAGTAGACCGGCCACCGGATGCCGGTTACCCCGTAGCCGCGATAGACCTGAGCCATCCACGTCGCGAGTGCCACTCCCACGATGCCGCCGAACATGGCGACCAGCAGGAAGAACCGCCACGACGTGTTGAACAGCGGCCGCAGCAGGTCGCGGTTGATCTTCGCGCCGGCAGGATGCGTCATACGTCTGACAGCCGTGCGAGATAGGTGACCTTGGGTTGCGTCCCGACGTCCTCGAGGAGCCTGCTGCCTCGCGGCGATCGCGACAGCCGCGACACGTCGCTCTCCGGATCTGCGAGATCGCCGAAGACGAGCGCGCGCGGCGCGCACGACTGCACGCAGGCAGGCTGGATCTCCCCGTCACGCAGCTCGCGCCCCTCGGCCCTGGCCTGCGTTTGCGCGCCTCTGATCCGCTGGACACAGAACGTGCACTTCTCCATCACGCCCACTTCCCGCAACGACACGTCGGGGTTCAACTGGAGGTGAAGCGGTTTGTCCCAGGACGGATTGAAGAAGTCGAAGAACCGGACGTTGTAGGGACACGCGTTCGCGCAATATCTCGTGCCGATGCACCGGTTGTACACCTGCGCATTCAGGCCATCCGCGGTCTGATGGCTTGCGTACGTGGGACACACCGGCTCGCAGGGCGCGTTGTCGCACTGCTGGCACATCACCGGCCGGAACGTCAGCCGCACGTCGGGAAAGTCGCCTTCCCAGTAGCGTTCCACGCGAAGCCAGTGTTTGGCGCGTCCCCTCGCCGCCTGATCCGGGCCGACAGTGGAAATGTTGTTCTCGGCGTGACAGGCCACGACACACGCGCCACACCCGTTGCACCGATCGAGATCGACGGCCATCCCCCACTTTGGCATTGCGTTATCCCTTTGTCGTCCTCAGTGCGACAGGCCACGCCTCCGTGCCTCCGCGTCTCCGTGGCCCGTCGAGGTGAAGGCGTCGCACATCTACCTCCCCTGGTCCACGTGCTCGCGAATGCCGCCCGCAAACAGGATCAGTCGGCCGTCGGGTGGCCCAACGCGAGAGATGCGCACGCGGGTCGCGGCCCAGGCCAAGGCGCCCGTCACGGGTTCGGTCACGGCGGCAACGATCTCCACGGGATTGCTGCCGCGTCCGCTGGCATAGCGGGTGAAAAAGCGGTGACCCTGCCCCATCGGCATCGCGACCATGTCGGGTGCAATGCCTGGCGTCATGACCGCGGCGCTGCGAATGGTCCCCTGCGTGGACACAATGTCGACGACGTCGCCCTGACCGATGCCAAGCTGTCTCGCAGTCGCCGGATTGATTTCGACCCAGCCGCTCCACATCGCCGACGTCAGCGGATCGGGCATTTCCTGCAGCCACGGCAGGTGCGCCAGCGAGCCGTCGAGAAACGTGCCCGACGGATACGGGAGAAAGTGAAACGGATACTCAGCTGCATCTCCGTCGAACCGCGGTGCCTCGAACGTGAACGAGCGCGTCGTCGCGTCCGTCGCGGTCGTAGTGGGCCGTATGAGACCCGCGGGCAGCGTGCCCGACCACATGCCCTTACTTTGTGCGTCCGTCCATGCGTCGACGTCTGGTGTCGCGGAGGGAAGGGTCTTGAACGACGCCGCGAGCATCTCGTCGAACGTCTGCCACGGGAGATTCAGGGGCCGCTGCAGCCGCCGGCCAATGTCGAGCAGCACGTCGGGGGTTGCGCGTGTGTCGTACAGCGGACGCATCACCGCCGGTGCCACGCTCGCGACCGGGATGTTCGAGCCCGACTCGGGCACCGCCTCGCTCCACGATTCCAGAAACGAGTGATCGGGCAGGATGAGATCGGCAAGCACGCTCGTCTCGTCGAGAAAGCTGCCGAAGCTGACGATGTACGGGACTCTCTCGAGCGCCTCGCGGACGCGCCACGCGGGCGGCGTCGTAAACACTGGATTCGTGCCATCCACGAAGAGCACCTGTGACGTCGAACCCCCTGACAACCCCTCCGCCGCCCACGGTGCAAGCGCAGGCGCGGCCGGACGTGCGGGTCCGGCCGCTTTCACGGCAGCAGCAACGTCAAGCTGCGGCGTAAAGGAGAGGCCGCCCGGCTGGTCGACGCTCCCGACGAGTGCGTTGAGCGCATTCACGGCCAGGGCGGTGAACACGCCGTTGGAGTGCGCAAGCGGCGAACCGGCCACAATCGCCACGGCCGGTCGCAACTCGGCAAACTGCCGTGCCAGCCGCTCGACACGGGTCGCACGCACACCCGTGAGTTCTTCTACGCGCTGCGGCGCGTAGTCGGCAAGCCCCTCGTTCCATCCGGCAATCAGCCTGCCGGCGCGCCCTGCGGCTGAATCAGGACGGAGCCTGGCGGCCATGATGACATGCGCAAGACCGAGCGCCAGGACGCCTTCGGTTCCGGGCCGGGCTGGTACCCACTCGTCGGCGTTCGCACCCGTCTGCGACATGCGAGATTCCACTTGCACGAACGATCCGCGCACTCCGGACCGGCCACGCCGCATCTGACCGTAGGCGACGCTCTGCGCCACAGGCGAATTCCACGTACCGAGGAAATCGGCGCCGAGGCTGAGCACGTGCCGCGCGTTCGCCAGATCGAAGGTTGGCAACTGATCGCGACCGAAGCTGAGCGCGTTGGCGCGACGGAGCACGTCGTCACCGAACAACTCGTAGGTGACCGGCCCCGGCGCACCGAATCCTGCGAGAAATTGCTGAATCAGCGCATCACGATGGCTCGTACCGCCACGGGTCAGACACGCGAGCGAGGGTTGAGTGCCCTTGGCTTCGAGCGCGTTCAGTCGGGACACGACCTCGCCGATGGCGTCATCCCAGGCAATCGCCTCGTATCGGCCCTCGCCGCGTTCGCCCGCACGCCTGAGCGGCTGCGTGATTCGATCCGGGTGATAGGTCACCTGAATGGCCGCCTGACCGCGCGGGCACAGGCCACCTCGATTGAGAGGATGGTCCGGCGCCCCCTCGAGTTTCTTGGCGGCCGCAATCCGGACGATACCCGGCTTCCCCGCACGTACGACGTCGGCCTCAGCGTCCATGACACGAACAGTAAGGCCGCATCCGGCCCGACAGAGCGGGCAGACGCTCGGCTTCCACACAGCCACACCGGGAACGATGTCCTCGGCGGGGAGGAACCGGATAAGCTGATTTTCGGGATGGCCGCAGCCAGCGAGCGCCGCGCTCGTGCCGGTCACAGCGGTGAGCTTGATGAAGGAACGGCGATCCATCAGTGCAGGCCGCGCATCAGAAGTGACAGGTCAGGCAGTCGATCGACGCCTTGCGCTCGCTGTGGCAGTTCACGCAGAAGCCCATCGTGTGCTCGACGTTCCGCTGCGCAACCGTCTGCTCGGCGACATTGCCGTGGCAGGTGGCGCACTCGACCTTCGCACGGATGTGCGGCGCGTGATTGAACCTGACATGATCGTCGCTGGAGAACCCGTAGACGCGCTGCCAGGCCAAATCGACGCCCTTGTCACGCATCGCGGCCATCTGCTGGATGCGCGGCCGATCGGTTGCAATGGCGTCGTGGCAGATCATGCACGTTCTGAGGCCCGGAATGCCGGCGACAGGCCCCTTGTCGACGCCCTCGTGGCAGAACTCGCACATGACGCCCTTCCCGACGTGGATGTTGTGCGGAAACTCGATCGGCTGCCGGGCCTCGGGGCGCCGATTCAGAAAGTCGTTCACCGCGGCGCCGAATGTGGGACGCGCCGTCGTGAACACCCCCGTCGCCTGCCCCGGCAACGGTGGAAGCGTCGCCGTCGTCGCAGTCGTGGGCGCCGTTGACTGGACGTACTCACACGCCACACCGATCGCGAACGCGGCGACGCACAGAGCGAGAGTCACGAGAAAACGCGTGTGGGCGCGCAGAGAGGATTCTCCGACTCAGCGTGCTGGGGTCTTGGGTCCGAGGCTACGCAGGTAGTTGACGATGTGCCAGATGTCCTGGTCCGGCATCTTTCCCTTGAAGCCGACCATCTTGGACGTGGGACCGGCGCCGTTGACGATCACATCGAAGATTTCGCCGTCGGTCGATCCATGGACCCACGTGGCGTCCGTGAGATTCGGTGGATTCGAGTCTTTCGGAGCGAGCGGTCCGTTCCCCTTGGCATCCACGCCATGGCAGAACGCACAGTACTTCTTATAGGCGGCCGCACCCGCAGTGACTGAAACCGGCGTTGACGCCGCCGGGTTCTTGATCGCTCGAGCGGCGGCATTGCCTCCGGGGTTCCGGGCAAAGGCTGTGAATGCGAACAGCAGCACAGCAGCCGTGATGAATCCGCTGATCCAAGGCATGGGCAGGCGGACCTTTGCACATGACGTACCGCCCGGGCAACGGCTTATCGGCTGGCAGGCGGTAGGCAGTCGGCGGCAGGCAGCAGGCGGTCGGCAGCGGCTTTTCGATTTTCGACCGCTGATTTACGAAATGCTGTTCAATGCGTCAGTGCGTGGAGCAGCACGTCGATGCCGAGCGCATATCCATCCGGCGAGAACTGATAGAAAAACCCCGGATCCTCTCCTTCACGCTCCCACGAGTCGGCCACGTCGGTGTTGTGCGTCATCAACACCATGATGCGTCCGTGGTGGTCGCGAATCGCACGCAGGTGCACCTCGCTGCTGTCGGGTCCGCGCTCCGAGGTCGTCTGCCCCCCGACGCCACGCCAGAACTGGATGTTCGTGATCTGCGGGACCTTGACGACCTCGAACATGCTTCTCAGCATCGGATCGTCGAGCGGGACCTCCTCGATTGGAAATTCGGCGGGCGGCAGGACCTTCGCAATTTCGGTGGACCACTGCCGCCACGCCAGCGTCCCCCAGAAGTCGTCCACCCAGAGGAAGCCACCCTTGAGCAGGTAGGTGCGGAGGCGCTCGATTTCGCCGGGGACGAATCCAAGCGACCCGACATCGGACGCCATCGTCAGGGGACAGTTGAACAGCGCGTCATCGGTCAACTTGACCACGAAGTGATTCGGCTTGCCGTCCGTGTTCCGGCTGACGCGGGTCTTCGTGAGTTCCGAGAGCCGTGTACTCAGATTGACTTCGGCAAACGGGTAGTCGGTCTGCCACCCGATGCCCATCGGCTCCACGCGAACGCTTCGGTAGGCGACGCGGCAGACGACGAAGCCGGCGTCGGGCATGTGGGGAGGGGCGTACCGAGCCGCGAGGCTTCCCTCCCGAAACCTATAGCCCTGCGCGTATGCCGCGACGGCGACTGTTGCCATCACGGCAACCGCCGCCAGCAGACCCAGCGGGGGCGCCCGCCTCATTCAACGAGTGTACCGCAGACGCCGGTAACCTGGAGGCCACGCTCGTGGACCCTCGCGGGAGCAACGGTATAGCATTCCCGCTGTGAATCATTCCCGGCCATCGACCGGCCCACTCGACGGTATCACCGTGCTGGATCTCAGCCGGGTCCTGTCAGGGCCGTACTGCACGATGCAGCTCGCCGACATGGGCGCCCGCGTCATCAATATCGAGCGGCCGGGCACCGGCGACGATACGCGTGCGTGGGGACCTCCGTTCGTGAACGGCGAGAGCGCGTATTTCCTCAGCATCAATCGCAACAAGGAAAGCGTCACGCTGAATTTCAAGCATCCCGACGGCCGTCGGCTTCTTGACGAGCTCATTGCCCGAGCCGACGTGCTCGTCGAGAACTTTCGTCCTGGTACGCTCGAGGAGATGGGGCTGGGGTACGACGCGCTTCGGACAAAGCACCCGCGGCTGATCTACACGTCGATCTCGGGCTTCGGCCACACCGGTCCGTTGCGCGAGCGCGCCGGTTATGACGCGGTGCTTCAGGGCGAGGCGGGCCTGATGAGCCTCACCGGGCCGCCGGACGGCGGCAGCTACAAGGTGGGAGTGGCGATCGCCGACCTCGCCGCCGGCCTGTTCGCGGCGCAGGGCACGCTGCTGGCGCTCTACGCACGCGAGCGCACCGGTCTCGGGCAGCACGTCGACATCGCGATGCTCGACTCGGTCGCTGCGCTGTTGACGTATCAGGCCGGTATCTATTTCGTGACCGGCGCTCCGCCACAGCGCCATGGAAACGCGCACCCGACCGTGGCTCCGTACGAAACGTTCCAGACATCAGATGGTGAGGTCGTGCTGGCGGCTGGCAATGACGACCTCTGGCAGAAGTTCTGCCGTGTGGCCGGGCTCGACACCTATGCGGGCGATCCGCGGTTTGCGAAAAATCGTGACCGCGTCCGCAATTACGCCGTACTCCGCCCCATCGTCGCGGAGGCATTCTTGAAGCAAACGCAATCCGAATGGCTCGACCTGCTGAACGAGGCGGGAATCCCCGCAGGGCCCGTCCGAAACCTTCATGACGTGTTGAATGACGAGCAGCTCCTGACGCGAGAAATGGTCCGCGTGCTGCAGCATTCGATCGCAGGGCCGGTGCAGGTACTTGGCGTCCCGGTGAAACTGTCGGCAACACCCGGGGCTGTGCGCTGTCCACCGCCAGCGCTCGGTGAGCATACCGAAAAGATCTTGACCGGGGATCTGGGCCTCGCGACGACGCAGGTTGCAGCGATGCGAGCCGCCGGAGTCGTCTGACCGGTGTCCTGATCAGGGCGCGAAGAGCGCCGCAACGGCTGGCTTCACCACCTTACCCACCGCGTTGCGCGGCAAGCCGTCCACCGTGCAAATGGCTCTCGGCACCTTGTAGGGGGCCAGGCGATCTTTCGCCCACTGCTGCAGTTCCTGCAACGACAGCACGGCGCTCGGCCGAAGCTCGATGGCGGCCGCCACGCGCTCACCCCACTCTGGGTCGGCCACACCGACGACTGCGCATTCGGCAACGGAGGGATGCAGCCGAAGCACCTCCTCGATCTCGAGCGCAGAGACTTTGAAGCCGCCCGTCTTGATGATGTCGATGGATGTCCGTCCGAGCAGGCGATACGTACCGTCCGCCCGTATCGCCGTGTCACCTGTCCGAAACCACCCGTCTCGAAACGCTGCCTGCGTTTCGACAGGACGTCCCCAGTACTCGAGGAACACCAGAGGCCCTCTGACTTCAATTTCTCCTGGCGTCCCGTCGGCCACGGACTCCCCGGACCCGTCCACGAGCCGCATCTCGACACCCGGCAGCGGCGTGCCGACGAAACCGGGACGGCGTTCGCCGTGCAGCGGATTGGACAGAATCATCCCGGTTTCGGTCATTCCATATCGCTCGAGGAGCGTGTGACCGGTGATCTCACGCCATCGCGCAAGGGTCTGCACGGGCAATGCGGCCGACCCGCACATCATCAGTCGTGCGCGCCGCGCCCCATCAGACCAGCCACTCTGCATCTCCGGCGGCGCCGCGTCCCATGCTGCAATCAGTCGGTGGTACATCGTCGGCACCGCTGTAAACACGGTAATGGCGCCCGAGCCGAAACAGTCCCACACCGTCACAGCGTCGAATGTCGGACATATTTCGCAGGTGGCCGACACCGCGAGCGCCGACAGCAACCCGTTGACGATGCCGTGCGCGTGGTGCAGCGGAAGCGCCAGCAGCAGTCGGTCCGTCGGGCGCCACTCCCACGCTTCGACGAGCGTTGCGACCTGCGCCCCAATGTTGGCGTGCGTGGTGACGACCCCCTTGGGCCTGGCGGTCGTACCGCTCGTATAGACGATCATCGCGCGGCGCGTCGGGCCGAGATGCGGCAGATGCCGATCCGGTTGATGCCGAACCGCATCGACGGTGGGCAGGAACCGCGCGCCTGCGGCCGCCGCCATGGGCGCCAGCGTCCCGGCGGCGGACGGCTCGCCGACGACGACCGCCGCGCCCGCATCGCGAATCACATACTCGAGTTCTGGTGGTGGATGCGACACCGCAAGCGGCACCGCGACGCCACCCGCGTGCCAGACGCCGCGTTGCACCGCCACGTACTCGAAACCAGGCGACACGAGAAACGCGACGCGCGCCTCGTTCAAGTCGTCTGCGGATCCCAACAGCGTCGCCGCGACCGAACGCGACGCACGGTCGAGATCTGCGTAGGTCTGGCTGTGGCCTGCGACGACCACAGCAACGCGATCTTGGTTCATACTACGAACTACCGGCTACCAGCTACCAGCTACCGACTACCGACTACCGACTACCAGCTACGAACCAGCTATGCCGCTCATTCAGCCCGGAAAAAAAGCACCGGCGTTCGCACTGAAAGACCAGCACGGCAAGACTCATCGCCTTTCCGATTATGAGGGTCGCCGTGTGATTCTGTATTTCTACCCCAAGGACGACACGCCCGGCTGCACGAAGGAATCGTGTGATTTCCAATCCAGTCTTCCCGCGCTCAAGCCGCGCAACACAGCGGTCCTCGGCATGAGTATTCTGGACGAAAAGAGCAAGGCGA
>JBOGIR010000518.1:0-8466 GCA_050742335.1 Vicinamibacterales bacterium | reverse complement strand
CGCCGTAGCTTTGCGCCAAGTGTACGTGAGCGCAATGCGTAGGCGGGTCGTTCGCGTTCGGAACGTTCGGGCGAGTAAACGAGAACGTATCGAACGCCCGAACGCTCCGAACGCCCGAACAATCTATGGGACTGCCACGCCGTTCGCGTCGTGGTAGTGGCCGTGCTCGGTGGACCAGACGCGGGTGGGTCCGGAAGCTCTCTGCCCTGAAAACGACACGATGCCGACCAGGATGGCGGCGACCACGGCGCCGCCGACGATGAAGAGCATCACCCGGCCGCGCGCCGCGGGCGTCTCTCTGACGCCGTGGCACTTCTTGTATTTCTTGCCGCTGCCGCAGTGGCACAGATCGTTGCGTCCAGTCTTGGCCATGACTCTTCCTTTATCCCGCGAAGTCTACAATCACGCCGGTAATTTTTCCACCCTGGTCCGAATCACCTTGCCCCGCGCAGGCTGAAGCCTGCGCGCTACACACGACACCCCCGCGCCGTAAGCCCCGCGCTACACACGGCACCTGTAGAGCGCACGCTTCAGCGTGCGCGGGGCAGGCCTTACGGGCCGCCGGGCTTGTTCAACAGCGCCGGCCAGTTGACGACAACTGTAATCGGCGTCGGCGCCGCGTCAGTTGCTCGCGCGGCCAGAATCCGTTGACCGTCGGCGGAGACGGCGTAGTTCCATCCGCCCCCGGTCCGTACCAGGGGCCGGTGCCTCCCTGGATCAGAAACCCCCCAAGGAGGTGACCACGACGACTTGCCTGAGCTCGCAGCGGGGGCGCCGAATACAATGAACGGCGTGTGGCTGATCCGTGAACGTCGCCGCGATGATCGTGGTGCTGGTCGTGATCGTGGTGGTTTTCTCGCGCCCAGCCGAGCGCGGCTACATCCCCGGCCTTCTCCTCATAGGCGCCGCCTTCGTTGTCGCCACGCTGCTGCAGTTGCGTATCATTCCGCCTGAGTGGTCACTCTTGGCGCGCCTCGCTTACCTGGGCCTCGGGGTCGTGGGCCTCGTGCTCATGGAGCGAGTGTGGGCGAGGAGGCGCTCGTCGGAGGGCAGGCCCTCTTGAGAGGAGGCGCTGCCGACAGCTATAGTCCGCACTGAAGGCGAGCGCTCTCGTCGCCCGCTCCACCCCCGGGTCGAGCGGGCGTCGTCGAGGGCATCTCAGGAATCGTGCAGGATCACCACGAGCGCACCCTCAGAAAGTGCCCGCGATGCGGGTGCGGTCTGCTCTCCACCTCGCCAATCTGTGAGTTCTGTGGAGGCGTGCTGTCTCACGTCGCCGCGGTGGGCGGCGAGGTGAGCGGCATCATCTGCCCGGAATGCGGTGAGCAGAACGACCCGGCGGGAATGGATTGCCGCGCTTGTGCGAAGACCCTTGCGCACACCTGCCCCAGGTGCGCCGAGTCGCTCGCGACAGGCGTCGCTTCGTGTCCGAGTTGTGGTCTGTGGAGACAGGACTTCTTCGACGAGTGCGTTCGACAGGACCTGGCGGCCCGAAAGGCCGAGGCGCGAAGATGGCGACTCTTTGCCGCCGTCGACGACACCGTCCTGGTCGCAGTCCTCGGCATCATGATCCTGCTCGCCTGGTGGCAGGAGTTGAGGCCAGATGCCTGGGAATGGAAGGCCTGGCTTGGGGTCACGGTGTGGTTCCTCGTGATGTGGGCGTTCGCGAAAAGCAGATGATGCGTGCCGTAGGACGCCCCGGAATCCTCAAGGGCGCCTCGGGCTCGAACGGATCGAGAGCCTCGCGCGGGCCTACCGCGCGCGAGGGCACTCGGCGACCATGGCTCACCCTTCGCCAGGGGCAGGGGCGGATCGACGAGGCGCTGCAGCACTATCGCCGGGCGGTGGCGCTCAGCCCTGGTAATGCGGACGCGCGGCGGCACCTTGCCGATCTGGAGCGGCAACAAAAATGACCCTGATCGGGACGATCCGATCGAGCCTTGTGTCCCGTGCTTTGTAGACCTCTCCCATCCCACCAGCGCCAAGCGGCGAGAGTATTTCGTACGGACCGAGGCGAGTACCGGCGCTCAAGGACATCGTCATCGTGGGCAGCGATCTCTCAAATCCTCAAATCCCGAAATCATCGATCCTCAAATGCCCCAATGAGGCCGAGGCGGGTGCCCGACGGTAAGGTCATGAATCGAGCGGTCGGCGAATTCTAGCATCCCGCCCAGGCGCCGCAAGGAATCCTCGGCCCTGCGGCGAGCGTGCGGACTACAATCAGCCCATAGCTGGAGAGCGCACATTCATGGCCCATGTCGCGACAGACCTTGCCGTCACCTTACCCGAGGATCGTCCTGGGATGCTGTCGAAAGCGGTGACCGCCGTGAGCGGCGCAGGCATCAATCTCGAGGGCCACGCCGAAATGGAAGGCGTCGTGCATGTGCTGACAACCGATGCCGAGGGCACGCGAGACGCGCTCGAAGCGGCGGGATTTCGCGTGGTGAAAGAGCAAGAGGTGGTCCTGGTACCGGTGGAGGATCGTCCCGGTTCGGCGTCAGGTATCTTCCGCCGCATTGCCGACGCCAAAGTGAATATCCGGTTCAGTTACCTGGCGACGCGCAACCGGCTGGTGATCGCGGCCGACAATCTGCAGGACCTGGTCAGCGCGCTGTCCGATTGATGCAAGGTGTGCGCGAGCTCCGGCGTTCCCGACGCGACGTCCGTTCCCATGCTGACCGTCTTCACGTCCGACCGGTTTGCTGATCACCTGAACCCACCCGGACATCCCGAGCGTGTCGAGCGTGCCGAGGTGATGCAGGTGGTCGCCTCGGAGTTTCGCCGGCGTGGCGGCGCCGTCGTCGAGCCGCGCGTCGCCACCGAGCAAGAGATCGCCCGCGTCCACGATCGCGAGTACATCGGCCTGATCAAGGAGACATCGGGGCGCGCCGTCGCCCTCGATCCGGACACCTTCACGTCGCCAGAGACTTATGAGGTCGCGCTGCGTGCGGCGGGCGCCGCCGTGTCTGCCGTCGATCACGTCCTGGACGGCGGCTCAGGCGCAAGAGCGCTCGTCATGTCGCGCCCGCCTGGCCATCACGCCGAGCGCCGCCGCGCCATGGGTTTCTGCCTGTTCAACAACGTGGCGATAGGCGCCGCCCACGCTCGTGCGCGCGGCCTCTCGCGCGTGGCGATCGTCGATTACGACGTCCATCACGGCAACGGCACGCAGTGGGCGTTTTACGACGATGCGTCCGTGCTGTTCATCTCGTCCCACCAGTATCCGTTCTATCCAGGCACCGGGGCCGCGGACGACATCGGAACGGGTCGCGGTGCCGGCTTCACGATCAACTTTCCGATGGCGGCGGGCGCCACGGACGCGGACTACGAACGGATCTGGGTGACGGCCGCGGCGATTCTGAAACAGTTTCGGCCCGAACTGATTCTCGTGTCGGCCGGTTTCGACGCGCACATGGACGATCCGCTCGGCGGAATGCGGGTGACGACTCCACAGTTCGGACGGCTCACCGGTCTCATTGCTGCGGTGGCGGACGAGTGCTGCGGCGGTCGAGTGGTGGCTGTCACCGAAGGCGGGTACAACCTGGCCGCGCTCGCAGCCTCACTGCGCACCGCCATCGACGTGCTGGACGGCAGCTCAACGCTCGCGACGTTGCTGGCACCTCAGGGAGAGACGCCGCGGGCGAACACATCCATCACCGGTGCACGCACGCACCTGTCCAAGTTCTGGACGATATAATTCGATCAGGCTCTGGGCTTTAGGCTCTTGGCTCTAGGGCGGATACTTTGGCGGCCCAAAGTCAAAAGCCCTGAGCCCAAGGCCCAAAGCCTAAAGCCCAAAGCCTGAAGCCTAATCGTCCCACCATGTCCGACTACCGCCCCCCGGAACTCGACCGCAAGTGGCAGCAGCGCTGGGCCTCGTCCCGCGTCTTCGAAGTGACCGAGGACCCATCGCGCCCGAAGTTCTACTGTCTCGAGATGTTTGCGTATCCCTCGGGCCATGCGCACGTCGGCCACGTGCGCAACTACATCATCGGCGACGTCGTCGCGCGCACGAAGCGGATGCGCGGTTGTAACGTGCTGCATCCATTCGGATGGGATGCCTTCGGCCTGCCGGCGGAGAACGCGGCCATCAAGGAGGGTATCCACCCCGAAGTGTCGACGCGCGGCAACATCGCGCACATGAAGGGGCAGCTCCAGCGCCTTGGCATCAGTTACGCCTGGGACCGCGAGCTGGCGACCTGCGATCCCGAGTACTACAAATGGAACCAGTGGCTCTTCATCAGGATGTTCGAGCGCGGGCTCGCGTATCGCCGGCGGTCGCCGGTCAACTGGTGCCCGAGCTGCAACACGGTGCTCGCCAACGAGCAGGTGGTCGATGGCGGTTGCTGGCGCTGCGGCACGCCGGTCGAGATTCGAGAGCTGGAGCAGTGGTTCTTCCGGATTACGGCGTACGCGGACGAACTGCTCGACCAGACAGCGACCCTGACGCGCTGGCCCGAGAAGGTGCTGACGATGCAGCGGAACTGGATTGGGCGATCGGAGGGCGCCCGCGTCAAGTTCCCGCTTGAGGATCCCGGATCCCGGCTCTCCGCCTCCATCGAAGTCTTCACCACGCGCATCGACACAATCTACGGCGCCACGTTCGTCCTGCTGGCGCCCGAGCACCCGCTCGTGGGCAGTCTCGCGGAGAAGTCCACGGACCCCGCCTCGTTCCGTCGCCAGGTGCAGGCCTTTCGTGCCCAGGACCGCGCGGCGCGCATCAGCGGCGATATTGAGAAGCAGGGATTCGACACCGGCTTCCGGGCGACGAATCCGTTTATGAACCAGCCGGTCCCCGTCTGGATTGCGAATTTCGTCCTGGGCGAGTACGGCACGGGCGCGGTGATGGCGGTGCCGGCGCACGACGAACGCGACTTCGACTTCGCGCGCAAGTTCAACCTGCCCATCCAGGTCGTTGTCACACCCGATGGACGGCCGGTGCGCGCGGACGAATTGTCGGAGGCGACCGTCGCGTACGGAACGCTCGTCGACTCAGGACCGTATTCGGGTCTGCCGTCCGCGGAAGCGCAGAAGCGAATGACTGCCTGGGCGCGCGAGCGCGGCGTCGGTGAAGCGACCATCCAGTATCGCCTCAAGGACTGGGGCATCTCCCGGCAGCGGTATTGGGGCACGCCGATTCCGATGATCTACTGCGAGAAGGACGGCATCGTTCCCGTGCCCGACGACCAGTTGCCGGTGGTGCTGCCGAAAGTGGCGCAGTTCACCGGCCGCGGAGATTCGCCGCTGGCGCAGGTCCCGGAGTTCGTGAATGTGTCGTGTCCGAAGTGCGGCGCTCCGGCCCGGCGAGAAACCGACACGATGGACACGTTTGTCGACTCGTCCTGGTACTTCTACCGCTTTGCGGACCCACGCAACGATCGGATGCCGTTCGATCCGGCCAGGGTGAAGTACTGGCTGCCGGTCGACTTCTACAGCGGCGGCGTCGAGCACGCGATTCTGCATTTGATCTACTCGCGGTTCTTCGCGCGAGTGTTCCGCGACGTCGGCCTCGTGGACCACAGCGAGCCCTTCACGCAACTGCTCACGCAGGGGATGGTGCTGAAAGACGGCGCCGTCATGTCCAAATCCAAAGGGAACGTTGTCGACCCGGACACGATGCTCCAGAAGTACGGCGCGGACGCGCTGCGGCTGTACGTAATGTTCGTCGCTCCGCCGGAAAAAGAAGTCGAGTGGACCGACGCGGGTCTCGAAGGGAGCTTCCGCTTCCTTGCGCGGGTCTGGCGCCTTGTCGATCACTGGTGCGAGACGGTCGGCGGCGAGGGCATCGCGGGCCCCGATGCCAGCGACTCGCTGAACGCCGCCGAGCGGGCACTCCGCCGCAAGACGCACGACACAATTCGCCGCGTCACCGTGGACGTCGAGGAGCGGCAACAGCTCAACACCGCCGTTTCTGCGATGATGGAGCTGGTCAACGAGCTCTACGCCTTCAGCGAGCAGACGGTGACGGGCGGGCCCGCGCGCCGTGTCGACGAAGACGTCGCGCATGCGGGCGCCGTGGAGCGGCGCGAAACCATCGGCGTCGTCCGCGAGGCCCTCGAGGCGCTCGTCCGCATCCTCTCGCCGTTTGCGCCGCACATGGCTGAGGAGATGTGGGAACGGCTCGGGCACGCGACCACGCTCGCGGAGGCGACCTGGCCGGCGTACGACGCCAAGGTCGCCAGGGCTGAGGAAATCGTGGTCCCTGTCCAGGTCAACGGCAAGGTCCGGAGCCGGCTGACGGTGCCGGCAGACGTTTCGGAGCAGGAGTTGGAGCGGCTGGCGCTGGCCGACCCGGCCATCCAGACGTACACGACCGGGAAGACGGTCAACAAAGTGGTCGTGGCGCGCGGCAGGCTCGTGTCTGTCGTGGTTCAATAGACGATGCCGGGTCCGCGGCGCTCCGACCGAGCGCGCGGCGGGACCCGGCCTACGTACGTGGGGCGGGTGGCGCGCAGCGGACCCGCCAAGGGGTGCGCGTGAGAAAGACGATTCTGCTCCTGGCGCTTGCGGCGGTGGCGACGCCGGGCTGCGGCTATTCGCTCGCCGGACGTGGATCGTTTCTGCCCGACTACATTCAGGTTGTGGGCATTCCGCAGCTCGTCAACAACACGCCCTTCTTTCAGGTGGAGCAGATTCTGACCGAGAAGCTCAGGGGCGAATTCATCGGCCGTGGCCGCTACAAAGTTGTTCCCGACGCAGACGGGACCGATGCCGTCGTCACCGGCACCGTGACGTTCATTACGGTGCAGCCGATCGGCTTCACCGAGCAGCAGCTCGCGTCGCGCTACCAGTTCTCGCTCACGATGAGCGTCACGTTCTCCGACGCACGGACGAACCAGGTGCTCTGGTCGAACAGCGCGCTCACGTTCCGTGAGGAGTACGAGCTCAGCACCCGCGGCACTACGGCCCTCGAGGGCGCAAGCTTCCTCAGTCAGGAACGCAGCTCCTTCGATCGCATCGCCGACGACGTGGCGCGCACGGTCGCCACGGCGATCCTCGAAGCGTTCTAGACGCGGAGACCGGTTCTGTTGATGCTGGCGAATCCCGGTTCCGGTGGCCGGACCGCGCTGCGACGCCGCAAACGGCCGCCCGCCGCCAGCTCCGTGAGCTGGCTGGTCCCCAGAGCCGTCTCGCGCGGTCAGGCGATCGGTGTCGGCCTGACCTCCACAGGGCTTCGCCAACATCAACACAACCGGTCTCCGGTGTAGACAGCATGCCCCCGCTCACCCCAGCCGCGCTCCGCAAGCAAATCGCTGCGGCACACACCGACCCGCTCTACGTGCTCGTGGGAGAGGACCAGGCGGAGCAGTCCGCTGTCGCGGGCGAGTTCGCCGAGATGGTGGACGAAGGGCTGCGAGCGTTCAACGTCGATCGTCTGTACGGCGGCGAGATGAACGTGGACGATCTGCGGCTGGCGGCGGCCACATTGCCGATGATGGCTCCGCGGCGCATCGTGCTCGTGCTCGAGGCGGAAAAGCTGTTGATTCCCAAGCGCGAGTCGAAAGCCGCAGACGAAGAGCAGGAGCTGCTCGAGCGGTTCATTCAGGACGCGCCGCCTCACGCCACCGTCGTCTTCGTCTGCGGGCCGCTCGACATGCGGCGGCGCGTCGTGAAGCTGCTGATCAAGGTCGCGCAGGTGGTGAACTGCGGCACCATCGGGGACGCGGCCGACGCGGAGCGCTGGGTCAAAGTACGAGCGGCGAAGCTCGGGGCGCCGCTCGACGCGGGTGCCGTGCGGGCGCTCGTCCAACGCGCCGGCCTCGACATCGTCCGGCTGCGGGCCGGCCTCGAGCGGCTCGCGCTCTACGCGATGGGCGAGCCGGCGATCACCGCAGACGCCGTTCGGCAGGCGGTACCCGCGGGGCCGGAGGCGCAGGTCAACTTCGGGATCGCCAACGCCATCTCCGGGAACGACGCCGCCGAGGCGCTCCACCAGTTGCACCTGACCCTCGATGCCGGGTGGGAGCCCGTCATGGTGCTGGGGCAGCTTCGCGTGGCGGCCGAACGGCTGCCTGCGGCACGGCTGCGCAACGCGATCGACGCGGTCCTCCGTACGGACCTGGCGCTCAAGTCCTCCGGAGGAGATCCGCGCGTCTTGCTGGAGCGGCTGGTCGTCGAACTGTGCGAGTCGAAGGCCCGGGCTACGCGACGGTCTTCAGGAGGCGCGCGGTGAGCCGCGACTTGTAGCGGCCGGCGGTGTTGCGGTGAATGATGCCCTTGGTCGCCATCTTGTCCACGATCGACACCGTGCGGCTGAGCGCGGCCTTCGCGCCATCCAGATCCGTGGTGTCGAGCGAGGCGCGGATGGACTTGAGCGCGGTGCGGAGCCGGGCGCGCATCTGCCGGTTGTGCTCCCGCCGCTTGACGTTCTGACGATTTGCCTTCAGGGCTGATTTCGTACGCTTGGCCACGGTTGCTGGCGTCCTCTCTGTCTGAAGATTCGCTGAACTTACAAAACGCTAATTC
>JBOGIR010000517.1:0-9227 GCA_050742335.1 Vicinamibacterales bacterium | reverse complement strand
CTACCGGCTTGTCGCTTCAGTCTCGCTCCGGCACTTCAGCTCATGCCGCATCATGCGAGCTCGAGTCGTGAACGATACCTCCCCGGACGAGCGGGATCGGATCGTCGCGAGCCTGCGCTGACTACCTCCCGTATCTCCCCGTCCACTGCCTGAGGCGGCTCGCCGCATCCACGGCTTCCTTCTCGTCCAGCATTCGGTCCACCGGCCAGGGCAACCGCCAGGTCCAATTCGTGTCAGAGACGGTGGCCGGCTGGTTGATGCGATCGCGCCAGCCGAAGACATCCTGAACCGGCAGAATCAAGAGATCGGAGCCGGACGCATAGAGCGTCTCTAGAAAGGTCTCGCGAAGTGACCGGGACAGGTCTAGTGCGTCAATGGCGCAGGCACGATCCTCCGCCGTCAGGCGTGCGCCGAGCGGCGGGATCGCGAGCACCGCCTCCCGTTCCGCTCGCGACGCGTGCTCCCACCACACCGCCATCGGTTCGGTGTCGTGTGTGCCTGAGGTCGCCACACTGACGGCCGGATAGTCGACCGGATCTCTGAAGGGCTGCCCCTTCTGATGCCAGTGCCGTTCCCATCGGAACACTTTGTAGCCGGGGACGCCCAGCCTCGCGAGCGACTCGCGGACGAAATCGGGCACGACGCCGAGATCTTCTGCGGTGATGTGCACTCCAGAGGCGCGAAATACGTCCAGCACCCGCTCGCCAAGCAGCGCCTGGGCAGACTCGTCAGGCGGCGTGAATTGTGGGCCGCTGCCGTCCTGTGGCCGGAAGTACGTGCGATAGAACCCGACCAGGTGATCGATGCGATAGCCGTCGAAGAGCGCCGCGTTCCGCCGCGCCCGGTCCCGCAGCCAGTCGAAGTTGCGCTCTGCCACCACCTCCCAGCGGTAGACCGGAAGCCCCCAGTCCTGGCCGGTCTCGCTGAAGGCATCGGGTGGCACACCCAAGGACGCATCGAGACGAAACTCGTCCTGCCGCGCCCACACGTCGGCGCTGTCGCCGCTCACCATGAACGGCAGATCGCCAAACAGCACGACGTCGCCTGCCTCCCGGCGCGCCTGGGCCCATTGATCGTCGGCGAGCCACTGCAGGTACTGCCGATACAGAACGTCGTCCGCCAGGTCGACACGCACGCGTGCAAGTGCCTCTGGAACCCTGTCTCGAAACGGAGCCGGCCACTGATTCCACGGCCGTTCTCCTTGCATCGCGTGCAGCGCCCGAAACAGCGCGTAGTCGTCCAGCCACCACGCCTGCTCCCGGATGTACGCGCGAAGCGCCGCGGCCCGCCGCGTGTCTGCGGCCCATTCGACGCGACGAAACCGCTCGAACGATTGACGCAGGGCCGTGTCCTTGAGCCGGCGAACCCCCGCGTAATCGATGGCGGGCGAACTGCGCACCGTCTCGATCTGCTCGCGCAGACCGTTGTCGGAACACCACTTCGCACGCGTCGCGGAAAAGTCCTCGACCCGCTCGATGACGATGAACTGCGGGTCGATGGCCATTGCGCTCAGCGCGGAGTAGGGCGATGTCTCGCCTGGCGGCATTTCGTTGATGGGGAGCAACTGAAGAAGCCGAAGCCCGGCGTTGTCGAGCCAGCGGGTCATCAAGGGGATGTCGCCGATCTCACCGATCCCCCAGCTCCCGGACGAGGGCATCGAAAAAAGCGGGATGAGGATGCCGCTGAATCGCGACGGCCTCTGCGTCATCGCCGACTCACGAACTGGAGCACACGAGCAACCGCCTCGGCCAACTGATCCGGCGGAGGGAGCAGGCTGACAACCAGATACGCCTCGGCCGGAAAGTCGAAGAAATATCCCGGGTGCACGAGCACACGCTCCTGCTCGAGCAGGCTGAGCACCAGTTCCTCTTCCCGCCACGCCGATGGCACACGTACGACCGCCGACCAGCCCCCCTCCGCGCGGAGTACTTCACAGGCAGGAAAGCGGCCGGCCGTGGCACGCAGAACCCCGAGGTTGTGTCGGAGGCGCTCGTGGATGGCCGCGCGCACGGCGGCCCCGGCGCACAGCAGACGCGCCGCGGCGACCTGCACAGGCGTGCCCACCGAGAGATAACTGTCCGCAATGAGCTCGAGGGAGGCGAGCGCGGCGTCGCGCTCCGGCGCAGGACCGCCGACGATCATCCAGCCGAGCTTGAGCTGCGGCAGACCAACGGTTTTCGAGAGCCCGCCCAATGTGAACGACAGCACGCCAGCGTCACGGGCAGCGACGTCGGTCAACGGATCAATGACGTCCAGCGGGTAGTCGGCGAACACCTCGTCCACCACCAGTGCCCAGCGACGTCGCCGACAGAGGTCCGCCACCGCGGCCAGGTCGTCGCTCGTGACGTAGGACCCGGTCGGGTTATTGGGAGAGACGATCAGCACCGCGCGCGCAACATCTTTGGCAGTGGCGACCGATGCCAGGTCGATCGACCACCGGCCGTGGTACTCCAGCGAGTACGGATGCACCTGCACGCCTTCGAGCGCGGTCAGGTGCTCGAACAGCGGATAGCTGGGCTGCGGCACGAGCACCATCTCACCGGGACTGCACAGCAATTTGAACAACCAGCTATACGCCTCGCTGGTGCTGGCGGTGAGCACGACGTGCGCCGGATCGACGCTGACGCCGCGGCGCCGCTGATCAGCAGCTACGGCGGCACGGGCCGACAGCAGTCCGAACGGGTGCGGTTCGTACTGCATGGCCGCCGGATCGGCCAGCGGATCGAGAAGACCATCGGGATAGCCAATGCCTGCGCGCGTCGGGTTGGATTTGGTGAGGTCGGTGATGTGCACACCACTCGCGCGGAGCGTATCGAGCGCGCGCGACAGCGCGTTCGCCTCGGCGTGAGGCGGAAGCCGCCGTGAGAACACACGCCATGATGCCATGAAGGACATGACCCGGAGCGGACGTTCACGTCGCCTGCGAACCTGAACACGAACCGAGAAGAGAGAACTCGAGAAGTGTGAACGACCGATTTCTGGAAGGCTCAGATCTCGATGCGCTCACCGTGCGCGGGCATGAGTGCGTCCCAGCCGAGCTGCTCGTTCACACGCGTCTGCAGTGCCTTCATCGGCTGAGGTTCGCCGTGCACGAGGCACAGCCGCTCGGGCTTGCGTGGCAGCGTGCGCAGCCACCGGAGAATCTCTCCGCGGTCTGCATGTGCGGACATCGAATCGATCTTGACGATCTGCGCTGCCACCGGCACCAGCCGGCCATGAATCTTGACCTCGCGCGCGCCATCGACGAGCTGGCGACCGCGCGTGCCCGCCGCCTGATAGCCGACAAACAGCATCGTGTGCTTCGGGTCGGGGAGCGCAGCGGCCATATGGTGGAGTACGCGGCCGCCGGTCGCCATCCCGCTGGCGGAGATCACGATTGCACTCTTGTGAGACGCCGTCAGCGCCTTCGATTCCTGCGGCGAGGGAACCGTCTGAAAGCGCGTCGACCCGAAGGCGGCAACGCCTTTTTGTGCGGGGCGCATGTCCGGATCCAGTTCCGAGACGCGCGCCGTATAGAAGCGCAGCGCCTCGGCCGCCATCGGGCTGTCAACGTAGACGGGCAGTACCGGAATGCGCTGCTCCTGCTCGAGGCGCCGCACCCAGTACAGCAGCTCTTCGACGCGGCCGATCGCGAATGCTGGAATGATGACCTTGCCGCCACGCCGGGCCGTGTCGCGGATCACGCGTGCGAGCGGTTCGGCATTGTCGTCAGCGGCATGATCCCGATCGCCGTACGTGGACTCGACGAGGACTACGTCCGCGCCGACGGCATCGGCCGGATCCGGCAGAACTGGCCGACCGTAACGGCCCAGGTCGCCGCCGAACAGGATCGCTTTTCCAGGGGTGAGTCGCACGAGCGCGTACGCCGATCCGAGCAGATGGCCCGCCGGGGCGAACCTGATGGCGATGCCCGGTGCAACTTCGATCTCCCGGTCGTACCCAAGCGGCTGCAACTGGGTGAGCGCGCGCAGCGCGTCGGGCTCGCCGTACAAGGGAAGCGCCGGATGATGCTTCGAGTAGCCGTGCCTGTTGGCCTGGCGGGCGTCTTCTTCCTGAATCCGCGCCGAATCCGGCAAGACGAGCCGACAGAGATCGGCCGTGCCGCCGGTGCAGAAAATGCGCCCGCGATAGCCCTGCCCGACGAGCCGCGGCACCTGTCCCACGTGGTCGAGATGCGCGTGTGTCAGCACGACCGCGGTGATCGATTTGGGGGGAACGGGAAACGCCTCCCAATTGCGAAGGCGCAATTCCTTCAAGCCCTGGAACAGCCCGCAGTCGATGAGCACACGGCTTCCACCGTGCTCCAGCAGATACTTCGAGCCGGTCACGGTGCGAGCGGCGCCGAGAAACGTCAGAGTGGCCACGTCCGCGACAATATCAGGCCTCAGGCCTGATATTCTTCCCCTATGCGTTCCGCTCCTAGCAGGCCGCGGTCAAAGCCAGCAAAGCGCCACGGAGACACAGAGACACAGAGTTTCCTTGATATTTCTCTGTGCCTCTGTGCCTCTGTGGCCCGACCGGGGCTTCTGCCACGGACCGCTGGGCTTGCGGCATGCCTGTGCGTTGCAGCATCCGTGCTGGCGCCGGCGATCTCGGCCCAAGCGCCCCGGCGGATGCTCACGATCGATGCCATCTACGATCCCGAGCAGCGGGTCGACTTCAGCGGCGCGCCCCCCACGAACCTGCGGTGGATCGACAACGACAGCTACCTGCAGACGCGGCGCGCGAACGACAGCGCCGAATGGCTGAAGGTCGACGCGGCCTCGGGCCGCTCGTCGCCCCTGTTCGATTTCGCTCGCATGGAGGAGGCGCTCGCGGCCGTTCCTGGCATAACCCGTGATGAGGCAGCCGCGCGTACTCGCGCGGGCGACCTCCAGTTCAATCCACAGTGGTCGGGCACGCTCGTCGACATCAATCAGGACTTGTATTTCTACGATTTCTCGACAGCAACGGCGACGCGCCTGACCGCTGTTTCCGGCCTCGAAGAAGAGGCGACCTTCAGTCCCGATGGGACGCGGGTCGCATTCGTGCGCGCCCACAACCTGCACGTCGTCGACATAGCCACGCAGAAGGAGCTGCCACTCACCTCGGACGGCAATCGGGAAATTTTGAACGGCAAGCTCGATTGGCTGTACCAGGAGGAAATCTACGGCCGCGGGCGCTTTCGCGGCTACTGGTGGAGCCCGGACTCGGCCAGCCTGGCATTTCTCCAGCTCGACGAGCGCCCTGTGCCCGAATATACGGTCGTCGATGACATCGCGTACAGGCCGACGGTCGAGATCACCGACTACCCCAAAGCGGGCGACGCCAATCCCCTCGTCAAACTGGGCATCGTCGGCGCGACCGGCGGCACACCGCAGTGGGTGCCCCTCGACGCCTACAGCGCGGCTGACTTCCTCATCGTCGATGTCGACTGGGTTCCCGATTCGCGCAGCGTCGCGTTTCAGGTGCAGGATCGCGAACAGACGTGGCTCGACCTGAATCTGACCGAGGTCTCATCGCTCCGGGTCACGCGCGTGCTGCGCGAGACGACGCCCGCCTGGGTGAATGCCAACGGTAGCGCGACCTGGTTGAAAGACGGCACGTTTCTGTGGTTCAGCGAGCAGAGCGGCTTCAAACACCTGCACCGCTATCGTCGCGACGGCACGCTCGCCGCTCGCATCACCAACGGACGATGGGACGTGCGATCGCTGTACGGCGTGGACGAGCAGCGCGGCGTCGTGTACTTCGATGCCGGCGCACGCGTCCATCTCGACACGGACATCTATCGCATCGGCCTCGATGGGCAGAACCTCACACGGTTATCCAGAACCGACGGCACGCACCGCGCCAACTTCAATCCCTCGTTTTCGCAGTACATCGGGGTGTGGAGTGACGCCGTCACTCCGACACAGGTGCGGCTCCATCGCGCCGACGGCACCGAGGTGCGTGCGATTCACACCGATCCGGTGCCGGCGCTTGCGCAGTATCAGCTCTCGAAGCCCGAGTTCGTGGAGGTGCGGGCGCGGGACGGATTCGCGATGGACGCGCTGATCATCAAGCCCCCCGATTTCGACCCGGCGCGCCGGTATCCGGTCTTTCAGCTGACGTACGCAGGGCCGGGCACCGCGTCGGTTCGCAACCAGTGGGGCGGCACGACGTTCATGTACCACCAGTTGCTCGCACAGCATGGCGTGGTCGTCTGGGTCCTCGACAACCGCAGTGCAGGCGGCAAGGGCGCCGAATCACAGTGGCCCGTGTACGGCCGGCTCGGCGAGCTGGAGCTGCAGGATCTCGAGGACGGCGTCGGCTGGCTCAGACAACAGCCATTTGTCGACCCGGCGCGCATCGTGCTGCACGGCTGGAGCTACGGCGGGTTCATGACCTCGTACGCCCTGACGCACAGCACGAGCTGGGCAGCAGGCGTCGTCGGGGCACCGGTCACGGACTGGAGGAACTACGACACGGTGTACACCGAACGCTACATGAAGACGCCCCAGAACAATCCCGACGGATACCGCCGGACGGCGCCACGATTTGCCGCGGCAAACCTGCACGGCCGGCTGCTGCTCATCCACGGCAGCATCGACGACAACGTGCATCGGCAGAATTCCGAGCAGTTCGCCTACGAGCTGCAGCGGGCGGGCAAGTCGTTCGAGATGATGGTGTACCCGCGGTCGCGACACGGCATCACCGACGCGCGCCTGAACAAGCACTTCCGGCAGGCGATGTTCGATTTCGTGATGGAGACCGTCGGCGGATCCGCCGCAACCCCTTCCCCAAGCGCGTCGCGGTGAAGCGCGTGTCGCTGCTCAGTGCCCTTCAGTCCGGGAGCAGTGTGATTGCGGCGGAATTGCGCTCACCGCGAGCCGAACTCGATTCGCGCGCGGGGATGGACGCGTGGATTGACATGTATCACGCCGTTCGGACGCTGACTCGCCAGGATGCGGCGGTGTTCCTGACCGACAGCGCGGTCGGGACGCAGGAAGAAAACAATCTCCGGCACCTCGTCAACAATCTGGGGCGGGACGTTCCGCACGAGCGGGTGGTGCCGTTTCTGACGAGCAAGCACTCGCTCGATTTCTGTTTGAGCTATGCGGAGCAGGCGTGGCAGCACGGCTTTCCTGCGCTCGTGGTGCTCGGGGGCGACAAAACGGTGGGGCGTCCGCGCTGTGTGGCGCACGCGTGCGACCTGCGCCATAAAATCCGGGCGCGCGAACCACGCCTGGCGCTTGGCGGCTGGGCCAACCCGCACGGCGACGCTGTCCAGCAGGCGGAGTTCCTCGCCGACGATCGATTCACCGCCGAGTTCTACCTCACGCAGATCGTCAGTCACCTGAACATCGATCCGGTGGCGCGATTCGTCGAACAGACCCGACGCCTCGGCCTCGGGCGCATTCCGGGCGTGTTCGGCGTCTTCTTCTACCGCAGCGCGAATCCGAAGACGTTCGACCTCCTGCGCCGCTTTCTTCCGGTGCCAACGGACGCGCTGGCCGCCGAGTTCGCCGCCGGGGCGACGCCGGTCGACATCTGCGCGCGTACGCTGCGCGCGATGATGGATCTGGGCATCCGCCGCTTCTACGTCAGCAACCTGCCGCTCGCGCGCGCCTCGTCCACGCTCAACGCGATCCTCGAGCGCGTCGGCGCGCCCGCCTGACGGGCCACGGAGACACGGAGACACAGAGGAAGGAGGTCCGCGCACGCTTCAGCCTGCGCGACTGCGCGGTTCAGCCCACGCGGCCACCCTATTTCAGGTGTCTCCCGCCGTCGACGCGAATCGTTTCCCCAGTGATGAAATCGCTGTCGATGAGCGCCAGCACGAGCTTGGCAATTTCGATCTCGCCACCCCATCGTCCGAGCGGTGTCGCTTGTTCGACCTTGGCGAACTCGTCATCCGATGTCCCTTCGGGCGCGACGATCGGCCCGGGCGCAATCGCATTGACGAGAATCTGATCCGGCGCCAACTCCAGCGCGAGGGATTCGGTCAGCGCAATGACGCCAGCCTTGGCCACGTAGTACGGCACGTACCCCCGGTACCGCGGCCGGCCGCTCGCCGCAATCCAGTCCGCAAGATTGATGATGCGGCCTCCGCGTGCGCGCCGCATCTGCGGCACCGCGGCCTTGGAACAGAGCCAGGCGGCGCGCAGATCGACCGCCAGCTGGCCGTCCCAGTCCTCGACCGTCACCTCGTCCAGCAGCTTGACCGCGTATCGCGACGCCATGTTGACGAGCACATCGAGGCGGCCCAGATCGCGTACGGTCTCGGAGACAACGAACCCACAGGCGTCGGCCGACGAAAGGTCGGCGCGGACCACGAGCGCCCGCCGTCCCAGCGCGCGAACCGCTCCCGCCGTCTCGTCCGCTTCGGTGCGGGAGGCGCGATACACCAGCGCCACATCCGCTCCCGCACGAGCCAGCTCCGTCGCCACCACGGCGCCGATACGCTTTCCACCCGTCACGAGCGCCACGCGGTCTGTAAGCTCCATTTCCCTGCTCACAGTCTATCCGCGTGCGCTACGATTTCTGACTGGTGGCGCGCTCGGCAGTTTGCTTTCTCCTTCCAGTGCTCTTGACGGTGGGTGTCGCAGCCTACGACCGCAGCCTCGATCTGCGGGCCGTCGATGACGCCATGGCCATCGGCCAGGCACGCGACGATGTGGTGCGTCTGCGATTTCACCAGCCGTATCGCATTCCCGTCGGTCGACTTCCCATCGACTACATCGATGTCGTCACGCCATTCCGCCGAGTCGAGCTGGCCGCCGAGGAGCGCGCGCGCGTAGGCGATCGGATGTTCCGGCAGCGCGAGGCCCTGACCGTGCTGGCCGAACATGGCGACACGCTCCAACTGTTCGTGGAAGCGGCGTTTCATCCGCAGAACGTGTACGTGAGAGTGCCGGCGTACGCCGTGACGCTCGCTCGCCCCGACCAGCCGGCGCGAATCAGGCCGCGTGACGAGCAGCGCCTTCCGCGGTTCGGCCCGCGCGTCGATAGCGTGCTGCCTCTGCCGTACCCCGTTGCGCCAAGCCTGCCGGCCGGCGGTCAGCCACTCACGGGCGGCACTGTCATCGCGACCTTCGACGGCCAGCGGCTCGATCCGGGTGCCACGTATGAGGTGGTGATTGAAGAAGCCGAAAGGGAACTCGCGAGGGCGCGGCTCGACCTGGGGAAATTGCGATGAGACGACCGGAGACCACCGATAAGCCCCGGAGACCTGAAGGTCTCCGGCTACCGGGCGGTGTGTGCATACC
>JBOGIR010000516.1:0-11554 GCA_050742335.1 Vicinamibacterales bacterium | reverse complement strand
TGAAAGATCTGAAAGGGATGGGGAAGATACGTCGCCCGCGGCACGCCCGGCAGAAAGCAATTCAACTCCGGGTCGGCGCTCACGTCTCGCCCCGGTTTACCGGGGAGCGCATTCTTGCGGTTCTGTTCCCGTTTCGCCAGCGCTTCCGGCTTGTATGGGATCTTCCCGCCCTCGACGACACTCATGCCCGGGAGGCGCGCGCCCCAGACGCCGGTCACAATGACCGGCGACGATCCGCCCTCATGGTCTTCGAGATCCCAGTTGGCAGTCGACAGCGTCTGCCAGATGCCGTTCAGGTCGGGTTTCTTGTCCCATGACGTTCGCGGGATCGAACCGCCCTGGGACTGCACCGATGGCTGGATCACGGCGGCCAACCCGACAGCCACCACGAGCGCCGCGGTCGGCATTCGTGTAAGGAGCATCTGCCTCACTCACTCATTTTGTCGGCGCGCCTGGTCCTATCGAGCTGATGAAGAGCGCACGGCCATCCGGCAGCGTCACGTTGGTGCCGTTTGCCTTTGCCGTGCCGTCCCTCGCCTGATACCCGGACACCTTGACCTCGGTACCAGCCGGAAGATCCTGTTTCCGCAGGCCGCGGCGCAGAAGCGTGTTCGGCGTTCCGGTCTCGATGGCCCAGGTCTCAGTCGTGCCGTCAGGTTTCTTGACGTCGATATGGATCCAGGCGTGCGGGTTGATCCATTCGACCTTCGCGACGGTTCCCGTCAACTGGATTGGCCGGTTGATGTTGAATTCGGCGGCGAAGGAATGGTGCGCGAGCGCCTGTGCGGGCCCGCCGAGAACCAGGAGACTGCCGACACATGCCGCCAGTGCCGTGCGCATGGCGTCTACCTCCCGTCGAGAAGAGGACAATATCACACGTGTGAAAGAAGCCGACAATATACCTCGGCAGCTATTGCAGCCCGGTCCGGGTTCCCTGGACGACGTAGACGTCGCGGTCTTCGAGCCTTTTGCCTGGAGTCGGACTCTCGACAGGATGTTGCAAGTAGCGCGTCATGCACGAGAGATGGATGGGCCTCGGCAGTCCAGCCTTCGCGAGTCGCCACCGTAGCCAACAGTTTCCCGGTGTCGCTTACCGGATGACGTCGATCTGCGCGGCGTGCCCAGGCGTGGCGCCAAGGGGGCCATCGCAGGTCACCAGCGGAGCGTCCATCGCCTCGGCGAGCGCCACATACATGGCGTCGTAGGCGGTGATCTTGTCCCGCAGGTCCCAGGCGCGACCGACGAAATCGATGTGGGAGTGACGAAGAATGTCGATGTCGGCGAGGTCGTCGAGCGCTTCCTCGGCTCTGTCGGGACGCACGTCGCCAGCTCGCACGAGGCGCCGCAGCGCCTGAACCACCTCCACGTCCAGCAGGTGCGGGGCATGCAGGTCGTCGCCATCGCGAAATAGCCGAGCCTCGACCCGCGTACCGAGGGGTGTCTGCAGGAGAAACTCCATGATGGCCGACGCGTCGACGACGATCACGCCGACTCGCGCTCCTCGCGAATGACGACGGCAGCCGAGGTCTTCAGCGTGACACGCGTACGGCCGTGGATCCTGGCGAGCATCTCCTCACGCGTCGGCCGGGCGGCGACTCGTCCAATCTCCGCGAGCAGATAATCGGACAGCGACTGCCCCGCGATGGCCGCGCGGGCCTTCAACTTGCGGTGAAGAGCCTCAGGGACGTTGCGGATCTGAATCATCCTCGACATGCTAACAGCATGCGCACATGCGTAGCACATGTCAAGCGCATGGCCTAGGAATCGCTCGGTCACGACTGTGACGTGAACTCCAAGTTCATTGCGCTGCGCGACGACAAACCGGCACGCGAGGGGAGGCGCGAGTAGCTATCCATGTCCACGATCCGGACAGTCGTACAAACTTACGTTCGGGTTCGTCGCCGCGGCCGCAACTCAGGGTGCCCGGCTCGGGCGATCATGACTTCTGTTGACTTGACGATCGCCATCGCATCGTCACCGCGGCGAAGCTTCAGCGCTCGCACAGCATCTGCGGTGATCACCGCCGTGAGCGACTGATCACCGACTCGCATGCGGACCTGTGCGAGCAGGCCGTCGATGCGCACCTCGTCGATGAACCCGTGCAGGCGGTTCCGTGCGCTCAGGCCCGCGAGCGACTCGTCCACATCAGTCAACGGCTTGCGGCGTTTGCCCTCGGGTTGTTGCCGCGCGAGCAGGCGATCGATCTCGGTGTCAGAGATGCGATGATGTCCGCCTTCGGTGCGCGTGGTCCGTACGCGCCCGGTGTGTACCCATCGTTTCAACGTCGAATAGGCGACGCCGAGCTGTTCGGCCGCCGCTCTCACGGTGAGAAGCGCCATCCGACTCCTTTCTGGTCGAAGTCGGTCCAAATCGTATCACCGTGAGCCGACTCGCTGCGATCAGTAGCGATAACGCAACTGCACAAGTCCGACACGCCCGGCCTCGGGGAAGCCCGATGACAGCTCGTAGTGTCGGTCGAACAGGTTCGTCGCTGAAAGCGCGACACCGCCCATAATGACCGTCGCCAGCACGACAAACACGGCACCACGAAGCACGTACCTGGATGTCTCCTGAAAGCGCTTGCCGGAATAAACGTTCAGTTCTACAGTACTGGCGCCGAATAGACCAACGTGAGTCGATTCGTGATTCGGGTTGATTTGATTTGATTTGATTTTGTCTTGCGATAGAGTAATAGCGGTGGGCGGCTCGCCTGCGGGCGACCTTGCAAAGGAGAAACCGTGGCAGCGCAAGCTGGTGCACCTCTTCTCCGGCTCGATGGGTAGCACCATGCGATCGATGCCGGTCGAGAGCACGACGATTCGCGGCTTTGCGATCAGACCGGCGCAGCGCGCGGACCTCGTCACGTTTCTGCAGTCGCTTACGGATAACGCGCTGCTCGACGACTCGAGATTTACGAATCCTTGGTCCAACTCGCCCACCACGAGAGCACGATGAGCGTGCGCCGAACGTTCCGACGTGTCGCGGCCGTCCTGTTCTGGCTCGGATTCGCCGCATCGACGCCGGCTCAGAAGCCGCCAACCATCGCCGCAGCGGCGAATCTGAACTTCGCGCTGACGGAGATTGCCGCGCAATTCGCGTACGACCGCGGACTGCGCGTCGAGCTCGTGTTTGGGGCGTCGGGGACGTTGACACGTCAGATCCAGGATGGCGCGCCATTCGAACTCTTCCTCGCGGCGGATGAGGAGTTTCCGAACCAACTGACCGCCGCCGGTCTCACGCGTGATGCCGGTGTCGTGTACGCGGTTGGCCGGTTAGTGATCTTTGCGCCGAAGGGATCACCGCTCACCGTTGATGAGCGGCTCGAAGGGCTCGCCCGACTCGCGAAGGCTGGTGGCGTGACGCGCTTTGCCATCGCCAATCCCGAGGTCGCGCCCTATGGCAAGGCGGCGGAAGCCGTGCTCCGGAAGCGCGGTGTCTGGGACACCATCCGGCCACACCTGGTGTTGGGCGACACCATCGCGCAAGCGGCACAGTTCGCGACCACCGGGAACGCGGTTGGTGGTCTCATCGCGTACTCGCTCGTCCTCGCACCAGGGTTTGCGGACCGCGGCACGCACGCGGTCATCCCCGATGCTGACTATCCACCGCTGCGGCAGCGCATGGTCCTCCTCAAGCGCGCCAGCCCAACGACCACCCAGTTCTATAGCTATCTCCAAGGCGAGGCCGCGCGCACGATCTTCCGGAAGCACGGGTACGCAGTGCCACAATAGCGCCGCATGGATTGGTCGGCCCTTCGTGTCTCGCTGTGGCTCGGCGCCGGCACGATCGCGATTCTGCTACCGTTGGGTGTCTGGTTTGGCCGTCTACTGGCGGTCCACCACTTCCGCGGCAAGCTATTCGTCGAAGCCCTGGTCACGGTGCCGCTGGTGTTGCCGCCGACGGTCCTCGGCTTCTACCTGTTGGTGACGTTCGGGGCCAGGTCCCCGCTCGGACAGGCGTTCCAGGCCGTCATCGGGCACTCATTGCCATTCTCGTTCGAGGGCCTGCTACTCGCCTCTGCGATTGCCAATATTCCGTTCGTCATTCAGCCGATCCAACGCGGATTCGAAGCGATTCCGAACGACGTCCGCGATGCCGCCGCCTGCTGTGGCCTGACGCCTTGGCAGCGTTTCGTACGTATCGAACTGCCGCTGGCCTGGCCCAGCGTCACGACGGCGGCGATCCTGACGTTTGCCCACACATTGGGCGAGTTTGGGGTCGTGCTGATGGTCGGCGGCAACTTACCGGGCGAGACCCGCACGCTCAGCGTCGCGATCTATGACCGGATGCAGGCGTTCGACGATCGTAGCGCCGGCATCATGGCGGCGACGCTCCTCGTCGTCGCGGTCGTGACGCTGATGGCCACGACGATGTTGTCGCGACGGGTGGGACCACCTCGTGCCTGAACAGCGCCTCACCGTGAGCCTTCGTCAGCAGGTTCCGATTCCCCTCGACGTCGAATTCACCTGCGACCCGGGTGCGGTGCTCGCGATCTTCGGGCCGTCCGGAAGCGGCAAGACAACAATCCTGCGTTCGATCGCCGGCCTCGCCCGCCCGGCGCATGCCCGCGTGCAGTCCGGTAGCGACACGTGGACGGACACCGAGGCCGGCGTGTCTTGGCCGCCTCATCGACGGGCGGTAGGGTTCGTCTTCCAAGAGTACGCCTTGTTTCCACATCTGACGGCTCTCGGCAACGTGATGACCGCACTCGGGCATCGTCCGCGAGCGGAACGGCGCGCCAGGGCCAAGGAACTACTGGATCTCGTGCACCTTACTGGACACGCGTCGAAACGACCACACGAACTGTCCGGCGGGGAACGGCAGCGCGTCGCGCTCGCGAGAGCGCTGGCACGAGAGCCCGCGGTGCTGCTACTCGACGAGCCGTTCGCTGCCGTCGATCGTTCCGTTCGCCGACGTCTTCAGAATGAGATCGACAGCTTGCGCCGTACACTGCAAGTGCCGCTGATCCTCGTGACCCACGACTTCGAAGATGTCGTGCGCATTGCCACGCACGTCTTGATGCTGGAACATGGCCGAACCGTCGCCTATGGGCCGTTGTCGACGCTCATGAGTCGTCCGGACCTCTCCTGGTTGCGAGAGGCCGTTGGCCTTGGCAGCGTCTTCGAGGCAACGGTGAGTCGTGTGGACGTCGATCGTGGCCTCGTCGAGTTGACGTTTGATGGAGGAACACTGCTCGTACCTGCCCGCCATCTCACCGCGAAGACGGCTGTTCGTGTGCGCATTCCGGCGCGCGAAACCATTCTGGCCACCAGCGCTCCAACCGGACTCAGTCTGCACAATGTGTTGTCGGGTACCGTATCCGCGATCCACGCCGACGCGGCCTTCGACGCGGTCATCGTTCAATTGACGGTGGGTCGATTACTGCTGCTTGCGGAGGTGACGCAAGACGCCGTCGACACACTGGACATCCAGGTTGGCCACCGTGTGCATGCGCTCATCAAGTCGGTCTCTATCGAACTTCTCGCGCCGGACATGAACCCCGCGGAGGCGTCTGGTTAGCCTCTCCGGCGTTCGCGTTTTCGCATTCCGCCATTCGCAAGCCATTCCTTGGCGATCATTACGTCCGTCGACCTGAATCGTAGCAGACGCCGTCGTCCAACGCTGGCACAGGTTGAGTCACATTAAGTCGATTTGATCACCATATCAATTCGAGCTAGAGTGTCTGGCTTGACACCCATGCACGAGGACGGCAGCGCTCACCGCTGACGCCTGACTCGACAGGCCCAATTCTGGCCGCGCTGAGACGCACGGGTGAAACGAGTGGAGACCAGGTGGACCGGATGGTGCGAATAACTCGAAGCGTCTTGCTCTCAGTGTGTCTGACCGTCGCATGTGTCTGCGGCGCCGCGGTGACGCCGGCCCGTGCGCAGACGGCCGCCGGCGAAATCACCGGTCTTGTGAAGGATCAGGCCGGCGCCGCCGTTCCCGGAGCGACGATCACTGTCACCGAAACACGGACGAACCTGCAGCGAGTGGTGGCCTCCACCGGCGATGGCGTGTACACCGCGGCCAGCTTGGCACCGGGCGAGTACCGCCTCGATATCGAGCTGTCTGGGTTCAAGCCCGTGCGCCGCGAGGGCATCCGTTTGTCGACGGGGGAGAAGGCGCGCATTGATTTCGATCTCGCGGTCGGAGGCGTTCAAGAACAGGTGACCGTGGTCGGGGACGCGCCGATTGTGCGAGAGGCGACCGCGAGCCTCGGCACGGTCGTCGAGAACGAGCAGGTCGTGCAGCTGCCGCTGAACGGCCGCCTGTTCATCATGCTCGCCGCCATCGTCCCTGGTGTCGCTCTGCCGCCGAACTCCGTCCTGCCTCGCATCAACGGTGGGAGACCGCGAACGAACGAGTATCTCTTCGACGGCATCTCCGTGCTGCAGCCCGAGCCGGGGCAGCTCGCGTACTATCCGATCATCGACGCCATCCAGGAGTTCAAGATCGAGAGCAACAGCCCGGCGGCCGAGTTCGGGCGGTTCAATGGCGGCGTGGTCAATCTCACGACGAAATCGGGGACCAATGCCTTTCACGGCAACGTGTTCGAATTTTTTCGCAACGAGCATCTGAACGCCAGGAACTACTTCCAGTCCAGCAATCCGGTGAAACCAGACTATCGCCGGAATCAGTACGGAGGGATGCTCGGCGGCCCCCTTGTCAAGGACCGGACGTTCTTCTTTGTCGCTTACCAGGGTCAGCGACAGAGCATCGGCCGTACCGTGACCTCGAACGTGCCCACGCTCGCCGAACGGTCAGGCGTCTTCCGCCAGAACATCTACGATCCGACGACGACGGTCGGCAATACGCGCCAGCAGTTTCCGAACAACACGATTCCGAGAAGCGCCATGGATCCGGTCGCGCTGGCGCTGCTCGAGCGCTACCCGCTTCCGACAAACACCGCCACCGCGAACAACTACAGCCGGACGGCCAACGAAATCGACGATCAGGATCAGCGCGATGTGCGCATCGATCACAAGTTTGCGACCGGTCGGGATCAGGTCTTCGGACGGTTGACTCATTTTCGTGGTCACGCCGAACCGGTGACCGCGTTTCCGGATGGGAGTGGGACCATCCTGGCCGGCAGCGTGGCCGTCGGTCCGCAGGATACGACGTCGTGGGCGTTCGCCTCGAACTATCAGCACACCTTCTCCCCCAACGTGCTGAACGAGCTGCGCCTGGGAGATACCCGTCGAGCCGTCCAGCGGAGCGCGGTGTCCTTGTCTGCGCCTGCAGGAGCCGTGCTCAACATTCCCGGCATTCCGTCGAGTGCGCAATTCCCCAACACGATGCCGACCTTCGCACCGAACGGCTACCAGCAGCTCGGATCCCCGAATAACACGGCTTCGGACTTCAGCACCAGCGTCACACAGATCGCCGATTCGCTGACGTGGCTGAAAGGCCGACACACCATGAAGATGGGGCTCGACTGGCGATGGGAGCGGCTCAACGTGATCCAACCCCCATGGCCGACCGGATCGTTTGCCTTCAGCACCGTCGGCAGCGATCTACCCGGGGTCCCGAATACCGGCAACGCGTTCGCGAGCTTCCTGCTGGGACAGGTGGAGACCTTTGCCATCGACCAACAGCAGACGGATATTCAGGAGCGCGCACACTTTCAGGAGTACTTCTTCCAGGACGACTGGAAGGTGTCCGAGCGCCTCACGATCAATGCCGGGCTGCGATACACACTCAATGTCCCGTCCACGGAGATCAACGGCCAAACCGCTGTATTCAATTTACAGACGCGGCAGCTCGACTATCCAGGTGCGGAGCCGGTCCGGCCGCTCAAGAAGGACAACTTTGGCCCGCGCATTGGCGCCGTCTACCGCCTGACAGACAAGACCATCGTCAGCTCGGGATACGGGAAGGTCTGGATCGAGATGGCGGGGATCACGACGCCGTTCACGACGCCGAACTTCCCGTTCCTGCAGACCGTGTCGCTGCGCACGCTCGACAACATCGCACCGGCCTTCGTGCTGGCGAAGGGACCGACCGTCACCCCAGTCGGTCCGACGCCAACCGCCGGCCTCGGACAAGGCGTGTTCACCGTAGACGGGACGCTCGGGTCGGGCTACGCGCAACAGTGGAATGTGTCGGTCCAGCGCGAGTTGACGGCGAACACGGCCATCGAAGTCTCGTACCTCGGATCGAAGATTACGAACATCGGGATCCCGGACAGCAACATCAATCAGTTGACGGAGGAACAACTGAAACTCGGGCCCACGCTCCTCGAAAGGGTCCCCAACCCATTTTTCGGGATTATTCCCCGCTCGTCCTCGATCGGCGACCCGACGATCACGAGGGCGCAGCTCATGAAACCCTATCCGGACTACACCGCGGTCAGCTTTTATCGGAATAATGTCGGTACGACGAACTACCAGGGTCTCGCGTTTAGCATTCGTCAGCGAATGTCGGGCGGCCTGACCTACTCGGCCGCCTACACCCGTTCGAAGCTGACCGACATCGCCTCGTCGGTGTTCGACGCGTCCATTCTGACTGGACCGCTGACGAACGCCGCCGTCGCCGACAGTCACAATCTGGAGCGCGACCGCGACTACTCGACCGGAGACATTCCGCACTACTTCGCCGCCTCGGTCGTGTGGGATCTTCCGGTGGGCGAGGGCCGTGCCAAGCACCCCACCGGCGTGGTCGGCGCACTGGTGAACGATTGGAGCGTCGCGAGCTTCATGACCATGCAGTCCGGGGTGCCGGTCGCGGTGACGCAGGCGAACTCGCTCGGGTACGCCGGCTTCACGACCCAGCGCCCGAATCTTGTCGGCGATCCGACACTGCCCGCTGACGAGCGGACACCTTCTCGCTGGTTCAACACGGCCGCGTTCGCAACGGCCAATCAGTTCACGATCGGATCCGCCTCTCGCAATCCGGTGCGAGGGCCGTCGTACCACGACGTCGATCTCGCGGTGATGCGTCGCGTGGGCGTCGGAGGTGAGCGCGCGATCGAGCTTCGTGTGGAGGTGTTCAACCTGCTGAACACTGCGAATGTCGGCGCACCGGCGGCGCAGCTCGGACCGGCCAGCTTCGGGACGATCACGACGGCGCTCGATCCACGTGTTGTGCAACTCGCGGCGAAGTTCTGGTTCTGACGCGCTAACTCCAGTCGCTTCGCGGTTTCCCTCGTGTCCGCGAGAGGGCGAACCGAGCGAACCAGCGCCAACGCCGATGCCGACCCAAAACCCTTTTCGTTCTTGAGCATTGGCCGCCGACGGTAAACCGAGCCATGACCACGAAGCCACGACCGAGACCATCAAAGCCACGACACGATGCATGGTCGATTACCGGGGCGTCACACGGATGGATGTGATGCAGTTGTCCACGCTGCCCCTACGCTACGGGCCCAGCACGAACTCCAGGCTCGGGACGTCTTTCTCGATCGTTACGCCCCAGCTCTTGAAGTTCGTGTCCACGTAAACCGTGGCCCGCACACCTGGCGATACGCGAATTGAAGAAATGCAGTCGTTCAAGCTCTCGTCCGGACGCCTCCTCTTCCCGAGGTCCAAGGAGCCTGCGCCATGTCCAGCACGCC
Organism: Vicinamibacterales bacterium; assembly: GCA_050742335.1. Classification (GTDB taxonomy): domain Bacteria; phylum Acidobacteriota; class Vicinamibacteria; order Vicinamibacterales; family UBA2999; genus DATCJA01. The sequence goes on along the minus strand of JBOGIR010000516.1, from coordinate 1,998 downwards.
GAAGGTCACCGCCAGCGCGAAGATCGTTCCGCACCTCTGGTTCGTCGATAACGCCGTCGAAGCGGCGAACTTCTACGTATCGCTCTTTCCCAACTCACGAGTTGACAGCGTTACCCCGATTCCGGCCGACACACCGAGTGGCCCGGCAGGATCGGTCACCGTGGTCGAATTCACGCTGGCCGGGCAACCGTTCATGGCGATCAGCGCCGGTCCGCTCGACCCCTTCAACCACGCGATTTCGTTCATCGTGAACTGCGACGACCAGAGCGAAATCGACCGCCTGTGGGACGCGCTGTCGGCCGGCGGCACCATCGAAATGTGCGGTTGGCTCAAGGATCGGTACGGCGTGTCCTGGCAGATCGTGCCCACGGTCCTCGGCGAGATGATGAAGGACCCCGACCGTGCCCGTGCCCGCCGTGTGACCGAAGCGATGCTCCAGATGAAAAAGTTCGACATCGCGCGCCTCGAGCAGGCCTGCGCCTAGCACCAGGGCCACTTCCGCAGTGCACGCAGGTGCCAAATCCTGTAGAATCGGGGCGCGAGGTGGCCTATATGTCCAGGACGCGCTTCGGTGGTTACATGTCTTGGGGTATCCGGATCGGTGCCCCGACCCTTGGGGTCGCTTTACTGGTCGTTCAGGCTGCGGGCCCGCAGGTCAAGGCCCAGCAGGCCAGCCCCGAGGCGACGTCGGCGGCGAACCGTGCCGCTGTTGCACCGGCCGTGGACAATGGGGCAGCCGCAGTGCCCGCGACGGTGACCTTCGCCAGGGACATCGCCCCCATCCTCCAGAAAAACTGCCAGCAGTGTCACCAGCCCGGCGCGATTGGGCCGATGCCGCTCACGACGTTCGAGCAGGTGCGTCCCTGGGCTCGGGCGATCAGGCAGAAGGTGGTGGCGGGCGAGATGCCGCCCTATCGGTACGACCGCGACGTGGGCATTCAGAAGCTGAAGTACGACCTGCGGCTGAGCGAGGCCGAGGTCCAGACGATTGCCCGCTGGGTCGACGGGGGGGCGCCTCTCGGCAATCCGGCCGACATGCCGCCGCCGCTCACGTTTCCGGATCCCACCAAGTGGGCGTTCGCGGACCAGTTCGGGCCACCGGATGTTATCGTCCGGACAAAGCCGTTCACGCTGCCTGCCAAGGGTCAGGACGTCTGGTGGCGCCCGATCGTGCCCACGGGCCTCACCAAGGATCGGTGCATCAAGGCCGTCTCCGTCAAGCCGTCCCTCCAAGGGCGCGCGTCGGCGCACCACGCCAATAGTGAACTGGTCGTCTTGGACGAGAAGAGCGGTCAGTACGTCGACGGCGAGCGCGTCACGGAGTACGCGCTCGGCAAGGTGGGGGAGATCGTACCGCCGGACGCCTGCCGAACGCTGCCGGCCAATGCGATGGTCAAGTGGGACGTCCACTATTACCCGACCGGCAAAGAGCTCAAAGACGATGTGATCGAACTGGGCTTGTGGCTCTACCCGGAGGGCCACCAGGCAAAGCACAAGCAGGACCTCAAGCTGTACACGCTCCTGATGAAGGGCGGCGAGCTCGAGATCCCGCCGAACGGAACGGTGATGACCCAGGGCTTCCACTCCTTCAAGACCCCGGTGCGGCTCGACAGCTTCCAGCCGCACGGTCACTTCCGCCTGGTCGGCAAGACGCTCGAGATCTTCTACCCGGACACGGGCAAGCTGGAGATGGTGAGCTCGATCTCCAACTGGACCAACTATTGGCATACCAGCCACATCTACGAAGACGACGCCGCGCCGCTGGTGCCCAAGGGCGCCGTCCTTGTAGTCACCGGCTACTACGACAACACGAAGTCGAACAAGCAGAATCCCGATCCGGATCAGTGGGTGGGACTTGGAAGCCGGACGGCGGACGAGATGTCGCACGCCTGGATCGCGGTGACGCATCTGGACGACGAGACCTACGCGCGGATGGTCGCCGAGCGCGAAAACCGCAAGAAGGCGACGACGACCGTCAACAACAACCGGCAGTAACAC
>JBOGIR010000515.1:0-3669 GCA_050742335.1 Vicinamibacterales bacterium | reverse complement strand
AAAGCACTCGCGGGTGCAGCGGCGGGGATCATCGTGTGTGGGGGCGTCACCCTGTCGGCGCAGTGGCGCGACCTGGTCACGAAGGGCGTGCCGACGACCGCCGGCAAGCCGAATCTTGCGGCGCCTGCGCCAAGGCTGGCGGGCGCCAAGACACCCGATCTCTCGGGGATCTGGGATGCGGAGAAAATGCCCTGCACAGAGGAAATATCCCAGGGACTTGGCTGTCTTGATGCCTTGCTCGGTATTCCCGTCTCCTTTATCAATATTGCTGGCGGCTTCAAGGAGGTGCTGCCCCTGCAACCATGGGCAGAAGCGCTCGTGAAGCAGCGGATGGCCGACGGTGGCAAGGATGACCCGTTGGCGCGCTGTCTGCCGCATCCGTCCCCGCGCGCGTGGTCCAATTTTGAGCTCCAGAAGATCATTCACACTCCCGACAGTGTGACGATCCTGGACCAGTACATGAACCAGTTCCGGCAGATCTTTCTGGACGGGCGTGCGCTACCCAAGGACCCGGAGCCGCTGTTCAAGGGGTATTCGGTCGGCAAATGGGAAGGCGACACACTGGTTGTGGAGACGATCGGCTTCAAAGACGACAGCTGGCTCGACGGTTTTGGACATCCGATGACGGCCCAGGCGCGCACCATCGAGCGGATCCGCCGCGTCAACTACGGAAACCTCGAAGTCGCGCTGACGGTGGATGACCCGAAGGCCTATACGAAACCGTGGACGACGACGATCAAGTTGTCCCTCGCCCTCAACACGGAGTTGCTGGAGTACATCTGCAACGAGAACGAGAAATCGCGGCAGCACATGATCGGCGCGGACGCGGGCAAGTAAGGAGGAGCCATGAGAACGATTGTCGCGGGCGTGTTCCTCGGCATCGTCCTGTCATCCACTACGATGCAGGCACACCATTCGTTCCTGGCAGAGTTCGACCCGAAAAAACCGATCACGCTGACGGGCCCGGTCACGAAGATCGAGTGGGCGAACCCCCACATTTTCTTCTATCTCGACGTCAAGGACGCGGCAGGACCCGTCGTCAACTGGGCGATCGAAATGGGCAATCCGCTCGCGCTCATCCGCCTCGGCTGGACGCGCAATGACATGAAGGTGGGCGACGTGGTGACGGTGGAAGGGTCGCTCGCCAGGGACGGAAGTAAGCTGGTCAACGCCAAGGCGGTGCTGCTGGGCGGCAAGAAGATGTTTGGCGGCTCCAGTCAGGCGACGACGCCGTAGTTCGTTCTTCACGCGGAACACACAAGGGACAAAGCGATGCCGAACCGCAGACATTTCCTGAAGACCATCGCCGGCACCACAGCAGGCCTGCGCCTGACCGGCGATCTGCACGCGCAGGCGCCGGCCCGGCGCCAGATCACAATCGGTGGGCGCCGCGTGCGCGTGATCGACGTGCACAACCACTGGGACATGCCCATTCCGGCCGCGATCGTCAAGGGCACGCCGTTCGAGGAATACATGAAGGGGGCGACGCTGGACGACCGCATCGCGATCCTCGACAAGCTGGGCATCGACATCGCGGCGGTCAGCGTCAACGACTTCTGGTGGTGGGAGGCGAAGGACCGCGGGCTGGCGCGCGCGATCTGCAGCTATCACAACGAAACACTCGCGAAGTGGAACCGCATGCATCCCGACCGGATCGTTGGCATGGCGTCGATCCCGCTGCAGTTCCCCGACCTCGCCGCGGAGATGCTGCAGGAGGCGGTGACGAAATACGGTGCGCGCGGCGTCACCGTGGGCGGTCACGTCAACGGCGAGAGCCTGTCGCTGCCGAAGTTCGATCCGTTCTGGGCCAAGGCGGCCGAGATGGGCCAGCTCGTGTTCATGCATCCGAACGGCTCGCAGAATCTCCTCAAGGAGGGCGCGCTCGCCGGCGCCGGCGGCCTTGGGAATATCGTCGGCAACCCGCTCGAAACCACCGTCTTCCTGTCGCGGTTGATCTTCGACGGCACCTTCGACAAGTTCCCCGCCCTGCGCGTGTGCGGCGCGCATGGCGGCGGGTATCTGCCGTCGTACCTCGGACGAACGGAAGTCGCGTGCGGGCGGCCGAACCAGAAGTGCATCATCAAGAAGAAACCGAGCGAGTACATGCGGTCGCAAATTCTCGCCGACACGATGGTGTTCACCGAGGACGGGCTGCGGCACCTCGTCGCCGAGATGGGCGCCGGCCAGGTCGTCTTCGGCACCGACATCCCGTTCGGCTGGCCCGTCCATGTCGACTACGTGATCAACTCGACGCTGACCAACGCCGAGAAGGAACAGATTCTCGGCGGGAATTTGATGAAGTTGCTTCGTATTACTTCGTAGGAGGTCGGCTTTAGGCTTTAGGCTTTGGACTTTAGGCTTTGTTTCGCAGCCCAAGGGTCTTGCGCCCGGCCCAGAGCCCAAAGCCCAGAGCCTAGAGCCGGGAAGCGAGGTTCACACATGTCCAGTCGCAGAGACTTCTTCAAGACCGTCGCGGGCACCGCGGCGGGCGTGTACGTCGTGGGCCGTGGCGGCAGCGCTGCCGCCGTGCAGGTGCCGGCCGCGAGGCGGCAGGTCATCATCGGCGGCCGCCGCGTGCGCGTGGTCGACCTCCACGCGCATGCCACGGTTCCTGAGGTGGACCCTGTGATCCAGGGCACCGAATGGGCCAAGCAGGGTGGAGGACGTCCGCTGGGCCCCGATCGCATCGCGCTCATCGACAAGCAAGGCATCGACATCCAGGTGCTCAGCATCAACGGATTCTGGTGGTGGGAAGTCAAGGATCGCAGCCTGGCCGATCGGATCGTCAGAGCGCAGAACGAGGGCCTCTCCAAGTTCGTGGCGCAGCATCCCGACCGGTTCGTCGCGATGGCGTCGAGCTCGCTGCAGTTTCCCGATCTGGCTGCGCAGCAACTCGAGGATGGTGTCAAGCGCCTCGGCCTGCGTGCTGCGGCGATCGGCGGCCACGTCAACGGTGAAGATCTCTCGCTGCCGAAGTTCGATCCGTTCTGGGCCAAGGCGGCGGAGCTCGGCGTGGTGGTGTTCATGCACCCCGGCGGCGCGGAGAACATCATCAGAGAGAACGCGCTTCGCGGCCGCGGCGATCTGGGCAACATCATCGGCAACCCGCTCGAGACGACGTACTTCCTGACACGGCTGATTTTCGACGGTGTCTTCGACCGGCATCCAAACCTCAAGGTTGGGGCAGCGCACGCGGGCGGGTACCTGCCGTCGTACGTGATGCGCACCGACGTGGCATGCGACGTCCGCAACAACGCGAACTGCGCCAACAAGAAGAAGCCGAGGGAATATCTGCGGTCGCAGATTCTCGTCGACACGATGGTCTTTTCCGACGAAGGGTTGAAGCACCTCGTGAACGAGCTGGGCGCGAGCCAGATCGTGTACGGCACCGACAACCCGTTGAACTGGCCGGTCACCGTGGACCTCGTGCTCAACGCGTCGTGGCTGAGCAACGCCGACAAGGAAGCGATCCTCGGCGGGAATCTGATCAAGCTGCTGCGCATCACATCGTCGTGAACCCCAGTAACGCGCTGGACCAAAGACTAGAGACCAAAGACCAAAGACTAGATTAGAGACTGCTTCGCATCACATCGTCGTAAACGCGAAAGACCCTGAGGAGGGTTCGAATGGATGTCGCCAGGCGGTTCCTCATCGTCGGCGTGTTCCTGA
>JBOGIR010000514.1:0-7585 GCA_050742335.1 Vicinamibacterales bacterium | reverse complement strand
GCGTTGTCCTGAATCAGGCCGGTCGGCTTCCAGGAGGAGCCGTATGGCCGGCAGTTCGGCTCAAGCATCCCGGGCTTGCACGCCTCCACCCGGGCGTAGTAGGTGCGGAGGCACGCGCCGTTCCAGCTGTCGTTGCAGTCGACCTGGAACTGCGGCCCGGCCCAGGTGCTGGGGCCTCCGGTGCTGCAGGCGCTGTAGAAGTCGACGAAGAACGGCCCGGTGGCGCTTTGGGTCGTACAGTTGTTGTGCACACGCAAGTAGAGTTTGTCGGAAGCGAACGGCAACACGGCGACCGTGCTGGGATCGACGCCGGGAACCTTGACCTTCGGCGAGCTCCCCGGAGGCGGGTTTTGATCCTTCTGACCGTTATCCTCGAACTCGCTCTTGTCGAGCTTCTTGATCGGGAACTGGGTGTAGCGGCCCTGCCCGGTATGGCGCGCCTTCTCGATGATGGTCTTCGTGGGCGCATCGACGACGCGGTCACCGCCGGTGAGGTTCCAGCGGAACGTGTCGATCGACTGCATCAACGCCCAGTTGAGGAAGTTTCCGCTCCACTTCCCGGTGCACTGATGGCTGTTCGGGCCCGATCCCATCGCGGCGGGCGTGAAATAGCCCGACGTCGCCGAGGGGGCGCTCGGGGGCGTGCTCTGGGTGCCCGGCGTGCCCACGTAGTCGTAGCATTTCAGGGGATCGAAGTACCCGAGGTAGGTGCGGTTGTCGAAGTAGCAGCGGCCATGGCTATTACCGCTGTTGTCTTCGCGCCCGGAGCACTCGTAGCCCGCGTTGCCTGGGTTCGTCGGGTCGACGTAGTTGTCGTTGTAGGCCGCCACCACGCCGGTCGGCCACTCCACCGAGAGGTCGAGCATCAGGTTGGGCGGAACCTTCTTCGTGGCGAAGATCGGCGCGTCGGCGAGCGCCGTCGTCGCCGCGCTGGCGGTGCCGAGCGGCGAGAACGCCAGCCAGAAGATGAGCCAGGAAGCAACCGCCTTGCGGAAAAGAGGTCTGGGCTGAGTGTTCATGATGACTGCTCCTGTTATCGATCCGGGATCAGGCCTCGGTTTCATCAGGGCCTGAAGATGACTTGGCTGAAATGCCGCGTGTTACGCGGCCCGTCGACGCGCACCGTCACGCGATACAGCGGCACCGTGTCGCCGAAGTGGGGGCCGCTGCCGACCGTGCCGCCGCTCGGGAGGACCTGGTCGAGGGTGCATTTCGCCTGGTCGGGCGCCCCGGTGTCGGTGCACAACCGCTCGATCACGAAGCGCAGCCGCTCGTTATTCGCCGTGGAGAACTCGTTGGCGGGGTTGAGCGGCTGGCCGTCGCATTCCTTGTTGCCGAGGCTCGTGAGCACCAATGGCACGCCCCGCTTGTCGGTCGGCAGAAGTGACGCGCAGTAGTTCTGCGCGCTCTGATGCGAGTTGGCGTTGGCGATCGTGGAGAAGAATCCGGCCGGCACCGCGAACGGGTCGAAGTGAGCCGTCGCCATCCCCACCGCCCGCTCGGCCGCCTGCGCGGCGGATTGCTTGAGGGCGATGTTTCCGGCGCCCAGGGTCGCGGTGTCGACCGAGCGCACGAGGGCAACGCTCGCCATCGACATCGCGACCAGCACGATCAGCGCGATGAACAGCACCGCTCCGCGCTGGGCGCGCGCTCCGAAGCTGTGGGCAGAGGGTGTGGTCATGGCAGAGCCCTGGTTGCGAATCAGTTGTTGGCGAGCAGCATGTTGCGAAGCGGGATCACATCGTCGAACAGCTTGTAGCGGTACTGCTGCTCGGCGGCGGTGAGGTTCACCGTGACCTGCGCGGCCGCGGGAAGATCCGCGAACAGCGTGACGGTCGCCGGGCTGACCGGGTCCTTCTCCCACTGCGCGTTGCGCGCGACCACGGCGATCCGGACTGCGCGGATGCGCGCGATGAGATCGGCGGACGCGGCGCTGCCGTCGGTGAGGGTCGCCAGGTCCCACGGCGCCGTGGGAGGCACCCACTGCGCCACCTTCGGGTCAGTGGGAGTGGCTGCGATCCCGTAGACCGCCTGCAGGTTCACGAGGTTGTCGGCGATCGAGATCGGCTGGCCGTTGAAGGGCGCTTCAGCGCCGAACAGGAGATCGTAGGTGAGCAGCACGCTCGTGATTCCGGAGGGATCCGTGCCGATGCCGAACGCGACGAACCTCGGCCGGTCACAGGGCACGCCGACGGGGCACACCGCCGGTCCGAGGTTCGCGACCTTGGCGCTCGCGCTGTAGCCGCTGAACCCGGTCGTCCAGCTATCGTTCGCGGCGAAAGCAACGGGATTGGGGATGAGGGGCATCGGCGGCACGGCGGGGCTCCACGCAGGGTTGGGCGAGCTCACCTGCGCGAGCGGGCAGGGATTGCCGGTCGCCCCCTGCTCGACGACCATCAGGAGGTCGTTCTGCTTGACGCCGAGCGTGCTGTTGAGCGTTACGTTGGTCGCCGTGGGAGCGCCGGTGACGACCACGGGGGTGTTGACCGAATCATTGGCTCCGCCGATGCCGAAGACGACGTCGGGCGTCGCGCCCCCGCCGTCGCTGATCAGGACCGGGGCGAACCGCACGTTCGTGCTGGCGATGACGTTGAACGGCGCCGGAAACGCCGCCGCTCCCGGTCCCAGCACGACCGTGCCCGCCCGTCTCGCCTGCACGAGACAGCCCCACAGGTTCGGCATGCGCGCGAACCCCGCGCCGGCCCCGGAGATCTCGCGCTCGAGCTGGTAGAGCGAGAAGTTCGCGCTCTGGATCGCATCGCTGCCGCCGGTCGTGCTGCGCTTGTAGTTCTCGCTGACCACGAACACCTGGAAGATCACGATCGTGCCGAGGAGGGCGATCACCAGCCCCACCATCAGCTCGACGATCGTCATGCCCCGCTCCGTGCGCCTGCCGCTGAATCTGCGCTCTGTCATGGCTTGCTCCCGCGTCACAGATCGAGCTGCGTTTCGACCCGGTGGCGGCGCACCCCGCCGTCACTCCGCGCCTGCCAGAACACGGTCACCGTCGCCTGCCGGCCGAGGAAGATGATCGTCGGCGGATTCGCAACCATTCCCGGCAGCGCCGCATTGGCTGCCGCGACGTCGGCGAGCCACTGCAGGTACTGCGCCCCGTCGGGCGAGGCGAAATCGGCGGTGACGGTTCCCGCGTCGTGCAGGCGGATCTTTCCGATTACGCTGTTGACGAGATACGATGCCTCGGATCGGTACTGCGCGTCCGTCGTGTTCTTGATCGAAGCGCCGTACAGCGTCATCAAGCCCAGGATCCCGATGGAGAAGATCAGGATCGCGACCATCCCTTCGATCAGGGAAGCGCCGCGTTCGGGGCGGCGAGCGATACGGCCGGAGCTGATTCGAGCGTTCATCGTTCGTCCTCCTAGACGCATTGCGCCGGCAGCGCCGGACATCCCCGCGGATCGTTCGTCGGGAACGCCGGATCACACATGCGCACGCTCCCGCCGGTCGTGACCGTCACAATCAGCGGACGATCCCCGTTCGGGGTGCTGAAGCGCATGCACGTCAGGGCGGATCCGGACACGAGGCGGCCAAGCCCGCTGAAGCTGACGACCGCCGCGTTCGCGGCGACCGTTGCGCTCTGGCTCGCCTCGGCCGCGGGCTTCGTGTCGATCAGCTCCGCCACGCCGGGCGCCAGCGGATTCGAGCGCACGACCCAGCTCATGCCCGCAATGTTCGAGGCCGATGCGAGACCCGGTGCGGGATCGAGGGTGCGCACGAAGTCGACCCGGTCGTTGCGCCTGACCGCTTCCGACGCCGCGAGCCGCAGGCCGTTCTGTGCCGATTCGGCGGCGGTCCGCACCTGCGTGTTCGCGATCCAGCGGTGGTAGCTCGGAAGCGCCAGGAAGATCACGATTCCCAGGATCATCAGCACGACCACCATCTCGATGATCGTGACTCCGCGCACCCGGACGCTTCGGCTTGCTACTGGCATTTGCCACCCTTCCTCACGACCCAGCACGCGATCGGGGCCGTGCCCCAACCTGCGGGCGCCTGCGTCGTGCGACGGGAGTTGGCGCGGTCGATGGTGAAGGTGAACCCGTTGACCTGGCCATTGCCTACGGCCTGGATCGTGTAGGTGTCTGCGGTCGGCGCCGGGGTGCAGCTGTAGGTGAAGAGAACGCTCAGGCCGGTCGGCGGCGTGCACGGGCTCGGCGCGGGCGCCGTGTCAGCCCCGGCGTAGGTGCGGTTGTCCTGGAAGTAGTGTTCCATCCGTGCCCGCATGTCCGCGAGCGCGGTCCGCGCCTCGGTGAGCCGGCCCCGAATGACGTAGTCCGTATAGGCGGGGTACGCGATCGACGCGAGCACGGTGAGGACGATCACGACGATCAGCACCTCGATCAGGGTGAATCCGCTTGACTGCTTCACTGGCTGCTCCTTTCAGCGCGGAACCGGGAGCAAGAAGCGAGCCGCGAACGTGGATCGCCCCGCCGAGTTTCACGATCAACCGACAGGGGGCAGGAAACGAGCCACGAACGGCCGACCCTGCTGGAAGTTTTTCACGGAGCCCTGCGAGCGCCGTGCAAAAGCTCACGGAGATCCGGCGCCGGCGACAGCGCGCGAGCGCATGATTTCGTCTGGAAATCGACGACCGGATCGTAATCAGCAGGTCGGTGGTCCGAGTCCACTCGCCAGCACCACGAAAAAAACCGCCCACCGGCAGCTTTTTTTCCCGTCCGGCGTCACAGGACGCCGGACATCCCTCCGTCGAGGTGGATGCTGGTGCCGGTCACGCAGCTCGCCGCGTCCGATACCAGGAAAGCGATCACGCTGGCGACCTCGTCCGCCTCGCCGACCCGCCCCGGCGGGATATCATTCGCCGCCTGCCGGTAGTACTCGTCGGCGCTGATGCCCTGGCGGGTGTAGCGCCTCTCGTGCTGGCCCGACTTTATCCTGCCGATGCACACCGTGTTCACGAGGATGTTGTCGGGTGCGTACTCCTTCGACAGCGCCTTGGTGATCGCGAGCCCCGCGGCGCGCGAGACCGAGGTCGGCATCGATGCCGTGCCCGGCTGCTTGGCGCTCGAGATGGTGATGTTGACGTTGCGGCCGCCGCCCGCAGATGGCCACCCGCGCGCCCTCCCGCGCGGCGAGACACGTTTCACCGCGGCGGCAGCGGAGATCGCGTGACGTTTTCCTGTTACCGTCGCCCGGAAAGGCGTAGCATATGCATCTGGAATTGCACGCGCCATCGACCTGACGGCCTCTATGAACTACGCGAGCGAGACAGTGGGCTCCGCCAGCAGCATGTCGGTGCTGCGCCGCAGCGCCTGCGCGGCATTGTCGCTCGCCTGGCTGGCAACGGCGATCGCCTTCGCTTCCGAAAGCGCCCCGGAAACGGCCCCGCCCGCCGCGCGCATGCCGCAGGAGTTCAGCGTCGACGCGCTCTCGGTCGTCAAGGTGCGCAGCAAGGCGGTGGCCAACGCGCGTACTTCCCGCACCCTCGGCACGCAGCGCGAAGGCACGGGCGTGGTGATCGATTCGGAAGGCCTCGTCCTCACCATCGGCTACCTGATCATCGAGGCCGAGACCATCGAGCTGTCGACCGCGGACGGGCGTGCCTTCCCGGCCACCGTGATCGGCTACGATCACTCCAGCGGCTTCGGCCTGCTCAAGGCCCTGCGCCCGCTGCCGGTCAAGCCGGTCCAGTTCGGCAACTCCGCGAAGATCGCGGAGCGCGAGATGGTGCTGATCGTGGGATTCGACGGTGTCGCGCCGGCCTACGTGGTGTCGCGCCGTCCCTTCGTCGGCTATTGGGAGTACCTGCTCGACGAGGCGATCTACACCGCCCCGGCAACGGTCAACTGGAGCGGGGCGGCGCTGCTCAGCCGCGAAGGCAGGCTACTCGGCATCGGCTCGCTGGTCGTGGGCGACGCGATGGGAGCGCGCACCCAGGTGCCCGGCAACATGTTCGTGCCGATCGACCTGCTGAAGCCGATGCTCGGCGATCTCATCGCGACCGGCAAGCGCTCCGGCAAGCCGCGCCCGTGGATTGGCATCAATACCCAGGAGGTGCAGGGCAACGTGATCGTGACGCGCGTATCGCCGGAGAGTCCCGCGGAGCACGCCAGCCTGAGAACCGGCGACATCATCGTCGGCCTCGGCGGGGATGCGATCAAGGGGCAGGCTGACTTCTATAACCGCATCTGGTCGCACGGGGAGGCGGGCGTGGAGATCCCGCTCGACGTGCTGCGCGGCGGACGCGTCGAGCAACTCACGGTCAAGTCGGTCGACCGCGAGCAGTACCTGCGGCCCAAGCCCACCTATTGAGAGAGCGTGAGTCGTGCATCGCGGGTCGTGACTCGGTTCGCGTCCGTTCCCGTCACGGCGGTGGCCACACGCGGCAGGACGCGCTGCTCCTCGCTGATCCTGAAGTCCATTCCGTGATCGCGTGACGGGTGATCATTGAGTTTATCGTGTGCAAGACGGGTGCGCCGCGGACGGGTTCCGGAAATTGACGCTCTCTGGCGGCTATCCTAGACTCCGTTCTTTCCAGCGATGCACACCCCTGGCGAGGCGCTCATGGATCAACCGAAGGCCGCAGCGAAAATCACCGGTCAGGAGCACTGGACCAGCAAGGACGACGTGCGTCTCTTTCTGTGGGAGAAGCGCGCCGCCGGCGCGAAGGCGCCGCGGGGGACGGTCCTGTTCGTGCACGGCTCCTCCATGGCCTCGCAGCCTACGTTCGACCTGCAGGTGCCGGGACGACCGCATTCCTCGGCGATGGACTATTTCGCCGGGCTCGGCTTCGACACGTGGTGCATGGACATGGAGGGCTACGGCCGTTCCGACAAGAAGCGCGACATCAACTGCGACATCGCCAACGGCGCCGACGATCTTGCGGCGGGGACCGAGTACATCATGAAGACGCGCGGGACGCCGTCGTTCCTGACGTACGGCATTTCCTCGGGCGCATTGCGCGCCGCGCTGTTCGCGCAACGCCACCCGAAGCGGGTGCAGCGCCTCGCGCTCGACGCCTTCGTCTGGACCGGCGAGGGCAGCCCGACGCTCGCCGAGCGGCGCAAGAAGCTGCCCGAATTCAGCGCGAAGAACCGCCGCCCGATCGACCGCGCTTTCGTGCGCAGCATCTTCAACCGCGATCATCCCGGTTGCGCCGAGGAGCGGGTGATCGAGGCGTTTGCCGATCACATCCTCCAGCTCGACGATTCGGTGCCCACCGGAACCTACGTTGACATGTGCTCGAAGCTGCCGGTGGTGGACCCGGCGAAGATCCCGGTACCGACGCTCATCATGCGCGGGGAGTTCGACGGCATCGCGGGCTTCGATGACCTCATGGCGTTCTTCAAGCGGCTGCCCAACCCGGACAAGCAGTTCGCGGTGATGTCGGGCATCTCGCACGCGAGCTTCCACCAGATCAACTACCTGATGGTTTACCACATCGTGCATTCATTCTTCACCCAGCCCGAGCCGATCTATCGCGGTTGAGGTCGCAGCCGGTCGACAACGCAACACCCACAACGAGGAGGAAATGATGTTCGAGAAGCGTTTGTTCAAGTGTGGCGCCTTCGCGTCGGGCCTCTTGCTCTGCGCCGCGGCGCAAGCCCAGAGC
>JBOGIR010000513.1:0-3680 GCA_050742335.1 Vicinamibacterales bacterium | reverse complement strand
GGTCGCACCTGCTGACGGCGCTGCTGTCGTTCAACGTCGGCGTCGAGCTGGGGCAGCTCGTGGTCCTCGCGGTGGTCGTGCCCGCCCTGAACCTGCTGTTCCGGTTCGTCGTCGCCGAGCGGATCGGGACGATCATCCTGTCGGCGATCGTCGCCCATACCGCGTGGCACTGGATGACCGAGCGGGGCGGGCAGCTGCTGCAGTTTCCGTGGCCGGCGTTTGACGCCGTGCTGCTCCTGGGTATCGTGCGGTGGGCGATGGCGCTGGTCGTCCTTGCGGCGGCGGTCTGGCTGGCCCGCGCCCTGTGGCGGCAGAAGCGGGCAGCAGCGGATCGGGCTTTGGAAAGACCGGCCACAGTGTTAGGCTCTAGCTCGTTGGAGAGGTGACGTATGAGAAGACGGAACCTGCTGATTGGGGCGATCTTCGTTGTTGTAATTGGGACCCTGGCGGTCGGTGAAGTCTTTCTGCAGCAGGCTGCGGAGGCGCAGGAAACCGGTGGCACGGTTCGGGCGCCGCGATTCGAGGTGGACCCGTTCTGGCCGAAGCCACTGCCGAACCACTGGGTGCTCGGCTCGGCGATCGGCGCGTGGGTGGACGAACGGGATCACGTCTGGATCATCCACCGCAGCTCGGCCACGCTTGCGAACCAGGAGAAGGGCGCCGAGCGGAAAGAGGCGGAATGCTGTACGGGCGCGCCGCCCGTGCTCGAATTCGACCCGAACGGCAATCTCGTCCAGTCGTGGGGCGGGCCGGGCCAGGGCTACGAGTGGCCGCAGTCGAACCACGGCATCTTCCTCGACCACAAGGGGAACGTCTGGATCGGCGGCAACGGCGCCGGTGATTCCCACGTCCTCAAGTTCACACGGAACGGCAAGTTCATCGCGCAGTACGGGAAGGCGAACGCGCGCCGCGGCGCCAACAACGCGCAGGGACAGCCGACCTACCCCGGCAACAGCATCGACCCGCAGAACTTCGGCCGCGTGGCGAAGATTATGGTGGACCCGCGCGACAACGAGGCCTATCTCGCCGACGGTTACCTGAACAAGCGTGTCGCCGTGCTCGACGCGGACACGGGCAAGATGAAGCGGTTCTGGGGCGCGTACGGCAACAAGCCGGACGACACGAACCTCGGTCCCTACAATCCGGATGCGCCGCCGGCCCAGCAGTTCCGCAATCCCGTGCACTGTGCCGACGTGTCCAACGACGGTCTCGTGTATGTCTGCGATCGCGCCGGCGACCGGCTCCAGGTGTTTCGCAAGGATGGGACGTTCGTCAAGGAAGGGTTCATTGCCAGACGAACGCTCGCGTCAGGCTCGGTGTGGGACCTCGCGTTCTCGCGCGATCCGCAGCAGCAGTACCTGTTCGTGGTCGATGGCATGAACAGCCGGGTGTGGATCGTCCTGCGACAAACGCTGGAAGTGGTGGCGAGCTTCGGCGACGGCGGGCGGCAGCCGGGGCAGTTCTACGGCGTGCACAGCATCGCGATCGACTCGAAGGGCAATCTGTACACCACGGAAACGTGGGAAGGAAAGCGCCTCCAGAAGTTCGTGTATCGCGGAATTGGCACGGTGCCGCGGAGCCAGGGCACCGTGTGGCCCAGGTCGTAACGGCAGTAGGCAGTAGGCAGTAGGCAGTAGGCGGTAGGCAGTGGGCAGTAGGCGGTAGGCAGTAGGCGGTGGACGCAGCTAATTTAGAGGTGTCGCGTTACTGCCTACTGCCCCCTTTTCCCTTGATCCCTGATCCCTTCCCCCGTCCCACTTCCCACTTGGCGAACGGTTCCTGCGGTGGTAGGCTCTAGCCCGCACGGAGAGGAACACTACGTACCGACGGTCCGGCTAAAGCCGGACACTACGTACTCGTGAAATTCGTGACAGGCGCGAGCCCGCGTGAGGAGAAACGGCATGGCGAAACGGAATCTGGTGATCGGAGCGATCTTCGTGGCGGTCCTGGGTGGACTCCTGGTGACCGACCTCGTGCTGCGGCAGGCCGTCGCCGCGCAGGAGGGCGGAGGCACGGTGCGCGCGCCGCGCTTCGAGGTGGATCCGTTCTGGCCCAAGCCGCTGCCGAACCATTGGCTCCTCGGCGCCGCCATCGGTGTCTGGGTAGACGAGCGCGATCACATCTGGATCATCCATCGCAGCTCGGCGACGCTGAACAACAACGAGCGAGGCGCAGAGTTGAATCCGCCGACCGGCGAGTGCTGCAAGGGCGCGCCCCCCGTGCTGGAGTTCGACGCTGAGGGCAACCTCGTGCAGTCGTGGGGCGGCCCGGGGCAGGGCTACGAGTGGCCGCAGTCGAACCACGGCATCTTCGTCGACCACAAGGGCAACGTGTGGATTGGCGGCAACGGCGCGGGTGATTCGCACGTCCTCAAGTTCACCCGTACCGGCAAGTTCATCGCGCAGTACGGGAAAGCGGGCGTGCACAAGGGAGCGACGAATGCGGAGGGGCTCTCGACCTACGCCGGCGACAGCAATGACCAGCAGAACTTCGGCCGTGTCGCAAAGATCTTCGTGGACCCGCGCGCCAACGAAGCCTACCTCTCCGACGGGTATCTGAACAAACGCGTCGCGGTGCTCGATGCGGACACGGGCAAGATGAAGCGGTACTGGGGCGCGTACGGCAACAAGCCGGACGACAGAAACCTCGGTCCCTACAACCCCGACGCGCCCCCGGCGCAGCAGTTCCGCAACCCGGTGCACTGCGCGGATGTGTCGAACGATGGGTTCGTCTATGTGTGCGACCGCGTGAACACTCGGCTTCAGGTGTTTACGACGGAAGGGAAGTTCGTCAAGGAAAACTGGTACGCCAGACGGAGCCTTGCCGACGGATCCGTGTGGGACATTGCGTTTTCGAGGGATCCGAAGCAGACCTACATCTTCATGGCCGACGGCCGCAACCAGCGGGTTCGGGTCGTGCTGCGCGACACGCTCGAGGAGCTGACCGCCTTCGGCGACGGCGGGCGCTACCCGGGGCAGTTCTTCGGCGTGCACAGCATCGCCATCGACTCGAAGGGCAACCTGTACACGACGGAAACCTACGAGGGCAAGCGCCTGCAGAAGTTCGTGTACAGGGGCGTCGGCACCGTACCCAGGTCTCAGGGTGTGGCCTGGCCGCGCTCCTGAACGAAGATCAAGTCACAAGGCTCAAGTCAGAAGGCACAAGGCACAACTCAAGCGGGCCACAGAGTCACAGAGTCACAGAGGAAAAACAATTTCTCCGTGTCTCCGTGGCCTGTGGGTGTGAACAGCGCTACGAACAACAGGCAGGACCGCAGCAGCCGGGCACTCGCGCGGCGTCGCCGGGTTTGCGCGCCCGCACGAACGCGCTCGTCACCCGCCCCCTCACGAGCGGCGCCAGCGCGTCGACATCCAGGCCTGAATCCGCGAGAAACGCCCGCGCATCGGCGAGCTCGTACACGCGCGTTGTTTCGATCTCGACGTCCGTGAAGCCGGCGGCCTCGAGCGTGCGGCGGTATTCGTCCTCGGTGAGCGCTCCGGCCACGCAGCCGACCCACAGCTCCATCGACCGCCGCACCGCGGCCGGTACTTCGCCTCGCACGACAACGTCCGACACCGCGAGCCGGCCGTTCGGCTTCAGCACGCGGAACGCCTCGCGCAGCACACGGTCTTTGTCCGATGAGAGGTTGATCACGCAGTTCGAGATAATCACGTCGACCG
>JBOGIR010000512.1:0-12139 GCA_050742335.1 Vicinamibacterales bacterium | reverse complement strand
AGCGCGTGCTTCTTCAGACCCGGCGTGCCGCCGGTCAGCAGGTCCACGCGGAACCGCGACTGGGAGAGGAGCCGCGCGATCGTGCCGTAGTGCTGCGCCGCGAGAATCTCGGTCGGCGCCATGAACGCCACCTGCAGGCCGTTCTCCATGGCGACGAGCGCCGCCAGGAGCGCGACGATGGTCTTGCCGGCGCCGACGTCCCCCTGCAGCAGCCGGTGCATCGGCGGCGGCTCCTGCATGTCGTCGACGATCTCCTTGATGGCCCGGCGCTGCCCGGGCGTCAGCTTGAACGGCAGGATCCTGGCCGCGGCCGCGCGGATCCGATCATCCACCTTCGGCACAAACGGCTTCAGCTCGATGCCCGTTTCGTGACGCCGCCAGGCGTGTCCGATCTGGTAGAGGAAGAACTCCTCGAAAATCAGCCGGCGCTGCGCGGGCGTCCGAAAGGCGTTCAGCTCGTCGATGGAGGCGTCATTCGGGGGAAAGTGCGACTGCTCGATGGCCGTGCGCCGCGCCACCAGGTGCTGGCGCGCGCGGAGAGCGGCCGGCAGCATGTCCGGAACCGTTGACGGGACATGGTCCAGCGCGTACCGCACGAGCTTGCGCTGCATGTTCGGCGTCACGACGCCGGTCTTCTCGTAGAACGGCACGATCCGCCCCGTATGCACGCCCGACACGTCGTCGGTAACGAGTTCGTACTCCGGGTTGAGAAAATGGAGCCCGCTCGAATCGAGCTTCACGTCGCCGAAGATCACCACCATGAGATGCGGCTGGAGGATGTCGGCGAGAAACGGCTGATTCATCCAGGTACAGCGAATCGCGCCGCTGGCATCGCTGACGATCGCGTTGAAAATCTTGAAGCCGCGCCGCCGGGTTATCGCCAGCCGGGCGCTCTTGATGTCACCCAGCACCGCCGCCCGGGCGCCCGGCCGCAGCGAGGCGATCGGCTGCATGTGGCTGCGGTCTTCGTAGCGGAATGGCAGGCGATAGAACAGATCCTCGACGGTGACGAGCCCGGCGCGCTTGAGATCGGCAGCCTTGCGCGGCCCTACGCCCTTCAGGAATTGAAGGGGGGTCGAGAGGAAATTGTCGTTGCCCGTATGGTGCCTGGTGCCTTGTGCTCGGTGCCTGGTGCTACTGCACGACGACCGCCTGCCCTTGCCCCACCTCGATCTGCCGGATGTTGGCCGGCAGCGGGAACGTCTCGTCCAGTCGCACGCCCTGCGGCCGTTCGGGGGTGCGCGAGTAGTAGCTGACCAGTTCCTGCAGGAATGCCGGGGGCACGGGCAGGCCCGAGATCTCCGCCGACTGCACTTCGAAGCGGCCCATCCCGTCGCGGGTGTGCAGAATGCCCCCCACCGTCACCGGCACCCGCCCGCCCACCAGGCTCCACGGATTGAGCGCGCCGGCCGACGCCCGGCGCTTGGCGATCGCTTCCAAGTCGACAACGGCGTTCCCCGACAGCCGGCCCTGCCCCACGATCGTCACTTCCGGCGGGCTGACACCACTCGGAAGGTACGGCTGCGACCGGTACGTGAACCAGGAGTTCACCTCGTCCTGTGTCAGCGCGGTTCGACGCGCGGTGCGACTGCCGGCCTCGCTTTGTTGTCGAATCTGAGCGACCTTCTGGGCGAATGCATCGGCATTCTGCCTGGATACCGTGGCGGCTTCGAGCGAAACGAGCGCGGCAACCGTCAGCACGGTTGCGGCAATCCAGCGTGAGCGGTAGCTCATGGAATCCCCCTGGAAGCGTCGTTGTTCGGAGTGTAGCACCCTTCGAACGCCCACCCCTCTTGCGATCGCGCCTTGATCTTCGCCTTCTATTCGCATATAGTCTCGCACCTCTGCCGGTCATGGACCCTGGCACTGGATATCCCGCAGGCCCATGCCGTTGCCGCCGCCTCCGTGGTCTTTTTCGCCCGTAAGGAGGAATGACGTGCTTCCGCTCACGAAACGTCAGCGTGAAATCCTGGACTACCTGAACGAGTTCATCCAGCAGCACGGCTACGCGCCGAGCCTCGAGGAGATCGGGCGGCGGTTCAACCTCTCTTCTCTGGCCACCGTGCACAAGCACCTCACGAACCTGCAGGAGAAAGGCTTCATCCGGCGGGCCTGGAACCGCAGCCGGTCGGTCGAGCTCGTGCCCACGCGCGTCGGAAGCCGCGCCCTCGAGCTGCCGCTGCTCGGGTTCGTCGCCGCCGGCGCACCCATCGAGGCCGTCGCGTCGAACGAAACGATTGCGGTGCCCGAAGGGCTCGTCGGCAAGCGCGACAGCTACGTCCTGCGCGTGAAGGGCGACTCCATGATCGACGAGCAGATCCGCGACGGTGACTACGTCATCGTGGAGGATCGGAAGTCTGCCGACAACGGAGAAATGGTGATTGCGCTCGTCGGCGGGCTCGATGTCACCCTGAAGAAGTTCTACCGCGAGAACGGCCGGGTACGCCTGCAGCCCGCCAACCCCGCCATGCAGCCCATGCTCGTCGACTCGGACCGCGTACAGGTGCAGGGGGTCGTTGTCGGCGTCATGCGGAGGTATTAGAGTGACCCATGTCCGATCAACCTGAACGCAAGCAGATCAATTTCACCATCATCCCCGACGAAGACCCGGGCGGGCCGCGCACCTACGCGAACTTCTGCTCGATTGCGCACACCCCCTTCGACTTCACGCTGACCTTTTGCGAGGTGATGCCGCTCTCCGACAAGGAGCTCCGCGAAGCCGAGAGCCAGCACGTCGTCCGGGCGCCGGTGCGCGCACGCGTGGTGGTCCCCGTCCAGTTCATTCCCAACCTCGTGGCAGCCCTGCAGGAGCACATGCGGGTGTTCTCCGATTCCTATTCGAACGTCGGCTGGACGAAGGGACCAGTACACTAAGTTGAAAGTTGAAAGTGCAAAGTGAAAAGTCAAGGGTACTTCTGAACTTACTTTTGACTTTTCACTTTTGACTTTTGACTTGATGCTCGAGTCGATGAAATCCCCCGCTGACACGCGCCGCATCATCCGCACCCTGGCGAAACAGCATCCAAACGCCGACACCGAGCTGCGCTATCGCAACCCGTTCGAGTTGCTCGTCGCCACCATCCTCTCCGCGCAGTCGACCGACGAACGGGTGAACAAGGTCACTCCCGCGCTCTTTACCCGGTACGCCGACGCCCGGTTGCTTGCCGCAGCGTCGACCCGCGAGCTCGAAGCGCTCATCGTCTCAACCGGCTTTTTCCGCCAGAAGACCAAGGCGCTCATCGGCATGTCGCAACAACTGGTTGACCAGCATGGCGGCCACGTCCCGGCCACCATGGACGCACTCACGGCGCTGCCGGGCGTCGGACGGAAGACGGCCAACGTCGTGCTCGGTCACGCGCTCGGCGTGCCCGGCCTGCCGGTGGACCGTCATGTCCTGCGGGTCGCAAGCCGGATCGGTCTTGCGGCTGGCGACAATCCGGAACGGGTTGAGCAACAGCTCTGCGCGGCGCTGCCCAAGACGCTCTGGACGCTCGCCTCCGACGTGCAGATTCTGCACGGCCGGCGGATCTGCCGGCCCAAGCCGCTCTGCCCTCGCTGCTCGGTCCGCAAGGATTGCGAGTACTATCGTGGCGCGGTCCATGACACGCGCCGAGTTCGAGCGTCTCGTTCGTGAAGCCGTCACGCTCATTCCCCAACGCTTCCGCCGCGAAATGAAGAACCTCGCGCTCGTCGTCGAGGCCGGGCCGAGCCCGGACCTGCTCGAGGAAATGGACATCGAGCCGCCCGATTCGCTGTACGGGCTCTATCAGGGCACGCCGCTCACCGAGCGTACCTGGGCATTTGGCAACACGCTTCCGGATCGCATCACGATTTTTCAACGGCCGATCGAAGAAGACTGCGACGACGAGGATGAGATTCGCGCTGTAATCGGCGAGACGCTGATTCACGAGGTCGGCCACTATTTTGGCCTCAGTGAGGAAGAAATCGAGGAGATCGAAGAACGGTACTGGCGGGGCGAAACGGCTGAGGTCGACCAACGCGGGGAGTAATCGGCGGTACCCACGGCCGCGCAAGCGGTTCGCTCAGCACTTCCTCGAGCCGGCCTGGGTTGACAAGCTGATTCACGCCGTCAACCCGTCGTCCGACGAGACCTTTGTCGAGATCGGACCAGGCCGAGGCGCGCTGACCCGTGCGCTGGCGCCACGCGTGCACGGGATCATCGCGGTAGAAATCGACCGCGATCTGGCTGCGGCCCTGCCCGCGCGCGTGCCGGGCAACGTTCGCGTCGTCACCGCCGATTTCCTCGACGTCGCCCTCGATGAGCTGCTGCCCGGGGAACGGTTGCCCCTGCGGGTGGTCGGCAACCTCCCCTACAACATCTCGTCACCGATTCTGTTTCGGCTGCTCGATGCGGCCGACGAAGGACGCCGCTTTGCCGACGCGACGGTGATGCTGCAGCAGGAGGTCGCCGACCGGCTTGCGGCGGCGCCCGGCCACAGGGGATACGGGACGCTGGCGATGCAGGCCGGGTTGGTTGCGGACGTCGAACGCCTCCTGACGCTCCCGCCAGGCGCCTTCCGGCCGGCTCCCACGGTGACATCCGCCCTCGTCCGAGTGCAGTTTCGCGCCGCCTCCGCCGACGTCGATCGGGCCCTGTTCGAACGCATCGTGCGGAGCATCTTTCTCCATCGCCGCAAGACCCTGCGGAACGCCTTGCGGCCGCTGGCCTCGTTGTTGGGACATTCGGCAGAAGACGTCATTCAACGCGCGGGACTCGACCCCTCGCAGCGGCCCGAGACGCTGACGGTCGCCGACGTCGCCCGGCTCGCGGGAGCTGTGCTATAGTTTTCGCCGGAAGTTGTTGATCCTGCCAGGGTTTTACCCTTCGACGCGGCTCAGCGTCACCCTGAGTTCGTCGAAGGGCCAGGCGTTCCCAGCCGCCTGTCCCGATGCGCACATGCGCGCGTCGGGGACCCCGCATCGCCGCCCGCCCGGGCGCGTGGCGCGGTTGCACACACGAGCGTTGTCTGAAGCTGGGCTTTGATGAATCAGTCCACCGTTCCGGAAGTGTCTCCATCCACCCTCGAGGTCGTGCCCCTTGGGGGCCTCGGCGAGTTCGGCATGAACATGATGGCCGTGTCCTGGGAGGACACCACCATCCTGATCGACGCCGGCGTGATGTTTCCCGATCCGGACCAGCTCGGCGTGGACCTGATCATCCCGGATGTCACCTATCTCGAATCGCGACGCAGCCAGGTACGCGCGCTCGTCCTCACGCACGGCCACGAGGATCACATTGGAGCGGTGCCGCACGTGCTGCCGCTGTTCGACGGACCGGTCTACGGCACGGCCATGACGCTCGCGCTCATCGAGCCGAAGCTCGACGAGCATTCGATCGACGCCGGCGATCGGCTGAAGACGGTGAAGCCGCGGGACGTCGTGACCGTCGGTCCGTTCGCCATCGAGTTCATCCGCGTCACGCACAGCATGCCCGACTGCGTGGCGCTGGCGATTACGACGCCCGTCGGGCTGATCGTGCACACCGGCGACTTCAAGATCGACCAGACGCCCATCGACGGCGAGCATTTCGACCTGCACCGGTTCGCAGAGCTTGGCCGCCGCGGCGTGCTGGCGCTCTTCGCGGACAGCACCAATATCGACCGGAAGGGATTCACCGGGCCCGAAATCGAGGTGATCGACGCCTTCGAGGAGCTGTTCACCAGCACGCACGGCAAGCTGGTAGTGGCGACGTTCTCGTCCAGCATCTATCGCATGCAGATCCTCGTCGACCTTGCCGTCCAGTTCGAGCGGCAGGTGGCCTTCATCGGACGCAGCATGGTCAGGAACGCGGAGATTGCGCAACGGCTCGGGTTTCTGCGCGTCCCTGCCGGCGTCCAGATCCGCGACTCGGACGTGCCGAACTACGCATCTGAGGACCTGCTGTGCATCACGACCGGCTCGCAGGGCGAGCCTCAGTCGGCCCTCCCCCGTATCGCCATCGACGACCACCGTTTCGTCCGCCTCGGCCCCGATGACTGCGTGGTCTTCTCTGCGCGGGCGATCCCGGGCAACGAAAAGGCGATTGCCCGCGCGATCAGTCACATCGCCCGGAGGGGCGCCGACGTGGTCACCGAGTCGATCAAGCACGTGCACGTGTCGGGCCACGGGAGCGCCGAGGAGCTCAAGCTCATGCTGTCACTCGTGCGGCCCCGGTATTTCGTGCCGATTCACGGCGAGTATCGGCACCTCGCGCAGCACGCACATGAAGCGCAGCGCGTCATGGCGGGCACCGAACCGAAGCTGCAGGTGCTGCTCGCGGAAAACGGCGACATCATCCAGTTCGACCGGCAGGGCGCGCGCGTGGCCGACAAGGCGCCGGCGGGCCGCGTGCTCATCGACGTCACCCGAATCGGCGAAGTCGGCGACGAGGTGCTCCGCGACCGCCGCCACCTGGCCGGCGACGGCGTCGTCGTCGCCGTCGTGGCCATCAACAGACAGACCGGCGCGCTCGTCGGCGAGCCTGAAATGGTCGCGCGTGGCTTCGTCGTGGCCGAGGGCGAGGGGGCGTCGATCTTCGGCGATGCCTCGGGGGTTGTCGCCGACTGTATCGCGGCCTCGAGCGTGGAAGAGCGCTCCGACCAGGGACTCATGACCGAGAAGCTTCGCGTGGAGCTGCGCCGGTTTTTCAAGAAGCGTTCGGGCCGCCGGCCGCTCGTGCTGCCCGTCCTCATGGAGATCTGATGCCCGAGTCCACTCTGTCGCGCCGCATCAGCGAGTTCGCCGGCGTGGCGCTCTTCGCTCTGGCGCTCATCTGGCTGATCGCGCTCGTCACCTACGAGCCGACCGACCCGGTCTGGTTCTTCACGACGGACGCGCCGCATCCACCGGCCAACTTCGTCGGGCGCGTCGGGGCCTTCCTCTCCGAGTTGTCGTTCCAACTGTTCGGGTACGCGTCGTATCTGTTGCCCCTCGTCATTGGCGTCGCCGGCTGGCACTACTTCTGGTGCCAGCCACTCGACGCCGCCTACACGAAGCTCGTCGGGGTCGCGCTCTTCTTTGGTTGCGCCAGCGCATTCCTCAGCCTGCTCTTCGGCAGTGCCGACGTCGCGAATGCGGCGTTTCACGCAGGCGGGTCAATCGGGACATGGCTGGAGGCGGTGTTCGCCGACTACCTGAACAGGACCGGGTCGTTCATCGTGCTGCTCACGTTGATCACGCTCTCGGTGATCCTGTCGACGCAGTTTTCGTTCGGCCGGCTCTTCGCGCGGGCGAGTCAGGAGTCGCGCGATTTGTCGGCGCGCGGCATCGGATGGGCGCGCCTGTGGCTCGAACGGCAGCGCAGGGAGCGTGAGCGCCGGAGTGTCTTTGCCAAGCATGGAAAGAAGGAGGGGGCAGGGATCAGGGATCAGGGATCGGAGGGGATGGCTGTTCCCGGATCGCCCCGGATCCCCGGTCCCGGATCCCGGATCCCGGATCCCGGATCGCGGATCCCCGGCCGTCCTCCCGTCGTGGCGCGCAAAGCACCCGAAGGTGCAGCGCCACTGCCATTACCGGAGCCACCCGCCCGTTCCGTCCAGCGGCGCCACGGCGCGTACACCCTCCCCCCCGCCTCGCTCCTGGATTCGCCAAAGGCCGAACGCAAGATCGACGAGCGGGAGCTCATGGAGGCGGCGCGACAGCTCGAGGAGAAGTGCCGTGAGTTCGTCGTCGAGGGACAGGTGGCCCAGATCCATCCGGGACCAGTCGTTACGACGTTCGAGTTCAAGCCTGAAGCGGGCGTCAAGTACAGCAAGGTCACCGGGCTTGCCGAAGATCTGTGCCTGGCGATGCAGGCCGAATCGGTCCTCATCGACCGCATCCCAGGCAAGTCGACGGTCGGGATTCAGATTCCCAACCCGAACCGCGAAACCATTTCGCTACGCGAGCTGCTCGAGTCGGACGCCTATCGGCGTTCGCTCTCGAAACTGGCGCTCACCCTCGGCAAGACCATCCACGGGGAGCCGTACGTCACCGATCTGGCCTCCATGCCACACCTGCTGATCGCCGGCTCCACGGGCACCGGCAAATCGGTCGGCCTCAATGCGATGCTGACCAGCATTCTGTACCGCGCCACACCGGACGACGTGCGCCTGATTCTGATCGATCCCAAACGGCTCGAGCTGGGGATGTACGAGGACATTCCTCACCTGCTCACGCCGGTGGTGGTCGACCCGAAGCGGGCATCCAACGCGCTGCGCTGGGCCGTTCACGAGATGGAGGAGCGCTACAAGACACTGGCCGGAGAAGGCGTGCGCAACATCGACCAGTACAACCGCAACATCCGGCTGGCGCTGGAAGAAGGCGCTTCCAAGGATCCAGATGCGCCCAAGCCATTGCCGTTCGTCGTGGTGGTGATCGACGAGCTGGCCGATTTGATGATGGTGGCGAGCCACGAGGTCGAGGAGTCGATTGCGCGGCTCGCGCAGATGGCGCGCGCCGTCGGGATTCACCTGATCCTCGCGACGCAGCGGCCGTCGGTCGATGTCATCACGGGACTCATCAAGGCGAACCTGCCGGCGCGCATCTCGTTCCGTGTGTCGTCGAAGACGGATTCGCGCACCATTCTCGACGGCAACGGCGCTGAGCAGTTGCTCGGACGGGGCGACATGCTGTTTCTCCCGCCAGCCTCGTCCCGATGCATCCGTCTCCACGGTCCATATATCTCCGAACAAGAGTCGGCGCGGCTTGCGAGTTTCCTGCGGAAGCAGGGCAAGCCGGTGTACGACGACTCCATCACGGCAGACGACGACAAGAGCGGGCCGGAAGGGCTCGACTTCGAAAAGGACGATCTCTACGACGAGGCCGCGCGAATCGTCGTCGGCACCGGACAGGCGTCGATCTCGTACCTCCAGCGAAAGCTGCGGATCGGGTTCAGCCGTGCCGCGCGCCTCGTCGACATGATGGAAGCCGAAGGGCTCGTCTCGACCGGCACCGGTGGGAAGCCTCGCGAGGTGCTCGTCGACCGCAACTACTTTGAGGAGGTGGATGCGCAGCTTCGCTAGCGCGCTCTTCGCCCTGTACGACACACCGAGACACCGAGACACCGAGACCCTCTGATGATTAACCTCGGTGCCTCACTGCCTCGGTGTGTCGTGATCATGATCGCTGCCGGCGCAGCCGCGTTCGGCGCCAGCCTGGCCCTGGACGCGCAGGATGCGGAGACGTCGTACACCGACATCCTGGGACGGGAGCGCATCCTGCGCCCGGAGCTGGACCTGGCGCCGCAACTGCGTACACAGCCGCCCGGCGAGGCCACGGCAGCGCTGCTCGACCGCATCCGGACGACCGTCGGCGCCTACGAGACGCTCGCGGGCCGGTTTCCGCGGAGCGGATACAGCGACAACGCGCTCTGGCAGGGGGCCGTGCTGTCGGCCGACGCCTTCTGGCAGTTTGGCGATGCACGCGATCGCGCCACGGCCTTGCGGCTGTTTGCGCTGCTCAAGTCCCGGCACCCGTCGAGCACGCTGATCGCACAAGCGAGCGGACACATCACTCGTCTCAGCGGCGCCGACCCTGCCAGTGGCCTTGCCACGTTGAAGGCCCTCCGGCGCGAGGTCCTGCCCGATGCGCTGCGGATCACCCTCGAATTCGAGCGCGAGGCCATCTTCCAGGAAGAACGGCTCGACGGGCCGCCACGAGTGTCGATCGACTTGCGCAACACACGTACCGTCGAGGCGCTGCATGACGCAATCGTTCGCTTTCCCGACGACGTCGTACGCCAGGCGCGAATCGGGAGCCGGCCGGACAACCGAACTCAGGTCGTGCTCGACCTCCAGAGCACCGCGCGCCACAGTGTGTACTCGCTCTACAACCCGTATCGCATCGTCATCGATTTCGAGCGCTCCGCCGCGAGCAGCGTGAAGACAGTTGTCGCTACACCCCCTCCCGCGGCTCCGCCGTCAAGTCCCGCGGCAAACCGCCGTGGCGGGTTCTCGCTCTCGCGCCAGCTCGGCCTGGGCATTTCACGGATTGCGATCGATCCTGGACATGGCGGTTACGACCCAGGCGCGCAGGTGCGCGGGCTCAATGAGGCTGAACTGGTGCTCGATATCGCGCTGCGGCTCGAACAGCTCCTCGTGCGAGAGCCTGGTGTGGCCGTCGTGCTCACGCGTCGGACCAATACCTTCGTCGCGCTCGAAGAGCGCACGGCGATCGCCAACCGCTCAGCCGCCGATCTATTCCTCTCGATCCACGCCAACGCGAGCGCCAATGCCGCCGCGCGCGGGTTCGAGACGTACTTTCTCAACTTTGCGCCGAATCCGGAGGCCGAGGCGATTGCCGCTCGTGAGAACGCCGGCTCGTCGAGGACCATGGGCAATTTGCCCGATATCGTCAAGACGATTGCGCTCAACAACAAGATCGACGAGTCGCGCGATCTTGCCTCGATGCTTCAGCAGTCGATGCACGACCAACTGCGCAAGATCGACCGCAACGCACGCAACCTGGGCGTGAAGCAGGCGCCCTTCATGGTGCTCGTCGGCGCCACCATGCCGAGCGCCCTGGCGGAGGTGTCGTTCCTGACCAGCCGCCAGGAGGCGACGCTGCTCCGCAGCACGAGCTACCGGCAGCGGATCGCCGAGGCGCTCCTGGCCGGCATCACCAGGTACCAGCAGTCGCTCAAGACCGTACCAAGGGTGGCAGTGCAGTGACTCGGCTCAAACCGGTTTTCGCAACTTCGTGGCGGCGACGTGCGGCATGTCGCTCCGCAAAACCGGCTCAGCTCGTCGGGCATCCATCTTCCTTCAACCATCGGGACTCGCTTCGCGCTTACGCTGACTACGGTTTTGCTCCGGACATGCCCCACGTCACCGCTGTCACGCACCAGCGCGGCGCGGGGCTCAGTTCTGTGCCTCGGTGTTTCGTCATCATCAAGTGAAGTGAGCTTCGGGACTAAATTTAGATGCGCAGCCTCACATGCCCGGTGTCGTTGGTCGAACGCGCCGAGGCGTCGCGCAGCCGGCGGATGCCGATGAAGATCGCGCCCACGATGAGGCCGCCGATCGCCGCCGTAAGCAGGACGATGCCCGCGGTTTGAAACATCGTGATGATGTAGTCGATGCTGATGTCCCGGGTCGGCTCAGGCTGGTTGAGCACATCCACGACGATCGGCTGTTGCTGAAGAAAGAACATCACTTCTTACAGCTTACGCCACTCGTCGACACCCAGCGCCAGCTCGGCCAGCGTGCGGACGCCCACGCCGGTGGGGCCTTTCGGCTGGTAGGGCTTCGGATCTTCCACCCAGGCCGTGCCCGCAATGTCGATGTGCACCCACGGCAGATCGCCCGTGAACTCCTTGATGAAGAGCGCGCCGGTGATGGCGCCTCCGGCCCGGCCGCCGGTGTTGCCGAAGTCGGCAATCTCGCTCTTGAACAGCTCCTTGTAATCGTCGAACACCGGCATCGGCCACGACCGATCGCCCGCCCGCTCGCTCGCGCGCCGCACCTGCTCGACCCAGCGGTCGGGGGTGCCGAACAGCCCGCTCGTCGTCTTGCCGAGCGCGACGACACAGGCGCCTGTGAGCGTCGCCACATCGACCAGATGCGTCGCGCCGAGCCGCCGCGCGTACCAGACGGCGTCGCCAAGGATCAGCCGGCCCTCGGCGTCCGTGTTGAGCACTTCCACCGTCTTGCCCTCGGCGCTGGTCAGCACGTCGCCCGGTTTGATCGCCTTCCCGCCCGGCATGTTTTCCGTCATCGGAATCACGCCAACGCAGCGCACCGGTGCCTGCAGGCGCGAGATGGCGGTCATGGCCGCCAGCACGGCGGCGCCGCCTGACATGTCGTCCTTCATCTTGTCCATGTTCTCCGCCGGCTTGATCGAGATGCCGCCGGTGTCGAACGTGATCCCCTTGCCAATCAACCCGAGGACCGGCGCTGTGGGGGCGCTCCTGGGTTCATGCCGCACCACGACCACCCGCGGCGGTTCCGCGCTGCCCTGCGCGACGCCCAGCAGCAGACCCATCTCGAGCTCGGCAATCCGTTTTTCGTCGAGCACCTCCACCGACAACCCTGCGGTTCGTGCGATGCTCTCGGCTCGGGCGGCAAACTCGCGCGGCGTGAGCGTGTTGCCCGGTTCGTTGGCCAGCTCGCGTGCCAGATTCGTGCACTCGCCAAGCACGCGACCGCGCTCGACGCCACGC
>JBOGIR010000511.1:0-8007 GCA_050742335.1 Vicinamibacterales bacterium | reverse complement strand
GGAGACTGACGACCCGACCAAGAAGGACAATACCGGCCGCGTCATCGACATCGTGTCGCCCATCGGCAAGGGCCAGCGCGGCTTGATCGTGGCGCAGCCGCGCACCGGCAAGACTGTGATCCTCCAGAACATCGCCCACGCCGTCACCGCCAACCATCCCGAGTGCTACCTGATCGTGCTGCTGATCGACGAGCGGCCCGAGGAGGTGACCGACATGCAGCGCTCGGTGAAGGGCGAGGTGGTGTCGTCCACCTTCGACGAGCCGGCCTCGCGCCACGTGCAGGTCGCAGAGATGGTCATCGAGAAGGCGAAGCGCCTGGTCGAGCATGGACGCGACGTGGTGATCCTGCTCGATTCGATCACCCGCCTCGGCCGCGCCTACAACACCGTGGTGCCGTCATCCGGCAAGGTGCTGACCGGCGGCGTCGACGCCAACGCGCTCCAGCGGCCGAAGCGCTTCTTCGGCGCCGCGCGCTGCATCGAGGAGGGCGGCTCGCTGACGATTGTGGCCACCGCGCTCGTGGACACCGGATCGCGCATGGACGAGGTCATCTTCGAGGAGTTCAAGGGCACCGGCAACATGGAGATCCACCTCGACCGCAAGCTGACGGACCGTCGCGTCTTCCCGTCGATCGACATCACGAAGAGCGGCACGCGCAAAGAGGAACTGCTGCTGCCGAAGGAAGAACTGAACCGCGTCTGGGTGCTCCGCAAGGTGCTGACACCGCTTTCCCCCACCGAGGCGATGGAATTGCTCCTGTCGAAAATGGGAAAGACGAAGACGAATGGCGAGTTCCTGGCGGCGATGGCCGCGGGTAAGTCGTAACGACTTCGCATCCACGAGCCACGGAGTCACGGAGACACGGAGCTGTTGTTTTCGTTTCTCGGTGTCTGTGTGTCTCCGTGGCCTGTCTGGGTAAAAATGCCACGTGTTATACTGTGTTTTCGTTCCAAGCTCGAAGGAGCACGCAGTGAAAGACGGAATTCACCCCAAGTATCACAACGTCGAGGCGCGCTGTGCGTGCGGCAACACGTTCAAGACGCGGTCGACCAAGCCTGAGCTGCACCTCGAGATCTGCTCGGCGTGCCATCCGTTTTTCACGGGCCGGCAAAAGCTGATCGATACCGAGGGACGCGTGGAACGGTTCACGAAGAAGTTCGGCGTCCAGACGTCCGAACAGCGGCGCACCGCCGCCAAAGCCGCCAAGGCCACGAAGGCGACCGGCGCGACCAAGCGCCCCCGCAACGCCGGAACGACGGCGTAGCCGCGTTGCGGCCGCGTGCTTCAGAACAGCGGCACGGCCTCCTGGCCGGCCCTTCTGCCGGGCTGGGCCCCGCCAAGCTTGCGGTCGAGGCGCGTCAGTCGGTGCCTGACCAGGCGCACGCGTGACGCGCTGGTCGTGAACTGCAGCGACTGCCGTGCGAAGTCGCGCGCGAGGTGAAGATCTTCCTCTCGATGTTCATGATGCACGGCGAGCGCCTCGCTCGCCTCCTGCATGAGGCGCGGCTGGCCCACGCGCAGCTCGAGGATGCGTTGCCACGCTCGAACGGCCTCGTCGTGCTGGCGCGCACGGCGCGACAACACCGCGTAGGCCCGCAGCGCTTCCGCTGTGGTGCAAGGATCGGCCGGCCGCATCGCCGACGCCCGCGCAAAGCACGCCCGGGCCTCGGCCAACAGGCTTCCCCGCTGATACAGATGGCCCAGGCCGAGCGCTTCGCTGGCGGTGCGCGCTGCGTCCACACCTTCGCCGAGCAGCCGCGCGGTTCTCGCGGTCAGCAGGGCGAGCGACAGGAGATCGAGACGATTGTGTTCCAGCACAGCGACGAGCGGCCGCGGATCGCCGCTGCGAACGTAATGGAAGTACCGCGAGGGAACTTCGTGACCGGGCACGTCATGTTCTCGAACGTGCCCAAGCACCGATTGCTCCACGGCAGTCAGACAGCACGGTGAGCGCTGCATCTTCACCGGGTTCGAATCGCAGCCGGCCGTTTCGACATCCGGGGTACGTCCCCACCGCGAGTCCCACGAAGCCGATCCACCGGTCTCCGCCGGACGCCACAGGCGCCGTGCCGCATGCAGCAGGTCCACGTGCGGCATCCCGGTGAACGGCGTGGTCATGCGGTGAAGCAGGAATCGCGTGTCGATGAGCGGCAGGTCGAACGTCTTTCCGTTGTAGGTCGCGAGCGCGCCGGCGCCACTGGCGGTGTCAGCCACGTCTTCGAGCAGCCCGCGCTCGGCCCCGAAGCGGGCCAGCAGGAACTGACGCACCCGGAATGTGGCCCCGTCGAACCAGGCGCACCCCACCAGAAAGGCATACGTCCCGGCCCCTCCGGCAAGACCGGTGGTTTCGAGATCGATGAACAGCACCCGCGTCCGGGCAATCGCGGGCTCGAGCACGGCGAGCGCCGGCCAGCAGCCATCATGCTCGGGGACGCCATCGGCAACCGCCGTGTGGCCGTGACGATGACCCGGTGGATAGGCCCGTTCGATGACGAGGTACCGCTGGCCAGACGACTCCCGCCATTCCCCGTCGAGCACGTCGGCGACCGCATCCGCCCGCACCGGGTCCACGGACGATGAACTGTGTCCGTCCGTGGAACCCGGCCCACGTACGTAGGACCGCGCGTGGTCGAGCGCCGCCGACCCGCCGGCAGGCCGCACGACGCTGCGCAGTCGCTCGGTCAGACTCATGCGATCGCCGACCGTACGTGGGGCGGGTCCGGCGAGCAGGCGTGGTCGGGCGCAGCCGACCCGCCGACAATCAGCTCGAGAATCCTCAGGGCAACGGTCTTCGCGAGCGGACCCGTATTGCCGATGGGACCGACGCACGCCGGGCAGCCATGTTCGCACTCGCAGCCGGCGATGAGATCGCGCGTCCGCGCCAGCAGATCGGCGTGCATCGCGAAGAGCGGCTCGCTGAAGCCGATGCCGCCCGGGTAGTTGTCGTAGATGAACACCTGCGGCTCGTCGGTGACCGTCGCCGAGTACCCGGTTCGCGTCAGGTCCGTGTCGTCGGCCTGCGCGCCACTGCCGATCGAAATCCCGATGTCGTGCCGGTCGCACATCAGGAGCAGCTGCGCGACCTGCCGCATGGCAAACGAGAGTCCGACGACGCCGTCGCGCCGGTCGTCGGCCGCAAACGGCAGCACCGCCATCACGCTCCGCGGCACCGTCAGCCAGCAGGCCGTAGTATGCATCTGCCGCTCGGGCAGATCGAGCTCACCGGAGCCGATGTTCTCGTTGGTGTAGAACTTGATCTTCTTGAAGCCGACCACGCGCGACGAGACGTGCACCTCGCCATGGGCGTGCATTCCGGGATCCGCCAGTGCGAATGTCTCGAGCACCGTCACCTTCGTATACGTGATGGCGTCGGTGTAATAATCGCAGTCGATCTCGCGCACGTAGGCTTTGCGTCCGTCGAAATCGAGCCGCTCCACCTGGTACAGCATGCCCTCGAGAAGGTAGATCGCCTTCTCGTGCAGCGTGGCAGGACCGCTGGTGAAGCTCGTTTCACCGATGACGTCCGAGCCGCGCGTGGTGTCGACCACCACGAAGTTGTCCGACGAGATCGAGCGCAGGCTGACCGCGTCCGCGGGATAGGACTCGCTCGTCCATTGCCACAGTCCTTCTGAACCGGAGACCTGACCGCCTCCGCCAAGGCTACGGCGGTTCGCCGACCAGCCTTCGTCAAGACCTCGGCGGTCCGCCGTAGCTTCAGCGGAGGCGGAAGCTTCACGCGAAGGCGGAAGGTCTCCGGCTACCGACTCCACCGACTCGCGGTCTCCGGCTGCCGTCGCGCCCTCGACTCGGTGCACGAGGCCGCTTTCCGCGAGCACACCCAGGACCTCCTGGACATCCTGACGTCCGTACTCTTCTGACGTGGTGAACGGCAGCTCGAAGGCCGCGCATTTCACGTGGTCGACGAGGATGTGCAGATTGTCTGGATTGATCAGCGCATGCTCGGGCGACGCCTCGAAGAAGTAGGCCGGGTGACGGACGACGAACTGGTCGATCGGGGCGCTGCTGGCCACGAGGACCGCAGCCGACCGTCCAGTCCTGCGCCCGGCGCGTCCCGCGCGCTGCCACGTGGCCGCGATGGTGCCCGGATACCCCGCCATCACACAGACGTCGAGCGCGCCGATGTCGATGCCCAGTTCGAGCGCGTTGGTCGAGACCACCGCCCGCACGTCCCCTTCCCGCAGCTCCCGTTCGATTTGACGCCGCCGTAGCGGCAGGTACCCGCCCCGGTAACCGCGAATCCGTTCGCGAGTCCCTGCAGGCCCGTCGAAATCGTCCTTCAGATAGGTCGTGAGGATTTCCGTCGCGAGGCGGCTCTGCGCGAACACGATCAGCTGCATCCCCCGCTTCAGGAACTCTCCGGCAATCCGTCGTGTCTCGGCCAGATACGACCGCCGAATCCCCAGCTGCTGGTTGACCACCGGCGGATTCACGAAGAGAAACACCTTTTCGCCACGCGGCGCCCCGTGCTCCGAGACGAGCTCGAACGGTTGCTCCGCGAGGCCTTCCGCCAGCTCGCGTGGGTTCGCGATCGTGGCAGAGCAGCAGATGAAGGTCGGGTTGGAACCGTAATGCCGGCAGATCCGCCGCAGCCGCCGCAACACATTCGTCAGGTGGCTCCCGAACACCCCTCGATAGGCGTGCAGCTCATCGATGACGACGTAGCGCAGGTTTTCGAACAGCTTGGCCCACCGGGGATGGTGCGGGAGCACGCCCGAATGGAGCATGTCCGGATTGCTCAGCACGACATGCGCGCGGCCGCGGATCGCTTTGCGAGCGTCCTGCGGCGTGTCGCCATCATACGTGAACACGCCGATTCGCGCATCATGGTGTGCCGCCAGCAGTTCCGCGAGCTCGTGGAGCTCCGCAAGCTGGTCCTGGGCAAGCGCCTTCGTCGGGAACAGGTACAACGCGCGCGCAGACGAGT
This sequence comes from Vicinamibacterales bacterium, assembly GCA_050742335.1. Classification (GTDB taxonomy): domain Bacteria; phylum Acidobacteriota; class Vicinamibacteria; order Vicinamibacterales; family UBA2999; genus DATCJA01. Next base: position 3,061 of record JBOGIR010000511.1, on the reverse strand, counting down.
CGCGAACGATGGTGTCGAGGACGGGGGCGTTGTAGCAGAGCGTCTTCCCCGACGCCGTGGGCGTCGTAATGACGACGTTGCGGCCGGACAGCACGTGCTCGATAGCCACCGCCTGGTGGGAGTAGAGCTGTTCGACGCCGCGCGCCCTCAGCACCTCGCGCAACGATTCGCTGATGTCCGGTGGAAAGGGCACATAGCGGGCCGAGCGCGCGGGAAGGACGCGAACCGCGGTAACCCAGCCGTCGGGCGCATCCTGATCCCTGTGGCGCCCGCCAGTCAGGCGATCGAGAGCCGCCTGCAGTGCCATGTCCTGTGCAGGATCGGTTGACCGGACCGGCAGCATGGCCCCCGATGTTAAACGTAAAAAAGGCGAAGGTCCATCGGAAAACCAAGATTCATGTACGCTGGGCGCGCCCCATGGCGGCGGATGCCCACACGGTCACAACCCAGCTCGTACGGCGCCTCGGGTTCTGGAGCGTCGTCGGCGTTGGAATCGGGGTCACGATCGGCTCCGGCATCTTTCGGACCCCGGCGGCCATCGCGACACGGGTGCCCGACCCGACGCTCATGCTTGCGGTCTGGCTGCTTGGCGGGTTGATTTCGTTGAGCGGCGCCCTTTCCTTTGCCGAACTCGCCGCCGCCTTGCCTTACACGGGCGGGGTGTACGTGTACGTGCGCGAGAGCTGGGGACGACTCCTGGCGTTCCTGTTCGGCTGGTCTCAACTGGTGCTCATACGGGCGTCTGCCACCGGCGCCATCAGCACCGTGTTCAGCGAATACCTGCTTCGGTCGCTCGGCTACGATCCGATGGCGCACGGAACCGCGACGGACCTGGTCGCGGCGACGGCAATTGTCGGCACGGCTGCCGCCAACATCCGGGGAGTCCGCCTGGGCGCGGTGCTCGTCGGCATATCAACGACGATGAAGTTCGGCGCGCTCGCGCTGCTGGTGCTCGTGTCGCTTGCGCTCGGGGGCGGCGCAGGGGGATCGACCGCGCACTTCACGGCGACAGGCGCCGCCGTGGATCCGGGCCTCTTCGGGCTCGCGCTGATTTCCGTCCTCTGGGCGTATGACGGGTTCGCGGACGCCTCCTACGTGGCAGGCGAAGTCACCGACACCGGGCGTGCTCTGCCGCGGGCAATCATCGCGGCCACCATCGCGATCGTTGCCATCTATGTCGCAACCAACATCGCCTACCTCTATGTGAGCCCGATCGAACAGGTGGCCCGGTCGCCGTTGATTGCGGCCGATACGATGGAGGCCATCTTCGGGCCGCTCGGCGTCGCCATGGTCTCCGTGGTCGTCACCGTCTCGACGTTTGGCGCCCTGATGGCGACGATGTTGACGGCGCCTCGCACGTTTTTCGCGATGGCGGACGACCGTCTCTTCTTCCGCACGCTGGCCAGCATCCATCCCCGGTACGGCACGCCGTACCTCGCCATAGCGCTCGCCGCGGCGCTCGGGGTCGTCTTCGTGTTTACGCGCACGTTCGAGCAGCTGACAGACGTCTTCGTGCTGTCGATATGGCCCTTCTACGGACTGGCCGTGGCGGGTCTCTATCAGCTCCGCCGGACGAAACCGGATCTCCCGCGCCCTTATAAAGTGCCAGGGTATCCGGTTGTGCCTGCCGTATTCGTGGCGGGGGTGCTCTATCTCGTCGGCAACGCGTTCGTGACGGACCCGCTGCTGACAGGGGTGACCTTTGTGATCATTGCTGCGGGACTGCCGGTCTATTACGTTGCTTTCAAGAACACATATCGGTTCCGGTAACCACGAAGCGCACGAAGATCGCGAAGGAACAACCTGGACTCCGGTTTTTTCGCTGGAGCCATCTCAGGAGGGACAGCCACAGCGAATTCGCCAGAACGCCCACGGCGGGAGGGCGTATAGTTCATTCGGGCAGGCACGTTCTGCCGGTTCGGAGGAGAGCCATGCGGACGCGAATGACGCTTCTCGCGATGTTGTTGTTGCTTCCGTCGACGGCTGCATTCGGCCAGGGCGCTGAGACGTTCACGCCGACCGAAACAATGGCGCCCGATATCCCTGGCGTCGTCGCAGGCGGAACGCGAGTCCAGGTTGTTGCGCAAGGACTCCGGGGAACAGAGGGTCCGATCGCCGCGCCGGACGGCACGCTCTTGCTCACGGAACAGGCGGCCAGTGTCATCACGAAGATCGACGCGCAGGGGAATCGGTCGACGTTCCTGGAGAACACGAACGGATCCCAGGGTCTGACCTTCGATCAGAAGGGTCGGCTGATTGGCGTGCTGCCAGCGACGAGACAGGTCGCCGCGCTCACGCCGACACGGACCGTGCTTGCCAGCACATTCGAAGGAAGGCCATTTATCGGTCCCAACGATCTCGTCGCCGACAGAAAGGGGGGCGTGTACTTCACGGACCCTGGATCGTACCCGCCCCAGGGGCAATTCCTGACCGAGACGCCAGCGGTCTACTACATCCGGCCTGACGGTTCAGTCGTCCGGATTGCGGACGACATCGCGCGCCCCAATGGCATCATCCTCAGCCCGGACGACAAGACGCTCTACGTGGCCAATACATTAGGGGCATTCGTCGTTGCGTTCGACGTGCAACCGGACGGCAGCGTTCGCAACCAGCGAAACTTCGCCAGGCTCGCAGGCATCCTCATGACGAACAGGGGCGTGCGGAGCGGCGCGGATGGTCTTGCGGTCGACGAGGCCGGCCGTCTGTATGTCACGTCGACGATAGGCGTGCAGGTGTTCAGCCGGGAGGGCCGGCATCTGGGTACGATCCCGATTGGTAACCCAGACGGCCCGCAGAATCTTGCGTTTGCCGGACCAGACAAAAGGACGCTGTACGTAGTGGGGGACGGTGCGGTCTGGAAGATCGCGATGCGTGCGCAGGGTCCGCAAGGGCGAGCCAAATGATCCTGCTTATTTCGCCCGACCCTTGTACCCTTCTGCGAGCATCGGAACCTTGTAGACGGCGCCGCGGGCGACGATATACAGGACTTTCTTGTCGGGACCCGCAAAGGCGAGGTTGTTTGGATTCCTTGATACCGGAATCGTGCCCAGGTGTTGGCCCT
>JBOGIR010000510.1:0-29375 GCA_050742335.1 Vicinamibacterales bacterium | reverse complement strand
TCGCTTTCCAAGCGTGCTCCTTCAACCACTCGGACATCTCTCCGTTCGTTTAGATTCAATCACTTACCGAAACGCTATGGGCTCTAGAACCTCCATTGTGATCTCGTTTGTGATCTGACCGGATTTTCCGGCAGGAGCTCAGCAGAAGGCGGGTCCGAGCTGGGCCGAACCACACCAGTATACGACCTGGGCCTCACGCAAGCTTGGGCCTCGGAGTCTGTGAGCGGGGCCGAAACGAAGCCGGCGCCGTTATCGCGTGATCGATTCGACGAGCTGTCCGTTGCGCAATTGAATGCTTCCCTCCCGTAGGAAGAAAGCAATCACGGGCAGCCGTCGTTCGGCATCCGCTGCTCGAAATTCTTCTTCAACTGGATCAAGCGATTTCCGAGCCTGCATGTAGATGTGTTGAATACTGCGGACGTCGAGGACGCCGTCCTCGTTGGCTTCGCGGAGCCAGCGAACTGGTACCCGGTCTCCGGTTCCATGACCTGCGGCACACCGTCATCACAGAACTGCTCGAAGCGGGCGAACCCGATCACGTGGTCGAGTCAATTACCGGCCATCTGTCGCGTCGAATGCTGGAACACTATTCACACATCCGCATCGATGCCATCGCGGCGCTCGAAGCGGCGCACGACGCTGTGAGCGACCGTGCGCATTCTTCTCGAATTTCTGATTTACGAGCTCACATCCCGCCGCTCAAAGGGTGACGAATCTTGATCTGTACGGCAAATTACCGTACGATGAGAGCGGAGGCCTGAGATGAGTCAGAGCGCCACCAAGAGTCGGAACAAGAAGAAGGTTACGTCCAAGGTGTATCGCTTCGATGCGCGTCTGGACGAGGACCAAAAGACCCTCATTCAACGGGCCGCGGATCTCGAAGGCCGCACCATGACAGACTTCGTGCTTCACAGCGCAAAGGTCGCCGCCGAGCGCACGATTCAGGACCGAGCCATCATGGTCCTGAGCGCGCGTGATACTGAAGCCTTTGTCAACGCGATCTTGAACCCTCCCGAGCCAGGCCCGGTCCTGCGAGCGGGGGCGCGAGCGTACAAGAACCGTGTGAGCCGACGCTTTCGAACCGCCTGAGCGGGATACGTGAGCACCACACCGCAGTATTTCGTTGAGCCGCTCGGCGCGCACGATCGGCTGTCGTTTTCTTGCGGCGTCTCCGACCTCGATTTCTACCTCCACGTCCAGGCGGGACAAGATGCCAAGCGTAAGGTCGCGGCCCCATTCGCCCTGGTGGACGCCCATGGGAACGTCGCCGGCTACTACACACTGTCCGCATACGCGATCCGCCTAAGCGAATTGCCACCAGACGTTGCGCGGAAGCTTCCCAAATACCCGCTCATTCCGGCAACGCTCCTGGGCCGCTTAGCTGTCAGTAAGGCCCATCAAGGTCAGAAGTTGGGCCGTCTTCTACTAATGGACGCGTTGTTCAGGAGTTGGAAGAACACTGCAGAAGTCGCATCGGTCGGCGTGATCGCAGAGGCATACGATGACGCCGCTCGCGATTTCTATCTGCGTCATGAGTTCATCCCGCTCGTCGACCACCCACGGAAGCTCTTTATTGCCATGCGTACGATTCAGAAGGCATTTGCCTGATCCGAGCATGAAGACGATCTCCATCCGTGAACTGCACTTCAAGACGGTGCGCTGGGTTCGCCACGCCGCCAGTCGGGGTCCGATCATAGTCACCGATCGCGGTCGCCGGGTCGCGACGCTTCAACCGCTTAACGCGCCCGTCACCGGCCGGCCTCTCCCCAATCGAGAGGCGGCCATACGTAAACGGTCGAAGGTACCAGTCGATTCCGCAGCGTACCTCTCCGAACTGCGCGAGGGTCGGTGATCTACTTCGACGCTCAGTGGTCGTGAACGCGCCTGATCTTGTTGCTCGCGTGGCTGTCGGCCGCCCTCATGGACAGTACTCCGCTACGTTTCGCATTTGGAGCCCGCCAGGGAAAAGTGACGTCTATGCGAGCGTGCGGGAACGTGCCGGGGACTTCAAGATCTACCGAGGTTACGGCGATCGACGGAGTACACGCGATCACCGCAAGTGGTTGGCTTCGCAACGGTAATCGAAATCCGTAGCACTCCGTCGCTAACCGCAAGAGTCGCGATCACCTGCGCAATGTGCCACGGTTTGATACACTCCCCCTTCGTCGTATGACGACGTTGTCGCGACCCTTGATGGCTGGGCTGTTCGCCGTCATCGTGGGTGCCGCCTGCGGGCAGCCGGCGCCGGCGAATATCTCTGTCTCACGTATCGACGGGGCGCGCGTCGACAGCCCACCTCAGCACACCAACCGCTTGATTGCGGAGAAGAGCCCGTACCTCCAGCAGCACGCGCACAACCCGGTCGACTGGTATCCGTGGGGCACCGAGGCGTTCGACAAGGCGCGGCGAGAAGACAAGGCGATCTTCCTCTCCATTGGCTACTCCACCTGCCACTGGTGCCATGTGATGGAGACCGAGTCGTTCTCCAATCCCGGGATTGCCGCGTTCATGAACCAGCACTTCGTGTCCATCAAGGTGGATCGCGAGGAACGCCCGGACCTCGACCGGGTCTACATGAATTACGTGATCGGCGTGAGCGAAGGCGGGTGGCCCATGTCGCTCTTCCTGACGCCCGAGCTCGAGCCGTTCTTCGGGGCCAACTACCTGCCGCCGGACGATCGAGACGGCGAGCTGGGCTTTCGGACCGTTCTTCACCGTGTTGCCGCGTTGTGGGAGACACGACGCAGCGATGCGCTGCGGGCGGCCGCCGAGGGCACGCAAGCCCTCAAAGCGCGAAGCCAGGCCACCCGCGACGCCTCCGCTTCAGCCGACGCCGACTCCCTCGATCGGGCGTACCAGGACATCAGCGCCAGCTTCGATGCGGCGGCGGGCGGCTTTGGCGGTGCGCCCAAGTTCCCGCGGCCGGTACTCTTGAACTTTCTGCTGCGCTATCACGCCCGCACCGGCGTGCAGCGGGCCCTCGACATGACGCTGCAGACGCTGCGCGGGATGGCGCGGGGAGGCCTGCACGACCATCTCGGAGGTGGATTTCACCGGTACTCGACCGATCGCCTGTGGCACGTGCCGCACTTCGAGAAGATGCTGTACGACCAGGCACAGCTCGCCTTCGCGTATGTCGATGCCTTTCAAGCAACCGGGGATCCGTTTTTTCGCGATGTGGCGCGCGATACGCTCGACTACGTGCTTCGCGACATGCGGGACGCCGGCGGCGGCTTCTTCTCGGCGGAAGACGCCGACAGCCGGATCGATGCAAGCACGTCGACGACCGCCGAGGGAGCGTTCTACGTCTGGACAACGGACGAGATTCGCCGTCTGCTCGGCAGCGATGCGGACCTGTTCGCCTATCATTACGGGATCGAGACGGGCGGCAACGTGCCGGGCGCGCAGGACTCGCAGGGGGAGCTGCGGGGCAAGAACGTGCTGAGCGAGCGGCATGCGGTGGTCGACACCGCGGCACGTTTCAAGACGTCCGAGCAGGACGTGCGCGCACGCCTCGACGCGGCGCGACGCAGACTGTCCGATGCACGAGCATCGCGGCCACGCCCGCCACGGGACGACAAGGTGCTCGTCGCGTGGAACGGCCTGATGCTGTCGGCGCTCGCACGGGCGGCGCAGGTCTTCGACGAGCCCGCATACCGGGACGCAGCCGCCGCGGCAGCGCGATTCGTGGAAACTCGCCTCTACGACCCGAAGAGCGGGTCGCTCGAGCGGCGCTATCGCCAAGGCGACGCCGACATCGATGCGCTGCTCGAGGATTACGCCTTCCTGGTCCAGGGCCTGCTCGATCTGTACGAGGCTTCCTTCGATGCCCGATGGCTTTCGTGGGCCGTGCGCCTGCAGGCGACACAAGACGTGTCGTTCTGGGACGACGCCGAGGGAGGTTACTTCTCTACGGGCGCTCGCGCCCCGCACGTGCTCGCGCGCGTGAAGGAGGAGTACGATGGCGCCGAGCCGTCGGCCAATTCAGTCTCGGCGATGAACCTGCTCCGGCTGTGGCAGCTGACGGAGCGGCCTGAATGGCGCGCACGAGCCGACGCGACGTTTCGGGCGCTCTCCGCACGGCTCGCGCGATCTCCTTCGGCGCTTCCACAACTGCTCGTCGCGCTCGACTTCGCGCGGTCCCGCCAGAAGCAGATCGTCATTGCCGGCGATCCGGACGCGGAGGACACACGGGCTCTCTCGAGAGTGGTCCACCAGCGCTTCATCCCCAACAAGATCCTCGTGCTCGCCGAAGGCGGTGCGGCACAGGCCCGCCTCACGTCGCTTGTGCCGTTCATCGACGGCAAGGCTCAGCGCGAGGGCCGCGCGACCATCTACATCTGCGAAAACTATGTCTGTCGCCTGCCGACGACCGACCCACGCGTCGCCGGACGACTCCTGGACGGCAACAACTAACAGGATTTCTTTCACTACCGCGACCGCGATGGACCACTGGTCATCTGAAGCCTCTCGACGCGTCGTCGAACGCGTATCACGGCCACGGAGAGGACACGAGCATCATGACGCGTTCGGCGTTAGCAGCGGAATGGCGTGACGGCCACGTCGGCGATAGACTTTAAAGTCGGTGAGGTCCACGGTCACCACTTTACAGTCCCACCATTTCTCGCTCATAGCGACCAGGCAGGCGTCGGCAAGGTCCATCGGCTGATCGGCATACTTACGAACCAGTTCGCGGACCCGGGCGTGGTGTTCACAGAGATCCCACGGGCAGACCAAGAGGCCGTCAGCCACTGCCGCCAGGATCGGGTCCGCGTTGCCGAGAAAATGTGCCACTTCAGTCAGAACCGCTTCGCAGGTGTAAAGCGGCCGGGGTAAGTGGCGCAGCAAGTCCTTCGCCCAGGAACCAAACCGCGGTTCGTCGCGCGCCAGTGCGGAGACCAGCGGGCCAGTGTCGAGGAGGTGGATCATCCCTTGTGCCTGCGGCGCCGAGCGAAGGCACGCCGGATGTTCGCGTTGGTCGGCGCAGGCACGGCGACATCGGCCGAGCCGAGAAGTGGCTCCCAGGGCGATTGGCTCGCGGCCTGCGCCCGCTGGCGGACGGCTCCGCGCACATACTCTGCGACGCTTTCCTTCGCGGCCGCGGCAGCCTGTTCCCACCGCGCCTTCTCCTCAGCAGGCACCCGAATGGTCAGTGTTTCACTCATGTCAGCAGTGTCACACACCCGATTTCGGGTTGTCAAAGCTTTGACCCTCGCCATGCGGCGAGCGGTTCTCTCGGCTTTGCCGATCCCGATGCCGGCATCAGGTACGCCTATGTGACGAGCCAGATGGGAACGGCACTCACGGGAGATCCGCGGGATGTGGCGGTCAGAGACGCGCTCCATTCCGCTCTCCGGCGCTCATAACGATATGAAGCATTCGTCAGTCTCTATAGCGACGTGCGCAGCCCGCTCGGGATCATTTCGACTGGGCGACGCTCGAGCGCACCACGGACAGAATCGCGTGGCCATATGCCGCCAGCTTGCCTGGTCCGATGCCCGGGATGGCCTCGAGTTCCGTACTCGAGCGGGGCAACGCCGCGGCGATGGCGGCCAGCGTCCGGTCGTGCAGGATCACGAACGGCGCGATCGCCCGCCGCCGCGCCTCCGCGAGCCGCCAGACGCGCAAGGCATCCACGACGGTGGCATCGCAGCGTGGGTCGCTCGTCGAACTGGCCGGACGGGGCAATGCCGCCGGAGGAGGCCCCGGCTCGTGTCCGTGCGTTCCTGAGGTCCGCCTGCGCCGCGACGGGGCACGACCAGGCAGCCTAGGCACATTCATCCGCACCGCCTCGACCCGGTCCGCCATCACCTCTCTGCCAAGCGCCGTCAGGCTGAGCGTGCGATACCGATCGGCCGAGGCGGCAATCAATCCGGCCGCGCAGGCTGAATCGATCCAGCGTTCCACGAGGCGGAGATCGTACGTGCTCAGTAGTCCCGTCGTAGACAGGCGAGTCAGGGCGTCCGGCAGACCGTCGGTGTGTCCGGCCAACATCGCCGCGATCTTCCGGCGGCCGTACGGCGTCGGCGCCCGCGCGATACCGGACAGGATCTTCCGAACCACCAGGCATTCGCCGGCGGTGAGTGGCCTGCGCCGGTCGCAATTGCCGCACGCCTCGCACGGCTCGTGCGCGGCCGGATCGCTGAAATACCGCAAAATCGTCGCGCGCAGGCACGCCGTCGTATCGGCGTACGCCACCATGCGTCGAAGCTTCTTGCGCTCGAGTTCTTTCCGGCGCTCGAGCTCCTCGGACGCGATCTCCACGCCAGCGCGACCAGGCTCGTCGTCGCGGTGATCGATCAGGAACTCGCGCGTCTTGACGTCGGCGTAGTTCCAGAGCAGCGTCGCCCTGGCGGGACGGCCGTCGCGGCCCGCGCGGCCCATCTCCTGGTAGTACGCTTCGATCGAACCCGGAATGTCGGCGTGCACGATGGCATCGATATCCGGACGGTCGATGCCCATGCCAAACGCATTGGTCGCACACACGACGTGCAACGCGCCCGACGCGAACCCGTCCTGCGCACGCGTCCGCGCCACATCGGTCATGCCGCCGTGGTAGGCAGCCGCTTGGATGCCGGCTGCCTGGAGGGTACCGGCCGCCACTTCTGCCTTGTTGCGCGTCGCTGTGTACACCAGCACGCGCTGGTCGCCGACCAGCTGCGGCAGCAATTGCTGCTTCTCGTGTTCGCCGCTCACCGCGCGAACAGCGGGATAGATGTTGGGCCGATCGAACCCGGCCACGATCGTGCACGGCTCGGTCAAACCGAGGAGATCGATGATGTCATCACGCACTTCCGGCGTCGCCGTGGCTGTAAAGGCGGCAACCGGTGGCCGGCCCTGCTGCCCATCGCTTCTCCGGCACCTCGCGGCTGCTGTGCGGAGACGCCGATAATCGGGCCTGAAATCGTGTCCCCATTCCGACACACAGTGGGCCTCATCCACGACGAATCGCGCAATGGGCAGCGCGACGATGACTTCGACGAAGTGCTCCGAGGCGAAGCGCTCCGGTGCGACGTACAGCAGTCGGAGCTCGCCGGCGCGAGCGGCGCGGATCGTGTCACCTCGTGCGGCGGCCGGCATCAAGGAATGGAGCGCCCCGGCTCGAATCCCGCGACGTTGGAGGTCGTCGACCTGGTCCTTCATCAGCGCAATCAGCGGAGAGATGACAAGGGTCGTGCCGGGGAGCAGGATCGCCGGCAACTGGAAGCCGAGCGACTTGCCCGATCCGGTCGGCATGACGGCCAGCACGTCGCGTCCCTCGAGCACGGCGCGGACCAGCGCCTCCTGTCCGGCGCGATAGGACGTGTGGCCGAAATGACGATGCAGCGGCTCGAGCAGGTCGATCATGAGGGCGTACTGGCGAGGCGCTGTGAACCCATTGCGGTCAGGCCCCGTTCACCGGAGTTGATACAGACAGAGCAGCGCGGCGGCTCATCGCCTCGCCGCCCCATGCGTGCCCGTCGCGCTGGATGTCCCACGTGACCATGGCACCCTCCAGGACGACGATGCCACGTCGAAACGAGAGCGTCAACGTGCGCTTGGAAGGTCTGGGTTGGCTGCCGGAAGCACAAGAAACCGCGCCTGCGGCGTGGTTCGCCGAAGGCACGAGGGCTGGCCGTTCATGTCAGACGGCGCGCCGCCGTTTCGACGGCGGCACGTTGTACTGCACCTCGTCGAGCGAGCACGATCGCGAAAGCCGGTCTCATGGACGACTCTCAGTGGATGGCGCGAGCGAGCTCTCGGACTGGCTGCTGCGTGCCCGGCGTTCGGCTTCGGCCTTGAGCGGCCCGAGCGACAACCACCGGATCAGGATCATGCCTGGCGAGAAGAACGACCAGTACCATCGGAAACGCGCACGTGCGGCCGCGTCGGTCGACACGACGCGCGTTTCGGTGCTGAACCGCGACTCGTCCGAGCCGACAGGATCGGCCCGCAGCGTCCAGGCGATCGAAGAACTGCTCTTTCGTAAACGGCAGCCGCATTCTGGTTGGTCCACCCCACGAGAGAGCAGGCCAGATGCCAGGTCGGCCCGAGAGGGCGTTCGGCGACTGGGGCCTTAAGAGCGGCTGTCTTGCGCCGCCTCAGAAGTCGACGACGGCCAGCAGCCGAAAATTCGGCACCCCAGCCGGTACTTTTCCCCACTCATACCGACGGAATCTCGTCGCGACAGTCAGACAGGGCCTGCCGTGACCGCGGAGCATCGGCAAGATTCATGCGTCCCGGCATGACGGGCGATTCTCGAGGCCGCCACGCGGCGACCGGGGAGGAACCATGCGTGTGGTCGCATCACACCCGGTAGAGGGACACGTCAGTCACGCCTATGAGGCCGTGCGCGAGGCGTTTGCCGAGAACTTCACCCGGAGGCATGAGCTCGGCGGCGCGTGCTGTGCCTACGTTCACGGCGAGAAGGTCGTCGACCTCTGGGGCGGCATTCGCAACAAAGAGACGGGCGAGCCGTGGGAGCAGGACACGATGGTGCTCGTCTGGTCGGCCAGCAAGGGGCTGGCCGCCATGCCCCTGGCCGTCGCCCACTCCAGAGGCTGGCTCGATTACGAAGAGCGCGTGGCCACCTACTGGCCCGAGTTCGCGCAGCAGGGCAAAGACACGATCACCGTGCGCCAGTTGCTCGCCCACCAGGCGGGGCTGTTCGCGTTCGACGAGACTGTCGATCAGAGCGTCGTCGCCGACCTGGATCGGCTCGCGATCGTCCTCGCCCGTCAGAAACCGGCGTGGGAACCGGGGACGCGCCAGGCCTACCACGCAGTCAGCCTCGGGTTCTACGAAGGCGAGCTGATGCGGCGAATCGACCCGCGCCATCGCAGCCTCGGACAGTTCTTCCAGGACGAGATCGCGACACCGCTTGCGTTGGACGTCTACATCCGTCTGCCCGAAGACATCCCGAACGCGCGTCTTGCGTCCCTGGCGCCGCCCAGCCCCGTCGACATGCTGTTGGGATTCCCGCCGCGCCTGGCGTTGGACTCGATCAATCACCAGTCGGTCGTCTATCGAGCACTCTTGAGCAACCCGGGCTGTGCGTTCGTACGGGACAAGGAGCACGTGTACGCGAGGAATCTGGAAGTGCCATCAGGTGGCGTCGTCGGCACTGCACGAGGTATCGCCCGCGCGTACGGCGTCTTTGCGAGCGGCGGACGTGAACTGGGCCTGCGCCCGACGACGTTGGATCTGCTGGCCGCCCCGGCGGTTCCTCCCGCGTCGGGAGTCTTCTATGACGACTTCTTCAGAGGCAACGTGCAGTTCTCCCTCGGCTTCTTCAAGCCGGGCGGCGCCTGGCGGTTCGGCAGCGCACGCTCGTTTGGGGCTCCTGGATCCGGCGGCTCTCTCGGCTTTGCCGATCCCGATGCCGGCATCGGATACGCGTACGTGACAAGCCAGATGGGAACGGCGTTGACGGGCGACCCACGCGATGTGGCGCTCAGAGACGCGCTCTATTCCGCTCTCCGGCGCTCATGACGATATGGCCTTGAAAGGGGTAGCCTCGCGAGAAGTCGACTCCGTATAGTTACTGCGCTGCCGAGCCACGAAGCCCTGCGTCGGCCATGTGCCTACAGTTTTTCTGCGCGTCGACCTTGCTCAAATGGCGGTCGAATGTGCCGAGCGGCAGATTGACCGACCTTTCGGGCGACTTCGAGCAGGAGGCGATCCGTGAAGCCAAGCGCTGGCCGCGACCGGAAGATCTGGAGTGCTGCTGTCACTACTTCGCGGTCCTGAAGGATCAGATCCTTGTGATTCAGCCGACATCGGTAAAAATGGTCTGCGGTTACCGTCCCAGGTTCAACCTTGCGCTCACCATGACACGCCGTGGGTTCATGAAGACGGTAGGCTGTCCGAAGGTCGAACTGAAGCGGTTGTCCGTCGCTAGCGCTTCTCCCGCGGTGTCGTTGAGCAGGTTGAGCAGGTCCATCAAGAGTTCGACCCGTCCCGCGCCGCCGAATCGGAGCGTCCTCGACACGCGCAGGTCGAGCAGCGTCTGCGACGAGAGTCGGCGCGACCCCGGCGGCTCGAGCAGGATGCGCTGATCGCCCTGCGGCAGCGACACCAGCGCAGTCGCCGCCCACGGCTTGCCGCTGAAGTGCTGGACATTGGCTGCGACCACGAAGCCAGTCCGTGGCACATCGACGCTGCCCATGACCCGAAACATGTGCGGGCGATCGTTGGCGAGCCGACCGCGCGCGTTGGTGAGATTGTTCGGATCCTGCCCGAACGTGCCGGTAGAGGTAAGGGTACTGAGCTGCTCGCCTGCGGCGGTCGTCCCACTGGACACCTGCAGCCCCGAGGCACGCGAGAAGGTATACGAGCCGAACGCGTGCCAGCCGTGGGACCGACGTTTCTCGAGAGTCGTCACGAGGCCGTTGTACGTCAGCGAAAATCCCTCGGGATTCGTCAACAGAAAGCGCCGAGCGGCCGTGGCGTTGACGAGCACCAACACCGGCACGCTGCTGCCGTCGGGCAGCGGCCGTGTCTGCTGGCTGTATTGACCACCGACTTCGGTATATCCGATGAAGTTGGCGCCATCCTTGCGGACGTACGCCATCGTCACGGCAAGCTGGCGGCCGACTTCGCGATCCAGGCCGATGGAGTACTCGTCCGAATGCGGGGCGCGAATCTCAGGATCGAGCTGGAGCTGGATTTTAGAATCAACCACCGAGACGATGTTCGTGTAGCCGCCGGTCGCTGGGTCGAAGGCGGCCGTCGTGATCGGGGTCACGCCGGGATGGAAGGTGCCGTACTCTCCGGTGAGCACGCCTTGGCTGAATCTCCCGTAGCTCGCCCGCAGCATCGTTCGGCCATCGGCGGTGAGCTTCGTGGTGACGCCCAGGCGCGGCGAGATGATGTTCCACGTGTAGAGCGTTCCCAGGCCGGCAAAGATCGCCTCGGTCTTGCGCCCTTGCAAATCGAGCGCGTGCAGGTCCTGACTGATGGCGCGGCTGTGGTCGAAGCGCACGCCGACGTTGAGCGTCAGCCGGTCCCCTACCGTGATGGCGTTGCTCGCGAACGCGGAGGCCGTGATGGACAGGCCGCCGTCGGGGGAGGGGTCGCGCGAGATGGACTGAAACGGCTGTCCGTTGTTGTCGGAGAACCGTACGCCGGTCGGGATGATCGTGGTGTGTTGGGCCTCGCCCCGTTCAACGGATCCGCCCAGCTTCCAAAAGTGGTCGGCGCCGAACAGCCCGGTCTGGTAGTGGCTGACCGCCGCCTTGGTGGTCGTGCGAAGATACGTCCGTTCGCCGAACGCTTGCGGAGCGCCGGTCGTGACACGCGTCACGCGGTCGGTGTGGCTCGCTCTCGTCACATCGCCTGTGCTCGGTGGGCGCTCTTCGGAGACGGCGAACCGTCCGACGCGCACATCCCATAGCGTATTGGCCGACAATGTGTGCGTGAGATGGCCGAAGGTAATCGCCGGCACCGATGCGTGATTGCGCGTCGTCGCCTCAAACGGTGAAACAATCGTCGGGGGAGCGGGGTTAACCCAGAACTCCTCGTGAAAGCTCTGCAGCAATTGCAGACCTGGCGTGAACTGCCACGTGAGCTTCGCGAACAACTTGTCCTGCTCGTAGGTCCTCGGGAACTTCGGGTCGACACCGGGTTGACTGTCGTAGTCGCGCAAGTGCTGGTAGCCACCAAAGAACCAGAGCCGATCGCGCACCACGGGTCCGCCGAGATTTGTCGTGAAATCGCGGTACCTGTTGCGGGTGTACCCGCTCGTCGGTTGGCTGCCGGCCGGGACCGGGCGCACAACCGGCTGGCTCGTGAGACCTGCCGTCTGTGCATAGTACGAAGCGTCGTACAGAAGCGTCTCGCCTCCCTGTCTGGTGATCACATTGATCACGGCACCCTGCATGTTGCCGAACTCGGCGGACGCCCCGACAGACTGGACTTGTACTTCTTGAATAAAGTCGACGCCCGGCTCGGAGCGCGCGGCGCCACTGCACGGGCACGTGAAGTTCGTGCCGTCGATGAGAAACTGGTTCTCGTTGACGCCGGAACCGAGCGCGGACACGCTTGCGACAGACAAACTGCTGGTGGTGCCGCTCGCTGGCGAGGTCGGTGAGATCCCAGGGGCGGCCCTGATGAAGTCGAACATGCTGAACCGCCCTGTCGGGATCGCCCTGAGGTACTCGGACCCGAATCGCGTCTCGAGTCCGCTGCCCCGAGCCTCGATGCGCGAGCCCGCACCCTGTACCGTTATCGATTCGGCGACCCCTGCCAGCTCCAACACGACAGCCCTCTCGATGGTCGCGCCAGCGCCAATGCGTATCTCTTCCTCGTGATACGTCGCAAACCCTGTCATCTCGACGTCGAGGGCGTACGATCCTGGAGGCAGCGCTGGGAACCGAAGTTGTCCCTTCTCGTTGGTTGTCGTCGTCAGCTCGCGCCGAATCAGCGCCGGCGAGGTGACGCGGACGAAAGCGCCAGGCATGACGCCGCCCTGTCCGTCCCTGACGCTGCCGATGAGCGCCCCGGTCAGCCCCTGAGCGAAGACGACTCGAGGAAGCAGGATGCAGGCCGTAACGAGCACGAAGAGGCATTGTCGTCGAGCCATTGCAGCACCTCACCCACTAGAAGCGCAAAGTGAGGCCGTTGTCCCTCATGGGCAACGGCGACGTGGCGACGTGCTACGTCCCGGTGCGGTACCGCGCGACGTCCTGCTCGTAGCGCTGCCGTTGCCGATCGAGGAGCGCTGTGAATTCCGGATCGCGTCGAATGGGATCGAGCAGTCGGTCCTGCATCAGCCAGGGGTAGCAGGGAAAGCCGGTGTCGGCAGCCTCCTGGAGCCATTTCACGCTGGCACCTACGTCGCCGAGCTGAGCCCAGGCCGCACCGAGGCTGTAGGCCACGTGGTGGTCCATGTATGGGCCGCGCTCGATGCCGAGCGCGCGGGCGCGCGCGGCAACGCGGTCGCCAGCCGCCGCTTCTACGCCCGCCAGAGCGGCCTGAGAGCGAACGTCCGGGCGTCCGGCTCGCTGTACGGCGGCAAGCGTGGCGCGCGCGGCGGCCGCGTCGCCCGAATAGAACTGCGCCAACCCGAGGTAATTGCGAATGACGGGCGCGTCAGAGCGAGAGAGCAGTACCGTGGCCCGTTCACGAGCGCCCTCGTGGGAACCACTAAAGAGACTTTCCGCCACCTCGAGCCTAGCAATCTCGACGTTACCGAGCGGATTCAGCCGGTGGGCTTCTCTCGCCTCGTCCGCCATGCGATCGAAGAGGCCCAAGTGGAAGAACGCGCGCATCCGCACGACGTGCGCGAGCTCCAGCGTGGGATCGATCGCCAGCGCGCGGGTGGCATCCGCAATCACGACCGGCCAGTTGAAGGCGCCGTGCAGCGTCCCTGCGGCGCTCGCCATCGCCAGGGTCCCTTCCGCCAGTGAGGGATCGGCGGCCAGCGCGGCTTTCGCATCGCGTTCGGCGCGCGCACCCCACTCGGACGCCTCGGCCTCGTACGCATAGCGGATGCTGAACCAGGCAGACGCAATGGCGAGACCGGCGCGCGCCAGCGCGTAGTCAGGATCGATCGCGAGCGCACGCTCGAAGTCGTCGATGGCCGCCTTCATGCCTTTTTCCGTGTAATTCACAAATGACGCGCGACCGCGCAGATAGAGATCATAGGCTTCCGCGTTGTCCGTATAGCGCCGTCGAACGCGGTCGCGCTCCGCCGCGGACAGTTCCAGGCGCAACGCGCCGGCGACCTCTTCGGCGATCGTGTCCTGCAGATTCGTCAAGGCGCTTCGGAGCACATCGTAGCTGCGCGCCCACGTCACTGTGCTGTCGGTGCTCTGGACGAGCTGAAGGGTGATGCGGTACGTGTCCGCGCTCCGTTGGATGGTGCCGAACAGCACGTGCCCGACGGCGAGCGCTTTGGCAACGGTTGCCGTGTCCGCGGGCGCATCCGCGTAGCCCAGGACCGCCGCGGTCGGGCGCAGCCCAATCTGGCGAACGGCGGCGAGTCGAGTGATGATCGAGTCGGCAATTCCAACGCCGAGATACTGATCGCTGCCGATCACGTCTCCGACCATGCGAAGCGGGAGAACAGCCAGTTGGACCGTCGTCGCTGGTCCGGGTGAGACGGAGCGCGGCGTCGGTGGCGACAGGAATACCGCGGCACCCGCTGACAGCAGCAGTGTGACGACGACGCCGGCTACAGCCACGCGGTATTCCGAGATGAACCGGCGGAACCAATCGGACTCGCGTGCGGAACGCACGGCACTGGCAACGCGTTTCAGCTCCTCGAGGATGTCGGCCGCAGATTGCCATCGATCGTCAGGACTCTTCGCAAGGCATCGCCCGATGAGCGCTTCGACGCCGTTCGGCACCGATGGGACGAGTTCACGAAGCGGCGTCGGCTCCCGCGCCATGATGGACGTCATCAGGTTCGCGCCGCTTCGGCCCTCGAACGCTCTCTTTCCACTGAGCATCTCGTAGAGCACGCAACCGAAGGCAAACAGATCCGTGCGCGCGTCCGTTGGCAGGCCCTCGAGCTGCTCGGGGGCCATGTAGTGGACCGTGCCGACGATCGTACCGGGTGTCGTCAGCTCCGAGCTCAGCGCCAGCGGTGCCTTAACGCCTCCTGGCGCAGCAGCTTTCGCAAGCCCGAAGTCGAGCAGCTTCGTGCCAGCAGACGTCAACATGACGTTCCGGGGTTTGAGATCCCGATGGACGATGGCGGCGCGATGCGCCGTGTCGAGCGCGGATGCGATCTGGATAGCGCAGTCGAGCGCGTTCTCGACAGGAAGCGCTCCCTTCGCGAGCCTGTCCGCAAGTGTCTCCCCGTTCAGAAATTCCATGACGAGGTACGGGACCGGTCCATGGGCGGTCGACTCGCGGTACGTGCCGATGTCGTGGAGTGTGCAGATGTGCGGATGATTCAGTCCGGCAATCACACGCGCTTCACGTTCGAAGCGCTCACGCGCGGGCTCGTCGACGGCGACGTGCGACAGGAGTACTTTGATCGCGACGGTCCGCCCGAGTCGCGTGTCGCGCGCGCGGTAGACCTCGCCCATGCCGCCCCCGCCGATTCGGGATTCCAGGTAGTACGGACCGAATTGAGCACCGGTCAGATCCTCGTCCGGCCACCCGGCGGCAACCGTCACGCACCCCGTTTCGAGAAAATCATCGGCGCGTTCGTGCGCGTCAAGAAGCGTCGATACGTGCCGGAGGAGAAGCTCGTCCCCGAGGCAGGCCTCCGTAACAAACGTTCTTCGTTGCCCGGCAGGCAGTTCCAAGGCTCGATCGAAGACGTTTCGCACACGCCGCCACTCTTCGGGAAGCAGTGAGATCATGGCCTAGCGCGACGGATGAGGCTATCTTAGTCCAACTCCGACAAACCCCGTCTGCCGACCCCGAGGAGCGCCATCCACTCCCGCCGCGTCGTCTCGCCGCCACCGACGTACCACGTTGCGACGGTTCGTGGAGCGAGCTCAGCCGACGAGAAGCGAGTCCAGCAGCCTGGATACGCTCGCCCAGTTGCGTTGGAACGCCTGCGGACTGTTGGCGCTGATGTCTACCAGTGCGACGAATCCCGCCGCAAGAATTGCGACTCGAAGGTGCTCGCGCGGTGCTCCCCCATTGAGATTCTTGAAGGAGGCCGCGATTGCCGCCTCTGCACCTTTCACCGGCAGCGGCTTGAACACCGGCTGTGCGAGAAGTCTGTCCTCCCTATAGAGCGCTGAAACCCTCTCGCGAAAGAGCGCACGCCGGAATTCAGTCTGAAAATCGCCGTGGAACGGCCGGAAGGGATACACGTGGATGACGCCGTCAAGGTTGTCCGAGATCCATGTCGCTGCTTCGTCACCGCTGCCCCCGCCAAAGCCGGCAGGCCTGTCGTAGCGCAGCGTCGGCATGGCGCCCGCTGTGTCTCCACCAGACGTTACCAGCGCCGAAAGGATCGGGACGATGAGAAGCCAGCCACACGGTGCTTTGCCGTTCGGTCGAGATGAGTTGCTCATCTTCTTACTAAAGCGAAAAATGACGCGGACCTCCCTCACTCGCGGCGGGCGTCAGTCCAACGTGGTGGGGTTTCCGACTACGGGCGGGATGACGACATGCGTTCGAAAAGCCATGCCTTCGCGGCGGTCCAGTCGCGTTCGACCGTGGCCCTGGACACGTCCAGCGCAGCCGCCGTTTCCTCGATCGTGAGCCCGCCGAAGAATTTGAGCTCGACGACGCGACACAGGCGGGCGTCGAGCCCCGTCAGCGTATCGAGCGCTTCATCGAGGGCGAGAATGTCGACGGCGGTTGCGGGCCCTGCGGGCGACGCGTCACTGAGGCTGACCATTGTCACGTCACCGCCCCGCTTCCCGGCATCGCGCCGGCGTGCGTGATCGACCAGGACCTGCCGCATCAGACGCGATGCGACCGCAAAGAAGTGCGCGCGACTTGTCAATGTCATCCGATCGATGTCGACGAGCCGCAGATACACTTCGTGGACCAGCTCGTTCGTCTGCAGCGAGTGCCCGTCCCGTTCCGCACGCAGGCGCGCACGAGCCACGCGCCTGAGCTCCGCGTAGACGACCGGAACGAGACGGTCGAGCGCGTCTCGTCTTCCGTCGCGCCATTCGAGAAGCAGGCCGGTGACGTCCTGCCGAGATGGAGAGTCTGTCATCTTCTCGGGCAGCTGAACCGTAGGGAACCTATCGTAGCGTGTCCTTGAGGATCGCGCGAACGTCCTTGAGCAAGACGAACAGGTGGTACGGGTCGGTGGGAGCCGGCACGAAACCAAACCGCTCGTAGAACGCTCGCGCGTCGTCATCTTTGGCGTGCACGGCCATCGCACGAATGCCGGCGATGTCCGCGGCTTGGAGCGTCCGCAGCATGGCGTCCTTGAGCAACCCCGAACCGAGCCCCTTGCCTTGCCAACTCGTGGCGATGGCTAGACGCGCGAGCAGCATCAACGGAATCGGATGCCTGGCGAGTCCTTTTCCGAGGCGTCGTGGCGCGTCGTCGTACTCGACCTGCGCCACGACAAGCGTGTAGAACCCTACGACCTCGTCGCCCATGAGCGCCACGTACGTTTGTGAGGCTTCCGCTTGCTGGTTCTGGAATGCATAGCGGACCAGGAAGCGATTCAGCGCTTCCTGCCCGCAATCGAACAGATCGACCTGGTGGCCGCGGCGCAGCTTTTCGATCCGCGGCCGGTCGTTCATTTACGCCGACGGTCGAACACGCTCGGCTTCTGCAGGAGCTTCTTCAGGCGAGGGTTTGGACGCGCAGGCGCATCGAGCGCTGCTTGGAAGGCTGCCCAATGCTCGGCATCGAGGCCGAAGCGCTGTCGGTCCGGCAGCGTCTCCTCGGCGCGCGCAAGGGCGCTCTCCAGGACGAACTCGCTGACCGAGCGCCGTGCTGCGGTCGCCGCCGATTGGAGGACGCGCTTCGCCGAAGGCGTGAGTCGCAGATCGAGTTTCTCGGTGCGCGTAACCGTGGCCATGCTCTTTTCCTCACTCGGCCTATGATAGCAGGGCTGCCAGACATTGTCATGACAAGCTGAATCGATTATCCCGACCCTAACTGGCAACAAGGCCAGTGAGGTCCTCCGTGACCAATGCGTGACAGACCGTCGATTGAGGCCTGACACCTCGCCCGTACAATGAGCCAATCCGTTTTCCGCGCATGACGAAGAGTCGCGAACCCATCCCTTCCCCCGCGAAGCTGCTGGCGCTCGTCGCCGCGATGGCGGTGGTCCCGCTCGTCGCGCTCGGCTGGCTCGGGTGGCGCATGCTGCAGCAGGACCGGGCGCTCGAAGCGGAGCGGCTCCGCGAACGACTCGACAGCGCGGCGAGCCTTGTCGCCAGAGACATCGATCGCCGTCTGGCGGAGTGGGAGGCCGCGGCCGCTGATGACCGCGCGCTGCTGCCGGCTGATGCGACGTGGTTGCTGTTCGATTCGACCGGCGTCGTCCGCACGCGCGGCGTGCCGATCCCTTACGTTCCTGACGTTGCCATAGCCGACGAACCGGCAGCGACGTTCACCGCGGCGGAAGCGCTGGAGTTCCGCGGCGGCGATCTGCCGAAGGCGTGCGCGGCGTATCGCGCAAGCGCCGGCTCCAGCAACCCGGCCGTGCGTGCCGGCGCACTGATGCGGTGGGCGCGCTGCTTGCGAAAACAGCAACGCCCACGCGAGGCGCTCGACGTCTACGTCGCGCTCGCGACGATGGCCGCGACGCCCGTGGGTGGCGCGCCGGCCGATCTCGTCGCACGCCGGGAGCGTGTCGAGTTGCTGAAATCGACCGGCGATACGGCCGCAGCCGCGCGTGAAGCGTCGGATCTGCGATCGGCGCTCGCCGCCGGCCGCTTTCGCATCGATCGGGCAACGTTCGACTTCTATCGCGAATCCGCCGACTGGCCCGTGCTCGACGCGAACGATCCCACCGTCGGTCTCGCAGATGCGGTCGACGCCACATGGCCCGCCGCCCACGCTCAGCGCGAGGGCCGAGCCGCTTCGACGAGCGGCGCGATTGAGTATGCCGCTGTCTGGCGCCCAGCCGCGGGAGGATCGACTGTTCTTCTCGTCGGCCGTGCCGACGGCGTGCTCGCCGGCGCCCGCCGCCTCGCCGGCGATCTGCAGCTTCGGCTGGCGCTCGAGCTTGCCGCTGAGCGTCTGACGTCGGGCGTGATGTCCAGCGGCGATGCGCTGGTTGAGCGCGTCTTTCGCGATCCGGCGCTGCCGTGGAGTCTCCGCCTGACGGCGGCGGATCCGACGTCGGTGGACACTGCGGCGACAGCCCGCCGAAACCTGTTCGTCGCCGCCTTCGCCCTCATGGCGCTCGTCGTCCTCGGCGCCAGCTACGCTGTCGTCCGGGCGGTCAATACACAACTGGCGGTCGCGCGTCTGAAGTCGAATTTTGTCGCCGCAGTTTCGCACGAGTTCCGCACGCCGCTGACGGCGATGTGCCACCTGACGGAGATGCTCGAAGAGGGCGGCGCACCGCCGAACCGCCTGGCGGACTACTACCGCGCGCTCGGGCGAGAAAGCCGGCGGCTTCGGACAATGGTCGAGAGCTTGCTCGATTTTGGCCGCATCGAGAGCGGCCGGCACACGTACGCGTTTGCCGAGGTCGACGCCATCGACCTCGTGAAGCAGGTGGTTGACGAGGCGCGCGACCGGTCGGCGACGGCAGCGAGGCGCGTGCGCTGGCTGCCTCCGGCGTGCGGAGCGACCCGTCCGGCGCCGAGAGTGCGCGCCGATCAGGAAGCGCTGGCGCTTGCCGTGCGCAACCTGGTCGACAACGCGCTCAAGTACTCGCCCGACACGGCGCCAGTCAGCCTCTCGGTCGCGACAGACGGACGGTTGGTGCGGATTGCGGTCGAAGACGCCGGGCCTGGCATTTCAGCGCGCGAGCAGCGTGAGATCTTCCACCGGTTTGTTCGGGGCGCGGCGGCCCGCGCCATGAACGTCATGGGCACCGGCATCGGACTGGCAATGGCCAGCGAAATCGTCAAGGCGCACGGTGGCGAGGTGACCGTCGATAGCGTCCTGGAGCGCGGGAGCACGTTCACGATCGCCCTGCCGGCGCTGGCGGCATCGGTGGCGCCGCTTCACGTCCCAGCCGCGTCATGAGCCGCATCCTCATCGTCGAAGACGAACCGAGCATTGCGCTCGCACTCGAGGACGATTTGCAGCGCGAAGGGTACGCGACGGAGGTCGTCGCCGACGGCGACACCGCGGTCCGGCGCGCTCTCTCGAACGAGTTCGACCTGATTCTGCTCGACGTCATGCTGCCGGGGCGCGACGGCTTCGACGTGTGCCGCGAGGCGCGACGCGGGGGCGTGGACGCGCCGATCGTGATGCTCACCGCCAGGACACAGGAGGCGGAAAAGGTGCTCGGTCTCGAGTCGGGCGCCGACGATTACGTCACCAAGCCGTACAGCGCGCGCGAGCTTCGGGCGCGGATCAAGGCGCATCTCCGGCGGCGGGCAGGCGCCGTTCCCGACGTCTGCCGATTCGGCGACGCGGAGCTCGATTTCACGCGATGCGAGCTGCGCCGCGCGGGTAGGCCCGTGGAGCTGTCGGCGCTCGAATTCAAGCTATTGGCGGCGTTCGTGCAGCGCGCGGGGCGCCTCCTCACGCGCGCGCAGCTCCTTGACGAGGTGTGGGGGCCGGGCACACACGTGACCGATCGGGTCGTCGACAACCAGGTGACGAACCTGCGAAAGAAGATCGAGCCCGATCCCCAGCACCCGCGGTACCTGATTGCACTTCGCGGCCTCGGCTACCGATTCGACGCCGAAGGCATGACCGAACGATGACCAGCGCGCGATTGAGCACTGACGCCGCCCGCCTATCGTGGGTCGCACAGGAGGTTCGCGCATGACACGCGGATTCGCGATCGTGATTACCGTCGCGGTGCTCGCCGCTGCGGGGCCGCTGGCCCAATCGCGCGACGTGGCCGTGCAGCTCAAGGCGGCCGAGCACAAGGCGCAGGTGGAAGGCGACCTCCCTGGCGCCCTGGCTTTGTACAGGCAGGTCGTCGCCAGGGCCGGAAGCAATCGAGGAGTTGCCTCGCAGGCGTTGCTCGGGATGGCCGACTGCTATCAGAAGCTGGGCGACGCGCAGGCCAAAAGCGTGTACGAACGGGTCGTTCGAGAGTTCGCGGACCAGCGCGACGCGGTTGCGATCGCGCAGGCGCGGCTCGACCGCGACAGGAGCGGCGTGACCGCTCGCGGAGATCGCGCCATCTGGACCGGCCGCGAGGTCGACATGTTCGGCCGCGTCTCGCCCGACGGCCGCCTGATCAGCTATGTCGACTGGTATGAATACGGCGACCTTGCGGTCCACGACATCGCCACGAATACCAATCGTCTGCTCACCCATAAGACATCCTGGCCCGACATGGACACCGGGTCGGCCGGGTACTCGGTGTTCTCGCCGGATAGCAGACAACTCGCGTACACATGGCACGACGATCACGAGAGCAGCGTGCGGATCCTCTCGCCGTCCTCGACCGCCACCCCACGGCAGCTGATCAGGTTCGACCGCAAGGACGTGCGATTCGCCGGCCCCCTCGACTGGTCGCCGGACGGGCGCTCGATTGCGCTGAGTCTGGCGCGCACCGACGGCTCGGGTCAGATCATCGTCGCGTTGGTCAGCGATGGCTCGGTCCGCGTGCTGAAGTCGATCGGATGGGAGCGCCCGGAGCGAATCTTCTTCTCGGCAGACAGCAAGCACATTGCATACGACCTGTCCGCGAGCGACTCGACCGATCAGCGCGATCTGTACGTGGTCGCGATCGACGGGAGCCGGGAAACAGTGATCGCTGCGCATCCCGCAGACGAATCGCTCATTGGCTGGACGCCGGACGGGTCGCACCTGCTGTTCAGCAGCGACCGAACCGGATCGAACGGGCTGTGGGCTGTGCCGATGGCGGACGGGAGGCCGGCGGGGCAGGCGGAACTTCTCCGGTCGGACATGGGCCCCAAAACGTTCTCTCTCGGCCTGACATCCTCAGGCACCGCAGTCGTGTACAAGATCGTCAGCAGCCGCGACATCAAGGTGCAGCCGATTGATCTCGCAGCGGGAAGACTGGTGGGGCCGCCTGTGGCGTTTGCGCAGGGCTTCGTTCCGGGCCCGCAGGATGCGAATTGGTCCGCGGACGGTAGGTCGCTCGCCTATCAGGCGTGCCGCAGTCTCGGCTCGTGCCTGGTAATTCGAAATGTGCAGACGGGCGAGGTACGCCGCTTGTCGAGGGGGCAAGTCGGCTACACGCGCGATCCGCGCTGGTCGCCCGATGGATCGTCGCTGCTCATCGGCGGCCGCGATCCAAAGGGACGAGACGGTATCTTCCGGTTCGACATCAAGACCGACACAGTCACCGCGCTCGCCTACCGGCCCAACCTGGGGTCGTCCCCGCGATGGTCCGCAGATGGCTCGAGGATTTACTTCGACAGCCAGGACGAGAACCGGCGGATCGTCGAACGGGACCTCCGATCGGGCGCCGAACGCGACGTGTTCGTTGGAGTCGTCCAGAATTTCGAGGTCTCACCGGACGGAGCCCAGCTCGCGCTGACGACGGAACTGGATCCCGCCACGAAGACCGCGCGCCTGCTGCTCGTTCCGGTGGACGGCGGCCCGCCGCGAGAGTTGATGCGGTTCACGGATCAGGAGTTTCCGCCGCAGATGCACAGTTTCGCGTGGGCGCCCGATAGCCGATCGATCCTTGCGGCCCGAAGATCCGGTGGCCGTGCGGCGCTCTGGCTCGTGCCAACCGGTGACGGTCAGCCCCGGCGGCTCGACATCAATGTGGACGAGTGGACGCTTGCCGATACCGATGCCTACCTCGATGGCGGGTTCGCGCTGTCGCCCGATGGGATGCGGATCTCGTATATCGTCGGCAAGAACACCGTCGAGGTGTGGGCACTCGAGAACGTCATTCCATCCGCCGCGCGGGATTCCAGTCGGTAGTGTCTTCGCGCCTTCGGGTGCAGCCTCCTCCGACGGTCGCCGGGCGGCGGCTCACGCCCAGCTCAAGTCATGCTTTTTCATGGGCAGGCTTCTGACGCGCTTCCCTGTGACTCGGAACACGGCGTTGACGATGGCTGGCGGGATCTGCGCCATCGCTTCTTCACCCACGCCTTCCAGCCAGTGATTGGTCTTGAAGAAGCGGATGTTCACCTCGCGCGGATACTCCCTCATGCGCGAGACCGGGAAGTCATGGAAGTTGCTCTGCTCCATTCGTCCTTCCTTCACCGTGAACGCTTGATGCATGACGTCGTTCCACCCCCACGCCACCTGTCCCTCGATCTGCTTTCGTACCGACAACGGATTGACGAAGCCAAAGCCCTCATCGAACGCCACGTCTATGCGCTCCAGACGGACGGCACCAGCCTTGCTGACCGACACGGTGCACACCACGGCGCAGACCGTGCAGACATCGGCCTCTTCTCGATTTTCCCGCCGGTCGGCGATCGCAATGCCGCGGGCCCACCCTTCGGGCAGCGGCTTCCCCCATCCTGCCATGTCAGCGACCATGTCGAGCGCCTTCAGCCAGTCGTCTTTGAAGACGAAGTGGTGACGCGAGATCAACTCCCGGCGGTACTCGTACGGATCCTTGCCCGCGGCGTGAGCCAGCTCTTCGATGAAGCTTTCGACGAAGAACACGTTGGACGGACTGCCCGTGGCCCGCCGCGTGCCGCATGGAACGTGGAAGTCGCCGAAATGATTCGACACACGGAGATTGGGGACAAAGTAGCCTGGCACGAGTCCGCGGTTGAGGTTGGCGCCGCCCCGATCGGCGGCGGCACGCAGGTCCATGGCAACCGGATAGCCGTCCGCGCCCAAGCCAGCACGCATCCGCGCAGCGCCCATCGCACGATAGGTCGTTCCGACCGACCAGTCCTCCTCGCGGGTCCACTGAAGCTTCACCGGCCGTCCCTTGACCGCTTTGGCCACCATGACGGCGTGCTCGGCCTGCGGTCCGTTGCCGCTCCTGCCGAAGCCCCCTCCAAGATGAGTGGTATGGATGTACACATTCTCTTGCGGGATCCCGGCGATCTGAGACGCGCTGAATCGCGTCTCCTGCGGGCTCTGGTCGCCGATCCAGATATCTACGCGATCGTCGGTCACGAGAGCCGTCGCGTTGCCAGGTTCCATACGCGCACGCGCCAGGTACGGCACGTCGTAGCTCGCCTCGATGACCTTGGCAGCCCCGCGCATCGCGTCTTCGACATTCCCCCGTTGATAAAGCTCGCGCCCCGGTTCTTTCAGCGCATCGACGAGCGCCCGCTGCATGTTTTCGGTGTTGAGGTGCGTGTAGGGCGGATAGGCCCATTCGATGGGCAAGGCGTCGAGGGCGGTCTTGGCGTGCCACCACGAATCGGCAATCACCGCGACCCCGCCGCTGAACTGGCGGTTGCGAATCAATCCGGCGTCAGGCTTGGGAAACTGCACAACGGAATGGACGCCCGGCTTGCCCTTGATCGCATCGAAGTCGTAGCTCTTGACGTCGCCGCCCCAGACTGGACACGCCTTGGCGCACGCATACAGGCTACCCGGGACCTTCACATCGATGGCGTAGACCGCCTGTCCTGTGACCTTCGACGGCACGTCGAGATTCTTGCGCTCCGTTCCCATCAGCGAGAACTCGTGCGCGCTCTTGATCGTGATCGTCTCTGGATGCGGATGCTGAAGCTGCGCCGCGCGCGCCGCTACCTGACCGTATCTCACAGTCCTTCCGGTAGCCGCGTGCGTGATGATGCTGTCCTTCGCGGTGAGCTCCGACGTGGGGACTCCCCAGCGCTCCGCCGCGGCCAGCAGCAGGCGTTCGCGCGCCTCGGCGCCAGCTAGCTGGTAGTAGTACAGGTTGTTCTTGACCGCTCCACTCCTGTGGGTCGTCATACGACGATACACGCCTGACCAGCTGATCCTCTCGTTGGTTGCCGGCAGATCGCCGGTTCCGCCACCACCGCGGGGATCGAGCGGAGCCGGCTTCGGCCCTGCCGGGTTCTCGAGCGTCCATTCCGGAGCCTTTTCCCTCGCGTCTCGATTCGCAGACGCATACTCGCCGCGCACCTTGCTCCAGTCGCACTGAAGCTCCTCTGCGATCATCATCGCGCAGGCGGTCCATACGCCTTGACCGAGCTCGGTCTGGCCGATGCGAATCGTCACGGTATCGTCCGGCGCGACGACAATCCACGCATTGATTTCGGGAACCGAAGACTCCCGGTACCAGGGTGCGACAGGCGTCGTCACTTCCACCGCATCGGCCCGGCGCGGCCACCCGAACCCGACGACCATCGCGCCACCGACTGCGGCCGTCGTGATGAAGAACTGACGACGATCCATCCCCACCTTCTCGGCATGGGCCGTCATCGCCTCCGCTACCGTCTTTTTCGGTGTCATCGTTTCTCCTCCACGGAGCCCGACGGTGACGCGGACATCAGCGCCGCTGCCCGGTGAATCGCCTGGCGAACACGATGATAGGTGCCGCATCGGCACGCGTTGGTCACACCGGTATCGATGTCGCCGTCGGTAGGAGCCGGCGTGCGTTGGAGAAGCGCCACCGCGGCCATGATCATCCCGGACTGTCAGTAACCGCATTGCGGCACGTCAAGCTCCTTCCACGCAAGCTGCACTGGGTGCGTCCCATCGACCGACAGCCCTTCGATGGTGGTGATCGTGGCGCCGACGGCGGCTTTGACCGGAATGGAGCACGAGCGAACGGCTCGGCCGTTCAGGTGCACCGTGCAGGCCCCGCACTGGGCGATCCCACAACCGTACTTCGTACCCGTGAGATCGATCGCGTCGCGAAGAGCCCAGAGAAGCGGTGTGTCTGGTTCCACATCGACGACGTACTGAAACCCATTGACGGTAAGCGGGAAAGCCATGAACGACCCTCCTCAGCAATCGACCTGCGCGCTGCACTCAGGACCGACCGACGCGCGGCCGTTATCCCAGCGCCATCTTAACGCGGTCCGGCGTGAACGGCACCTCGCGCAGTCGCACACCGGTGGCGTCGAAGATGGCGTTGCACACCGCGGCCGCCACGGGCACGGTGGCGAGCTCGCCGGCGCCGGACGGTTCGACGTCCCGTTGATCCACCAGCACGGTCTCGATCTCGGGCACGTCCGGGAACGTCAGCACCGGATACGAACGCCAATCCAGGCTCGTGACGTGAGAGCCGTCGAACTTCACGGCCTCGAACAGCGTACGACTGACCCCTTGAAGCACGGCCCCTTGAACCTGGTGCCTGAGCCCCTGCGGATTGATGATCCGGCCGCAGGCGGTCGCGATGACGATTTTCGGAACACGAACGCGGCCACTGGCCCGATCGACCTGCACGTCTGCCACGATCGTTGCGCGTTTCTCCGCATTGTGCTCGCCGAAGGCGATCCCGCGTCCGCTCACGACCCTCTGACGGGCCTTCGGCCGGACTGATGGCCGGGGCTGCCAGCCGGCCTTCTGCACCGCGGCGTTGAACACTTGCAACGCCAGCGCGTCCTTCAGATAGCGACGACGGAATTCGACGGGATCCGCGTGCTGGTCGGCCGCGATTTCGTCCAGGAAGGATTCGATGGCGAAGGTGTCCTGGATGCGTCCCGGCGCTCGAAGATAGATCGACCGGAACAGCTCGTCGACAAAGTGCCCAGACAGCCGCCTGTTCGGGATTTCATAGGACGGGGGATACGGACCGCCGGAGAGCCGCTCCCAATCCGGGTTTCCCCCGATCAGGCGCCAGGCGAGGAAGTTGCCCGACTCACCTCGCGAGTGGCTCTGCGACCACTGTTGAAAATCGAACGCGATGACACGACCTTCTGCATCCAGGCCGGCTCGAACGTCCATCGTCATGGGCGGGCTCATGGGCTCCCACCCATGCTCGTCGTGCCGCATCCATTGCACCCGCACCGGTTTTCCAACCGCCTGCGACAGAAGCGCCGCGTCAGCCGCGGAATCGTCGCACCCCAGTCTTCCGTAGGAGCCGGACGCCTGCACCCAGATACAGCGGACGTTCTCGAGCGGGAAGCCCAGCATCGTGGCGAGATTGCGTCGATCGCCCTGAATCCACTGTGAGCCCGACCAGATCGTGGCGCGGCCGTCGTGAACGTCGGCCACCGCACAGGATGGGCCGAGCATCGCGTGAAGCTGGATCGGAAATGTGTACGTCGCCTTGAAGACCTTGGCCGCACCGGCGAGCGCGGCGTCCACATCACCGGCGCTTTCGACGACGTCGGTCTTGACCAGCCTGGCGCGGCGGACGGTGTTGTAGAGGTCCGGATAGTCCGGGAGTGTCCGGCCGCCCGTCCACTCGACCTTCAGGAGTCGGGCCGCCCGGATGGCCTGTTCTTCGCGCTCGGCGACCACTCCAACGAAATTGGCCTTCGTGACGACTTTCACCAGACCGCGCACACCGCTCACGGAGCGATCGTCGACGCGGACGAGAGTGCTTCCGATCTTTGGTGGCCGAACCACGCGCCCATGGAGCATCCCTGGAACGCGAACGTTATGGACGTACGGATATGAACCCGTGACCTTGGCGGGAACATCCACTCGCGGAACAGACGTGCCGACGAGGCGCAACTCACTGGGTCCCTTGAGGCGAACCCCGCTCGACAGTACGGGCTGGGTCAGCCCACCTTCGGTTTCTTGATCGAGCTTCGTCGTAAAGCGGCGTCCCCCGATCAAGTCGGCGTAGGAGAGTTGCTTCGAGGGGGCCGTTCGGACTCGAACGATGCTGTCGGCGACCTCGAGTTGATCGACGGGCACGCTGAATCGATCCGCCGCCATCTTCAAGAGGGCCCGGCGAGCTTCGGCCGCGGCGACTCGCAGAGGTTGGGCGCCCAGCGAGGCATTACTGCTTGCCGTCGATTTTCCCTGATCGGGAGTCAGGTCCGTGTCGCCCATGACGATCGTGACGCTCTCGAAGGGCACGTCCAGCTCGTCGGAGACCAGTTGGCGGAACGCGGTCTCAATCCCGGTGCCCATGTCGATCCGGCCCGTGAAGACCGTGACCTTGCCGTCACGGCCGATCGCGAGCCACGAGTCGAGCTCCTCGGGGATCACCGGCTTCGCGGACGGCGTCGCGGACGGTGCTGTCTGACTCCAGGCGATCGCCGGAGGAATTCCAGCACGCAGGCTGAAGCCGACAATCAGCGCATCGCACCCTTTCCGCACGAATTCCCGGCGGCTGATTGATTTCATGCCTTGGCTCGATGTTGTGCGGCGCGCTTCACTGCGCGGATGATTTCCAGATGCGTCCCACACCTGCAGAGGACGCCGGCCAGCGCCTGCCGAATCTGACTGTCGGTCGGATTGGGGTGCTCGTCGAGAAAGGCCTTCGCGGTGAGGATCACCCCGTTGATGCAGTACCCGCACTGCGCCGCCTGCTCGTCGATGAAGGCCTGTTGAACCGGGTGAGGCCGCTCGGGTGTCCCAAGCCCCTCCAGCGTGACGATCTCTTTGGCGCCGGCCGCCGACACTGGCGTGACGCAGGAGCGGATCGGTTTACCGCCAGAAAGGACCGTGCACGCCCCGCACTGCGCGAGCCCACAGCCAAACTTCGGGCCGTCGAGCGCAAGATCGTTCCGCAGGACGTAGAGCAGGGGCGTGGCCGGATCGACGTCGACCGTCGCCGCGCGTCCGTTGACTCGGAGCTCGATCCTCATGCCAACCTCGACGTCGCTTGTGTCGAGTCCTTCGACTCCGTTCGTCCTTCTACAGGCTCAGGGCAAACGGCGCGTCGAAGGGCTCAGGGCGACGTCAGTAGCCGAGCTTCACGACGCCGTCGGGCATTCCGTTCACCTTGCCGTCCTTCAGCCATTCGAGCGACGCCTGAAACAGCAGCAGGTGGTTCTTCTCCCACATGGCGTTGTGGGATGAGCATGCCAGGTCGATGAAGACCTTCTGCTGCGATCCCAAATCAGCATAAAGTTCGCGTACGCGCTCCGGCACCACTTGTTTGTCGTGAGCGCCCGCGATCATCAGGAAGGGCGTCTGCATCCTGGCGACGGTCGCCTGATTGAAGCCCCACGTCGGCACCCCGGGCGCACGGCGGACGCCAGCGGCCCAGGTCGCCCCGACGGGATCGGACGCCAGCATTTCAGACCAGACAACGTCGCTCACCGCCGGCTCGTACTGCTCCGGGCAACCAACCTGTCGATCCCAGTTGGCTGCGAAGTCCGTGCGGGACTGCGCCGTCATTGGCCCGTTGCCAGAGGGCAGAGGGTGTGGCGCTTCCGACGGCGACCCGCGGTTGTAGGCCGGCGCCAGCACCACCAGCCGCGCCACCTTCGCCGGATTGCGTGCCGCATACCCGCCCGCACGCGGGCCACCCTGCGACCAACCAACGAGCGACACCCTGTCCACGCGGCGCAGCGCCCGCAGGTAGTCGACCACCGCTCCGATGTCGTGCCAGTCCGACCCCATCGTCGTGATCGGCGTGGGATGCGACGGCGCGCACGGCGCCGGGATCACGTGCGGAACGAACTGCGCCTGCTGCTCCTTCGAAAAGTTACACGGGTCGTTCATGACCGGCGGACGCGTGGAGCGGCCGTAGCTGGTCGTGTCCATGGAAAAGACATCGAAGCCGGCTTTCGCGAGAAACGCCATCCAGCTGTAGTCTTTGTAGGGAACGTCGAAGGCGACTTCGGCCGGTGTGCCCGCACCGTGTACGAACAGCACGACGCGGTCCGCGGCCGGGCCACCACGCAACGCCGTCCCCACGAGCACGACTTCGCGGACGTAGATCTGCGCATCCTGACCGGAGAAGGCCGGCGCCGTCGATTTCACCCGCACGTGGTGATCCACGGAGACCAGGCGCGAGCCATCGTCGCCGGACGCGGCGGACGCCGCCATGAACAGCGCGAGAGGGCCGAGTACGCACAAGCACCGGCGCATAGATGCTCCTTCGTGAAGGCTGCCGCGCACGCTAAAGC
>JBOGIR010000509.1:0-27657 GCA_050742335.1 Vicinamibacterales bacterium | reverse complement strand
GACGTAGAACGTATTGATGGCATCGTGGATCCGGTTGACCCCGCCGCGGACGATGGTCCGGCCGTCGCCGGTCAGCCGATACGTGACGCCAAATCGCGGGCCGATCTGCCAGGAGCGTTGCACCTCGTCGCCCAATGTGTCGAAGGCCTCCGCCCAGTCGAACCGGACGCCCGCGTTGACGACCCAGCGCGGACCCGGACGCCAGCTGTCCTGCGCGAAGAGGCCAGCCGCCCGAGACGACTTCCCCTCGGTTGGCAATGCGACGGGATTCTGGTACTGGCGGTGAAAGGCTCGTGTTGCCGCCGCCTGGTCGGCTGGATCGACCCGGACACGTTCCTCGGACACGAATCCTCCGTTCGACGAGACGTTCAGGTTCGAATACTCGGTCGCCGGCAGCAGGTTCAGTCCGAGAGTGAGCTCGTGACTTCTCCCCCACGCGCCCGGAGCATACCTCAAGGTACCGTTGACATTGCTTCGTCGCCCCGTCGGCGACTGGACGACCGTGGGGACGTTCCCCATCTCCACGATGAGGGGTCCGGAGCCGAACTGGCGCCCCTGCGACGAGACCACGCTCGAATAGACGCGGATGTTGGGTCCTTCGCCTTGTGGCAAAAACTCGGACGACTTCGAATACAGACCAGCCTGAGCCTCCAGTGACGCGCGACGGCCGATTGAGCGCCGCCACGTGCCGCTGTAGACGGGACCGAGCGATCGGGAGCCCAGGGCGCGCTCGCGAGTCGAGCGTGGGAAGCCAAGGTTCGCTGCCCTGGTGTGATCGAACTGGACGCTCAGCACCAGCTGATTGGCCGCACTCGCCTGGAAGGTGACCTTCGTCAGCGACTGGTGCTGTCGGAGACGCGAATCGTAGGGGACGAACCCAGGCTGAAACAGGCGGAGGGCTGCAAGTTCGTCGTCCGTCCGCGCCAACCCGTTGCGCTCGCGAATGTAGCGGTATGCCCCGAAGTACCAGAGGCGATCGCGGATGAGCGCCCCGCCCAGCGACACAGCCGGTCGGGCGATCGAGCGGCCGGCGGGCGTGCCGCCGGGCACGTTGGTCGCGTTGAGGGTCCTGGGTTGCAGGTCGATCGTGAGGGCGCCGTGCGTCTGGTTGCCACCCGATCGGGTCACGACGGCGAACTGGGCCCCGACAGCCATGCGCGAGGCCCCGTCGTGCCCGGAGGTTGTCATCGCGATCTGTTCCACGGCGTCGGGCGGCAGATAGGTGCCGAACGGCGTGTTTTGTCCGGGATCGCTCACGTCGATCCCATCGATGAGAAAGACGTTGCTCGATACCGCGGCGCCGTGCGTCTCGACGGCGTCCGCGGCGCCGTGCCTGAGCAGGACGCCGGGTGCGAGTGTCGATGCATCCCACCAGTCATGGCCGGGCGTGAGAGGCAGCGCGCGAAGGAAGTCGCCGTCGAGATGCAGGGTGCGCGTGGCCTTCTCGGCTTCGAGCAACGGCGCCTCGTCCCGGACCTCGATGGTCTCGGCAAGGTCGCCAATCTTCATCGTGAAGTCCAACTGAATGCTGAGGCCCGCCTGGATGGCCAGATCGCGCTGCTCGAAAGGAGCGAAGCCGGCGAGCTGGGCTTCCACGTGGTAGCTGCCCGGCGGGAGATCCAGCAGGCGGTAGAACCCCTGTTGATCGCTGGTGGCGGTCCGCGTGCCCATCAGGGCGGGACCGGTCGCCGTCACCATGACGCCAGGCAGTCGCGCATCCAAGTCATCGCTGATGAATCCTTTGATGCTGCCGGTCTGGCCCTGGGTCGCAGCGGCGGTGCCGAAGAAGAGCCAGACGACCCCGAGCAGCGCGATGCGGCTCCACACGAGCCCGAATTGTAGCCGACGGCGCCTGAACTCTACCGCAACGGCGCCTGCTGGACGGCCGCGAAGTCGACGGCCGAGTGCTCGTAGTCGAGCAGCACGCGCAGCTCGTTGTTGCGTGCCTCCGCCAGATCGCGCTGCGCCTGAAACACGAGGAAACTGATGGAGGTCCCGGCCTGGAACTTCCGCTCCTCGGCCTCGAGCCGCCGCTCCATCAGCTGGCGGGTGGCCTGGGTCGTCTCGATGAGCTTCTGGTTCCTCGCCACCTGCCGTGCGACGTCGCGCACCTCGGTGGCGACCTGCAGCTCCTGATTGCGCAACTGCGTCCGCGTCTGGGTGTACTGGAGGCGCGTGCGCGCCAGCTCCGCATCCTGCGGTGTGGGCCCGATCGGGTAGCTGATGCTGACCGTCGCCGTCCAAGTGGGAAAGTCGTTGGCGAACAGGTCGCGCAGCACGGTGCCAAAACCCCGTTGCGCCTGACCGACGATCGGGCCCGGAAAGCCTGTCCCCCGCAGAAACTGTGTGCCGCCGAGGCCCGTCACGCCGTAGTCGAAGCTGGCGACCACGTCGGGCAGTGTCTGATTTCTGAAGTACCGCAGGTTGATATCGGTCGCTTCGAGGTTCTTCCGCGCCTGCTGCAGGTCGGTGCGGTCGGCGAACGCCGTCCGCATGGCGGCGTCCCCGTCGACCGGAGGCCTTTCAGGAGACGGCCTCGACACCGGCTCGATCCGCAGCGTCCAGAAGTCGGGCGCCGACGAATCGTACACGAGCGCTCGCAGCACGTCTTCTGCCGTACCAATCCGTGCGTCGGCCACGATGACGGCCTCCTCGCGCCGCGCTACTTCGGCCTCCGCCTCGACCACGTCGATGGGCGCCGTCGTGCCGATTTCCACACGCGCGCGGGTGTTCTTGAGCGACTCGAGCGCGAGATCGAGCGACTGCCGCTGCACGGTGAGCGACGCGATCGCGAACGCCAGATCCCAATAGGCGTGCTGGACCGCCCGTGACGTCAAGACCACCGACTGCCGCAGCGTCACGTCGGCGATCTCCCGATTCTTCTGACTGATGAGGAGTCGCTGGCGGAGGATGTCGATGGAAAAGCCGCGGAGCAACGGCTGGCGGTAGTTGAGCGCCAGCGACGAACGCAGCAGCGGCGAGAAATTCGAGAAGATGTTCGTCGTCGTCGTTCGCGAGCTGTCCCAGCCGACGCTGTACGTGCCGCCCCAGGGAAGCGGCTGGCTCACGCCGACGTTCGTGTTGAAGCGATCGTCGATCGTCTTCAGCCCCTGCGCGCCCGACAGAAAACTATTGTTCGGGGTGTCGATGCTGGCGCTCTGCGCCGTGGTGTTGAATGTCGGGAACCAGGCCGCGCGCGCCTCCGCCACACCGAAATCCTGAATGGCCGGGTCGAATCGCGCCACCTGAACGCCGAGGTTGTTCTCGAGCGCCGCCTGCACCGCCTCCTCCATCGTGAGACGCCGCACGGTCGGGGTGGCTGCGGCCGGTGGCGCTTGCGACTGCGCGGCTGCCAGCGTGGGTATGCAGAAGAGCATCAACAGGATCGTGCGCATGTCAGTTACTCCAGACGTCGTGATTCAGGCTGTGCTCGAACCGTGCGATTCACCAATCACCAATCTCGTCAATGGTACGAAATTCTCATTTGAAGCCGCATGACGGGCTATAGGATTGAATGGGCGGGTTCTGATGACGACGATGGATGCCAGCGAGGTGATCGAACGGTTCAGACGATCCGGTGCGCTGCTGGAAGGGCACTTCCGCCTCACCTCGGGGCTGCACAGCTCCGGGTACCTCCAGTGCGCCCTCGTCCTGCAGTATCCGCGCGAGGCCGAGGCGCTCGGCGCGGTGTTGGGCGAGCGCGTTCGCGGTCTTGGGGTCCAGGCCGTTTTGTCGCCCGCGCTTGGCGGCATTGTCATCGGTCAGGAAGTCGCGCGCGCCCTGGGC
The DNA here is from genome assembly GCA_050742335.1 of Vicinamibacterales bacterium. GTDB lineage: Bacteria > Acidobacteriota > Vicinamibacteria > Vicinamibacterales > UBA2999 > DATCJA01. The sequence continues at coordinate 23,871 of JBOGIR010000509.1, read as the reverse complement.
GTCCGGGCCATGTTTGCCGAACGGCAGGACGGGACCCTGACGCTCCGGCGCGGGTTCACCGTCGGACAGGGTGAGCGCGTGCTCGTGGTGGAAGATGTCGTGACAACGGGGGGATCGACGCGGGACACGATCGACGTTGCGCGCGCCGCCGGCGCGCAGGTTGTCGGCGCTGCCGCCATCGTCGATCGGAGCGGCGGCGAACAGCGAATCGGCGTGCCGTTTCACGCGCTGGCCACCGTGTCGCTGTCGACCTACGAGCCCGGCGCCTGCCCGCTGTGCCTGGCGGGCCAGCCGGTCGTCAAGCCGGGGTCGCGTGTGTAGGTCAGGTCCGGTTGAAGCCGGACACCACGTACGCAGAAGGTGCCGTGCAGGAGAACGGTACGGAGAATTCGTCTCCGTGTCTCTGTGTCTCCGTGGCCCGTATCGATCGTGGGAGAAACCGTGCGGCGCACACTGAAGCTGACCATCAGTTATGACGGCACCCGCTTTGTCGGCTGGCAGCGACAAGCCGACGGCGTGTCCGTGCAGGGTTTGCTCGAGGACGCGTTGGCGCGTTTCGAGGGCGACGCGGTCGACGTGCAGGGCGCCGGCCGGACCGACGCAGGGGTGCACGCGCTCGGCCAGGTCGCCAGCGCCCGCATGACCTCCCGTCACACGACAGAGGCGCTGGCGCGCGGCCTGAACGCGTGTCTGCCGCCCGACGTCCGGGTGACGCGCGTCGAAGACGCCGCGCCCGATTTTCACGCGCGGTTCAGCGCGCGATCGAAGACCTACCGCTACCTGCTGCGAAACGCGCACCTCGTCAGTCCGTTCGAACGGGCGTACGTGGGGCACGTGCCGGAGCCGCTCGACCTGCTGGCCATGCGGGCGGCCGCCGATACACTCGTCGGGACGCACGACTTCTCCGCGTTCCGCAGCACGGGGAGTGATGTCGGCGACGCGACACGCACGGTCACGCAATCCGAGGTCCATCATGTTGCCGGAAGCCTCGTGCCGTTCGTGCCGACGGGTGGCGACCACACGCTGGTGGCGTACGAGGTCAGCGCCAACGGGTTCCTTCGCCACATGGTCCGTGCCATTGTCGGCACGCTGGTCGACATCGGCCGCGGCAGACGGGCGGCCGCCTCGATGGCGGCGCTGCTGGCAGGTGGGAGCCGCGCGGCGGCGGGTGCGACGGCGGCGGCGCACGGCCTGTTCCTGGTCCGTGTGGACTATGATTAACTGCTTGCGAACACGCGAGATCGAGGCGCCCGCACGTGTCGCTTGAAGACGTCCTGGCGTGGATTCCGGCGGGTCATCCTGACGAGGTGCTCGCGCGGCAAATCCGCTTCGAGCGGCTGCCCGTGCATGTCGCGATCATCATGGACGGCAATGGCCGCTGGGCCGCCCAGCGCCACCTGCCGCGCGTAGAGGGGCACCGCGCCGGCATCGACGCCGTTCGCGACACGGTCGAGACGGGCGCCCGGCTGGGGCTCGACGTGCTGACGCTCTATGCCTTCTCCATCGAGAACTGGAAGCGGCCCGCGTCAGAGGTCGGCACACTCATGGTGCTGCTCAAGCGGTACCTGCGCTCGGAGCTCGAGACGCTGCTGCGAAACGACATCCGCTTTCGCGTGATCGGCCGGATGGAGGAACTCGCCGCCGACGTGCAACGCGAGTTGTGCATCGCGATGGAACGGACGGCGCACTCCACCGGCATGCTGTTCAACATCGCGCTGAACTACGGTGGACGCGCGGAGATCGTCGATGCCGCGCGGCGCGCCCTGCAGTCCGGCATGCGTCCCGAGGAGCTCGACGAAGAGCGCTTCGCGCAGTTCCTCTACACGGCGGGACAGCCGGATCCCGATCTGCTCATCAGGACGAGCGGAGAGATGCGGGTGAGCAACTATCTGCTCTGGCAAATTGCCTACGCGGAGATCTACGTCACCGAGACTCTCTGGCCCGATTTCCGGCGGCGGCACATGCTCGAAGCGATTCTGGCGTACCAGAAGCGCGAGCGGCGATACGGCGGCATCACTCCGGCGCGAGCGGCGATCGGCGCGAAATGATACGGCTCGTGAGCGGGGTTGCGCTTGGCGCCGCCGTCCTCGCGGCCATCCTGTTTCTGCCGCTCCTCGGTGTTCGCCTGCTCGCGTGCCTGATCGCCGCGCTTGCGGCGCGTGAGTACATCGGGGTGCTTCACCGGAACGGACGCCCGCCGCACGCGTCCCCGCTGCTGCTCCTCGTCGTCGTGACGTGCTGGTGGATGTCGGGAGCACCCCGAGGCGATCTGCTCGCGCTGGTGCTGCTCGGTCTGGGGTGGCTCGCCGCGGAGGTGCTGTTTCTCGGGCAGACCGTGGATCGCGCCGCCGCCCGCTTCCTTGCGCCGTGGTACATCGGCATGCCGCTCGGGATGCTCGTGGCGGTCCAGACCATCGGCGGCCGCATGGCGACGCTGCTGCTCGTGGCCGTGATTGTCGTGAGCGACTCGGCGCAGTTCTACACGGGCCGGCTCGTCGGCCGGCGGCCGCTCGCGCCGGCGATCAGCCCCAAGAAGACGGTTGAAGGGGCCCTCGGCGGTGTCGCGGCTGCGACGCTCTTCATCGTCCTGGCCGGCCCGTCGCTGCTGCCGGCGGCCGGTCGCCTGTCGCTCGCGCTGCTTGGCGTGATCATGGTCGTCCTCGGCATCTGCGGCGACCTCTTCGAATCGCGGCTGAAACGCCTTGCGGGCGTGAAGGACAGCGCGACGCTCATTCCAGGCCACGGCGGGATCCTCGATCGCATCGACGCGCTGCTGTTTGCGACCCCTGCGTTCTACGTGTATCTCCTGGGAGGGACGTGAAGCACGTCGCCATTCTCGGATCGACCGGGTCGATCGGCCGCAGCGCACTCGCGGTTGTCGATGCCCACCCCGAGCGGCTGAACGTGGTGGCACTCGCCGCCGGTGACAACGCGTCGCTGCTGGCGGCACAGGTCGCGCGCTATCGTCCGGACACCGTGGCGATGGCGACGGGCGAGGCGATCGACAGAATTCAGACCCTGTGCGGCGCGGCCACGCCCGCGACCCTTGCGGCAGGGACGGCGGGACTCGTGGCGGTCGCCACACATCCGGCGGCCGACATCGTCATCTGCGCCTCCGCCGGCAGTGCCGGCCTCGACGCGGTGCTGGCGGCCATCGACGCCGGCAAGACCATCGCCTTGGCCAACAAGGAGATCCTCGTCATGGCGGGTCGACTCGTGACGGAGGCGGCGCGCCGCCGCGGGGTCGCGATTCTGCCGGTCGACAGCGAGCACAACGCCGTCCACCAGTGCATGCACGGACGCGCGCGGACGGAAATTCGCCGCTTGATCCTGACCGCGTCCGGCGGCCCCTTCCGCGACTATCCGCGTGAAGCGCTCGAACGCGTGGATCCCGATGCGGCGCTGCAGCATCCGACGTGGCAGATGGGCCGGAAGATCACCATCGACTCGGCCACGCTGATGAACAAGGGTCTTGAAGTCATCGAGGCGCACTGGCTGTTCGGTGTGTCCGCCGATCAGATTGACGTCGTCATTCACCCGCAGTCGATCGTGCACTCGATGGTCGAGCTGGTTGACGGATCGGTGATCGCCCAGCTCGGGGTCACCGACATGCGGCTGCCCATTCAATACGCGTGTTCGTACCCGGAACGGTGGGACGGATCGCTGCCGTCGCTGGATCTGACTCGGGCCGGCCGGCTCGAGTTCCTGCCTCCCTCGCCGGATCGATTCCCCTGTCTGGGTCTCGCGTACCTCGCCCTGCGTGCGGAGGGCTCCGTTCCCGTGGTCCTCAATGCCGCGAACGAAGTGGCCGTGGAGGCATTTCTGGACGGCAAGCTCGGCTTTACGGGCATTCCCCACGTAATCGAGAAAACGATGAAGGCGCACCGCAGGGAGGACGTGGACACCTTGCACGTGGTGCGGCGCGTGGACCGCTGGGCCCGTGAGTACGCCCGTGACGCGGCGCGGGAGTTGCACAGTGTTTCGTAAGCCCAAAGCCCAAAGCCTAACGCCAACAGGTAAGGATCCCCCGTCAAAGGTCCACGGCCGTCCGCGTTAGAATTGACACAGTGAACACTATCCTCGCATTCCTGTTCGTCCTCGGCGTGCTCGTCTTCGTGCACGAGCTCGGTCACTTCGTGGCCGCGCGTCGTCTGGGCGTTCGCGTCTTGACGTTCTCATTGGGCTTCGGCCCGAAGCTGCTGAGAGTTCGCCGCGGCGACACGGAGTACTGCGTCAGCGCGATACCGCTCGGCGGCTACGTCAAGATGGCGGGCGAAAACCCGGACGATACGCGAACGGGCCGCCCGGACGAGTTCCTGTCGCGAACGAAGTGGGAACGGTTCCAGATCCTGATCATGGGACCGGTGATGAACATTCTCCTCGCCGTCGTCGTCATGGCCGTCGTACTGGCGCAAGGCGCTGAGGTCCCAATCTACCAGGATCAGCCGCCGGTTGTCGGCGCGGTGGCCCCGGGGTCGCCGGCGGAGGCTGCGGGCATCCGGCCCGGCGACCGCATTCTGTCAGTGGCCGGGGAAGGGGTCGATACCTGGGACGACCTGTTCCTCGCGATCGGCATGCGGGCGAATCGGGATGTCTCGATCGCGCTGCAGCGCGACGGTCAGACGCGCACCCTCACCATCAGGCCCGAATCGGAAACGCGGTTCGAAGTCGGCAGCATCGGCGTGCTCCCCGACATCAATCCGATCGTCGCGTCCGTGATTGCAGGCGAGCCGGCGGAGCGAGCCGGGTTGCAGGCCGGTGATGTCGTGCTGGCCGTGAACGGCGAGCGGATGGCGACACGCATGCAGCTCATCGATGCGATTTCGCGCAACGGCGGGCGTGAGATCGAGCTGACCATCGAGCGTGGCGGCCAGCCGCTGCAGATTCGCGCAACGCCCGAGCAGCGTGGTGACCGCGGCATGCTCGGCGTGTATGTCGCCGAGCCGACGCGAAGGTTCGATCCCAATGCGTTCGAAGCCATTCAGATGAGCATCGAGCGCAACATCGAGTTCAGCGGCCTGATCTTCCGCACGCTGGGCGGGCTGTTCGTCGGTGAAACCTCGCCGCGGCAGCTGATGGGGCCCGTGGCGATCGCGCAGCTCTCGGGAGAGTCGGCCGAGGCCGGCTGGATTGCGCTCTTCACCCTCATGGCCTCCATCAGCCTGAACCTCGGGCTGCTCAACCTGCTGCCGATTCCCGTGCTCGACGGCGGCCACATTCTGATCATGGCGGTCGAGGGCATCGCCCGGCGCGATTTCAGCATGGCGGTGAAGGAGAAGATGCTGCTGGCCGGGTTCGTCCTGTTGATGGTGCTGATGGTCACGGTGATCTACAACGATCTGACGCGCATCAATTGGATCGAGCAGCTGATGCCGTGGCGGAACTAGCCCCGAGATTCACTTCCTTGATGATCACGACACACCGAGGCACTGAGGCACCGAGGCGAATCATTGGAGTTTTCTCGGTGTCTCGGTGTTGCCGTATTGGGTATCACTCAAGTGATCTCCGGGGTAACCCGGCGAGGTGGCCCATCAATTGCACCCAACCGCAGGCGAAATCCGGACGTCTCAAATCTGTGACACACGAGAGGGGGAATCCCGCATGCCTAGCATTCGTCGGGCCGCGCTGACGGCCTTTTTCGTGATCGGCCTGGTCCCTTATGTAGCTGCACAGGGAAACGTGACGCAGGCCGACATTCAGCGACTCCAGGACAACGTGTACCAGGCAGGCACGGACGTCACACAGGTGCGCAACCGCGATGCGACGCGTGCCAACCAGCTGCAGGCGGAACTAGATGAGCTTCGCGAGGAAGTGATCTACCTGAAGGTGAAGCTCCGCAAGGAGGGCTCGTTGGTACGCAGCGAGTACGCCGGCGTGCGCGATCGTGTCGAAGATCTCCGCACGCGCGCCCGCGGCGACACGGTGAACGCGTACACGCCTCCGCCGAGCGGCAGCCAGACCACCACCGCCCGCGGTACCACGACCGGTACGACGACGGCGCGGGGAACGGGCGAAATTCCGGTGGGGACGGAGCTCGACGTCCGGCTCTCCACGCGTCTCAATTCCGGAACGGCGACGGTGGAGGACCGTTTCGAGGCGACCACGCTCGTGGACTTCACTGCCGGGGGGCGGACGCTCGTGCCCGCGGGATCGGTGATGCGCGGCGTGATCACGAATGTCGAACCGGCCACTCGCACGAATCGCACCGCGCGGATGACGCTCAGCTTCGATCAGCTCACGGTCAACGGTCGCGCGTATCCGGTCCGGGGCACCGTGACACAGGCCATCGAAGGCGAGGGCGTCCGGGGTGAGGCGGGCCGCATCGGGACCGGCGCCGGCGTGGGCGCGATCATCGGCGGCATCCTTGGCGGTTTCAAGGGAGCCTTGGCCGGAATCCTGATCGGTGCCGGCGGCACGATGGCGGCGACCGAGGGCAAGGAGGTCGATCTGCCCGCCGGATCGGTGCTGCGCGTGCGCATCGACTCGCCGGTGCAGATACAGACGGCCCGCTGAGAGCAGTTACTGCATTTTCACCTCCACGGGCCACGGAGACACGGAGACACAGAGAAATCCTTCTTATTGAACTCTGTGACTCTGTGACTCTGTGGCCTGTCTGTTCTTCGTAGCCTTCGTGACCTTCGTGGTTGAGATGTGCCGCGCCACTTCTTTCATAGCCCCGCGTGCGGCCGTGACGGTCTGCTGCACGTGGCGGTCGGTATGCGCGGCCGAGAGAAACCATGCCTCGAACTGCGAGGGTGGCAAGTAGATTCCTCGCGACAGCATGGCTCTGAAGAACGCGGCGTACGCCCCCGTGTCCGCCGTGAGCGCGGACTCGTAGTCCCGCACCGGTGACGTCGTGAAGAACGGCGTCAACACCGATCCAAACGCGTTGACCTGCAGCGGCACCCCGGACGCGCGTGCCGAGTCGGCAAGGCCTGCCGCCAGCATCGACGTGCGCCGGGCCAGGTTCTTGTACAAGCTCGGAGTCAGCCGCTTCAGCGACCAGAGACCGGCCGTCATGGCCACTGGATTTCCCGATAGCGTGCCCGCCTGATAGACGGGGCCGGCCGGCGCCACCAACTCCATGAGGTCGGCGCGCCCTCCGTAGGCGCCAACCGGGAACCCGCCGCCGATGATCTTTCCCAGGCAGGTGAGATCCGGGGCGACACCGAAGATTGCCTGGGCCCCACCGGCGGAGGCGCGGAAGCCCGAGATCACCTCATCGAAAATCAAGACGACGTCGTGCGACGTGGCGAGCGTGCGCAGACCGGAAAGGAAACCCTCGGAGGGCGGCACGACGCCCATGTTGCCGGCAATCGGCTCGATGACGATCGCGGCGATGGCGTGAGGATGGACCTGGCACAGCGCCTCGACCGATGCGAGGTCGTTGTACCGGGCCAGCAGCGTGTCGGATGCCACCGCTCGCGTGACCCCTGGGCTCGTCGGCACGCCCAGCGTGGTGGCGCCGGACCCCGCCTTCACGAGGAAGGCGTCGCCGTGGCCGTGATAGCAGCCCGCGAACTTCACGATCTTGTCACGCTCGGTGAACGCCCTGGCCACGCGCACGGCGCTGATCGCCGCCTCGGTGCCGGAGCTGACGAATCGCACACGTTCCATCGACGGGACGAGCGCCCGGACGCGTTCGCCGAGCTCGTGCTCGAGCGGAGTCGGAGCGCCAAAGCTCGTGCCACGCCGCGCCGCTCCTGCAATCGCTCGAATCAGCCCGCGAGGAGCGTGCCCGTGGATGAGCGGCCCCCAGGACATGACGTAGTCGACGAAGCGGTTGCCATCGACGTCTTCGATGACGGCGCCCGAGGCGCGCCGGATGAACAGCGGCGCTCCGCCCACTGCCTGGAACGCGCGCACGGGGCTGTCGACGCCGCCGGGCAGAATCCGTCCGGCGCGCTCGAACAACTGTTGGCTGCGGATCGGTTGTTTCATCGTCTGATCGTTGCGAGACGGACCACAGAGTCACCGAGACACAAAGATCAAGAAAGTCTTCTCTGTGGCTCCGTGTCTCCGTGGCCCGTGGCTGTTTCGGTGGCCCGGCGCATTCGCGAACGTTACGAACGATCCGAACGTTCTGAACGCAGGGCGCGCGCCGCGTCCCGCGCGTAGTACGTCACGATGATGTCGGCGCCGGCGCGGCGGATCGCGGTGAGCGTTTCCATCATGGCCCGTGGCTCGTCTATCCAGCCGTTGGCCGCGGCGGCCTTCACCATCGCGTACTCGCCGCTCACGAAGTACGCGGCCGTCGGCTGGTTGAAGCGCTGCTTGACCTTCGCAATGACGTCGAGGCAGGTGAGCGCGGGCTTCACCATCACGATATCCGCACCTTCGGCCAGATCGGTTTCGACTTCGCGCAGCGCTTCGCCGACGTTGGCAGGATCCATCTGGTGACTCCGCCGGTCGCCGAACCGGGGCGTCGAATCGGCCGCGTCGCGAAACGGACCGTAGAACGCAGAGCAGTACTTCGCCGCGTACGAGATGATGCCGACGCGCTCGAAGCCGCGCTCGTCGAGCGCCTGGCGGATGGCCGCGACCCGGCCGTCCATCATGTCGGACGGTGCGACGAAGTCGGCGCCGGCCACCGCATGCGACAGCGCGACCTGTACGAGATGGGCAACCGTGATGTCGTTGACGATCTCTTCACCGTCGAGAATCCCGCAGTGGCCGTGTGAGGTGTACTCGCAGAGACATACGTCGGTGATGATGACGAGGTCGGGAACCGCGCGCCTCATGTCGCGCACGGCGGATTGCACGGGACCTTCGGGATCGGCCGCGGCCGTGCCCGTGGCATCTTTGCGGCCAGGAATTCCGAAGAGCAGCACACCCGGAACGCCATCCTGCCTCGCGGCTGCCGCTTCCTTGACCGCCTCGTCCACCGAGAGCTGAAAGACGCCCGGCATCGACGACACCTCTCGACGGATGCCGCGCCCCTCGCACACGAACAGCGGGTAGATGAAGCCGTCGGGCCTCAGGTGGGTCTCGCGCACGAGACTGCGAATGGCTTCGGTGCGCCGCAGCCGCCGCGGCCTGCGCGCCAGGGTGAGCCGGGATGCGACCTTTACAGCCATACCTGCGATCTTGACATATCGCGAAACCTAGCAGGCCGTGGTGAGAGTTTCTTCCAATTTGTCTCTGTGCCTCTGTGGCCCGGCCGGGACTTTCGTCACGGACCGCTGGAACCCTTGAACGCCCGGAACTTGACGCGATGAGTCAAGTGTCGGGGCGCGCAAGTGAGCTGGCGGGGCGCGGCTTGCCGTGACCCGCTAGAACTCAGAATTACCGTGACGCGCTCTTCGCCGCCGCATAGTGCGCTGCGATTGCGTCGACGAGCGCGGCAATTGTGTAGGTCGGCGGCTGGACGGTTACCGGAATCCCGAGCTGACGGGCCGCGTCCGCCGTCGACGGTCCGATGACCGCCACCACCGTGTTCTTGAGCAGGTCGACCGTCTGGTCTGCCCCACAGATTCTGGTGAAATTGCGCACGGCCGAGGCGCTCGTGAAGGTGACGACATCGATCCGGCCTTCGAGGAGCAAACCGTACACATCGGGACCGGTGTCCGGCAGGACCTCCTCGGCGACAGTGCGGTAGGCGACGACATCGGTCACCACCGCGCCGGCGTGGCGCAGTTGCTCGGCGATCACGTCGCGGCCGATGTCGGCCCGCGGCAGCAGCACGCGCACGCCGTCGAGGGAGCCGGTCTGCGCCATTGCTCTGATCACGCCTTCGGCGCGGAACTCATCGGGCATCAGGTCGACCCTGATGCCGAACTCCGCCAGTCGGTCGGCCGTGCCTGGTCCCACGGTGCACAGCTTCGGCCCTTTGAGCATACGGATGTCCCGATCGCCCTCGAACAACGCCCTCATGAACGCGTGTACGGCGTTGACGCTCGTGAAGATGATCCAGTCGAAGGCGTCCGGAGCGGCGGCCGCCTGCAGCAGCGGCACGCGATCTTCTGGCGGAGCAATCCGGATGACGGGCGCTTCGACGGTGTCTGCGCCGAGCGCCGAGAGCCGGTCGACGAGCTCGCCAGCCTGCTCGCGCGGCCGGGTCACGAGCACGCGGCGGCCAAAGAGCGGCCGCGCGTCAAACCAGCGGAGACGTTCGCGCAGTCCCACCACGCGTCCGACGACGAGCGTCGCGGCCTTGCGGCGGGGATGCGCATGGAGGACTTCGAGCAGCTCGGCGAGCGTGCCCGACACGGTGTCCTGGTCGGGCAGGGTGCCGTTGTAGATCAGGACGGCGTGCGTGTCGGCCGCCCAGCCATGGGCGCGCAGCGACTCGAGGATGTGCGGCAACTGCTGGGGGCCCGCGTGGCACACGACGGTGCCGTTGAGGCGCGTCAGGCTCGCCCAGTCGACATCCGGCGGCGTCCGGTTGTCGTCTTCGCAGCCGCGAACGAGCGTGATGGTGTCGCCGGCGCCCGGGTAATTGACTGGGATGCCGGCATACGCCGGCACGCTGACTCCGGCGGGAAGGCCAGGCACGATCTCGAACGGCACGCCCTGCTGGTGCAGGAACAACGCCTCGTCGGCGCCGCGATCGAAAACGAACGGGTCGCCCCACTTCAGGCGCGCGACGAGTTTCCCCTCCCGCGCTTTTTCCGCGAGCAGGTACCCGATCGCTTCGTGCGCCATCGGCTGCGCAGCCGTTCCGACGTCGATCAGCTCGGCATCCCTGCGCGCGTAGTTCAACAGGCGCTGGGATACGAGGTGGTCGTACACCACGACGTCGGCCGCGCGCAGGCGTTCGAGTCCGTGAACCGTGATGAGCCCTGGATCGCCGGGACCCGCGCCGATGAGATACACCATTGCCTGTTTCACGGTTGCAGCCCTTCGACGGCGCCGCGGGCGCTGTTGGCCTCTGCGAGGATCTCGGCTGCGCCCTGCGCGAGTAGCCGCGTGGCTGCCTGCGCCCCGATCGCTTCGGCCTGCGACGGTGCGCCAGAGGCTTCCGCTCGCACCGCACGCTCGCCGTCGATCGAGATGACGGTGGCGGTCAGCGACAATTCGGCGTTCGAGACGCTTGCGTACGCGCCGATCGGCATCTGACATCCGCCGCCGAGGCGACGCACCACCATCCACTCGGCGGCAAGGGCCGCTGCAGCCACGGAGTCGTTGACGGATTCGACCACCCTTCGTACCTCGGCGTCGTCACGCCGCACTTCCACGGCGATGATGCCCTGTCCGGGAGCGGGAACGCACACGTCGATCGGCAGCGCAGCCGAGATACGGGCGTCGTAGCCGAGCCGCCGCAAGCCTGCGGCAGCCAGGACGATCGCGTCGAATCCGCCCGAGTCCAGCTTGCGCAGCCGCGTATCCAGATTGCCTCGAATTGTGCCAAACCTGGCGCCAGGGAGGAGCCGCCGCAACTGCGCCGTCCGCCTGATGCTGCTCGTGCCGATCTGCGGCGCCTTGTCGAGGTGCCGCACGATGGCGTCGAGCGGGCGCGCTGCCGGCGGTGTGCGCCGCCCTTCTTCGTCGCCGGGGGCCGGCAGCACGATCGCGTCGCGCGGATCCTCGCGGGGCAGCACCGCGCCCAGCGCAAGGCCGTCTGGCAGCACGGCCGGCATGTCTTTGCTGCTGTGCACGGCAAGGTCGATGGCGCCCGCGAGGAGCGCGTCCTCGATTTCCTTGACGAAGAGGCGTTTGCCGCCAATCTGCGCGAGCGCCGCGTCGGCGAGCCGGTCGCCGGATGTCCTGATGACGACGACGTCGCACGAGACGTCTGCGCGGGCGCGGAGCAGGGCGGCCACCGCGTTCGCCTGGAACAGCGCCAGCTGGCTGCCGCGCGTACCGAGTTTCAGCGTGGGCACCAGTCAGTCGGTTCGCGGCTTTGGAAACGGAGCCGGGTCCGTCTCCCCCGCGCCGGGCGGAGCCGCGTCTTCGCTGAGGCGGAAGAGGCGGTTGACCGCTTCGGTGTACGCCGCCTGCGTTTCTTCATCCGGCAGGGCTTTGAGCTGTTCGGTCGGTTCGAGCAGCAGCTTTTCGACGATGAGCCGCGTCACCTCGTCGACGCGCGTCCGGACGTCAGGCGTCAGGCCGCCCAGCTTGGCATCGAGCCGCCGCAGCTCCGCTCGCCGAATCTCGTCGAACCGCTGCCGGAGCGCGACGACGGTTGGAATGGTGCGTCGCGATCGATGCCAGGCGGTGAACCGCACCAGCTCCTCGGCGACGATCGCTTCGGCGCGCGCGATCTCGGCGCTGCGTCGTGCGAGGTTCTCCTGCACGATGCCCTGCAGATCGTCCACGTTGTAGAGGAAGACCTGCTCGATTTCGCTCACCGCGGGATCGACGTCGCGCGGCACCGCGATATCGATGATGAACAGCGGGTCGGTACGTCGGCGGCCGGTCACGGCCTCCACGTCGGCGCGCGTGATGATCGGCCGCTGCGATCCGGTCGCCGTGACGACGATGTCGGCGCGGGCCATCGCCGGCCACATGTCGCTCCAGGCCACGGCGCGCCCGGCCACCTGGCTCGCGAGAGCGTCGGCGTGCGCGGCCGTCCGATTGGTGATCACGATTTCCGCCACGCCGTGGCTGCGCAGGTGCTGGGCGGTCAGCGCGCTGATCTCGCCGGCGCCGACGACGAGTACCCGCCGGCCCTCGAGTCGTCCGAAAATCTTTCTGGCCAGCGCGACGGCGGCAAAACTGACCGACACCGCTCCTTCGCCGAGGGCTGTTTCGGTACGAACACGCTTGCCCACGCCGAACGCCCAGTGGAACGTCTTGCTGAGCAGCGGTCCCGCGCAGCGCCGCTCCGCGGCCGCCTGAAATGCCTCCTTCACCTGACCGAGGATTTGCGGCTCGCCGATCACGAGCGAGTCGAGGCCTGCCGCCACTCGAAACAGGTGGTGCGCCGCGGTGGTGTCTTCGTGCGTGAACAGATGCGGCAGAAACGCATCGCGCGTGAGCTGATGGTACTCGCTGAGAAACGCGATCAACTCTTCGCGCGCGCGCGGCAGCTCGGCGCTCGCCACGTAAATCTCGGATCGATTGCAGGTGGAGAGCACCACCGACTCGGTGGCCGACGACCGGGCGGCCAGCGACTCGACCGCCGCCCCGACGTCGCGGCTGGAGAAGTCGAGGCGCTCGCGCAACTCGACCGGCGCTGTCCGATGGGTGACGCCGAGAAGAAAGAGGTGCACGTTCGGAGTCCCGTCAAAACGTGTGGCTCGTCGTGACGAAATAGCTGATCGGCAGGAAGTTCAGCAGGACGATGGCGAAGCCGAGCGCCGACAGCCAGGCGGCACGGCGTCCGGTCCAACCCATCGTTCGCCGCGCGAGCACGGCAAAGGAGTACACCACCCAGGTGAGCACGGCGACGAAAATCTTCGGGTCGTTCAGGGCCATCGCCTGCAGGTTCGGATCGTCGGGTGCGGCCACGCGCGCCTGCGCGGTCCAGATGGCGCCCACGACGACACCGGTCGTCAGGAACAACCATCCGATCGCCACGGCACGCGAATTCATCACGTCGAGCGTCTGCAGCGAGGGGAGCCGCGTGTAGAAGTAGCCGAGATGCTTCTTCTTGATCTCCTTGAATTGCACCATGTAGGTGAGCCCGAGGACGCCGGCGAGCCCGAAGCTCGCGTACGCGAACAGCAGGGACGACACGTGCACCCAGAACCAGGGGCTGTCGAGCACTGGATCGATGTTCTCGACGCCCGGCGACAGGGCCGGAATCGTCTGCAGCCCCACCAGCATGGGCATGATGAACACACCCATGGCCCGCTCATCGGTCGTCGTCTCGAGGTAGAGGTAGGAGAGGGCCAGGAGCCAGACGAACGTGGCAATGGCACGAGACGGATTGGCGAACGGCACGTGCCGCACCTCCATGGTCTGCATGCCGATGACGAAGGTATGGGCCAGCGCCGCGAAGATCAGCAGCGTCGTCGCCACACGGCCCGCATGCGGCTGCCGGGTCGCGAAGTGCACGGCATAGGCGATGCCTGCGGCGGCGTAGAGAACGAGGGGAAGAACGTTCAACGTGCTGGGGCGAAATATCCCCTCTTGGTGCGCGACGTCACGTTCGGCCGCGCCACCTGCACGACGATCCGCCGGAAGGCGCCGTCGCTGCGAGGATTCTTCGACGAATAGCCGATTGTGTACTGGCTGGCCAGCTCGTCGGCAATCTGCGCGTAGACTCCGTTCAGGTCGTCGATCTTGGCCGGGAAGAACCCGCGCCCGCCGGTTTCCTGCGCGAGCTGGCGCATGACGAATTCGGCCTCGCGAAATCCGCGCGAGCTGGAGTCGTTGCCCCGCAGCGCGATCGTGTAGATCGAGGTTTCCGACCGCTTGGCCAGATCGAGCACTTCCTCGAACGAGACGAGGCTCGACGTATCCTCGCCGTCCGAGAACACGATGAGCGCCTGGCGGCGCACGTCCTCATCGTTCAGCGCTTTGGTCTTGGCCAGCTCCTTGAGCGACACGTAGATGGCGTTGTGCAGCGACGTGGAACCGCCGGACGCCGTCTGGAGGATCGCCGATTCGAGCTCGGCCTGGTTCGACGTGAACGCCTGCCGGATCGACACGCGGCTGTCGAAGTCGATCACCTGGGCAAGGTCGTTCGGTTTCAGGCGTTTGACGAAGTTGGTGGCGGCCGTCTGCAGCGTCTCCAGCTTGTCCTCCATGCTCGCGCTGCTGTCGAGGAGCAGGGACAGGGCAATCGGCTGGGGCCGCCGCGTGAAGAAGATGATCTCCTGCTTGACGCCGTCCTCGAACACGGAGAAGTCGGGCTGATCGAGATCCGTTACGTAATGGCTGGCGCCGTCGACCACGGTGATATTGAGCGAAACGACATCGATCGTGCTGCGGAACTGCGGGCGCTGCGCACCGGAGAGTCCGGCCACGGTCGCAACGACGAGCACTCCAATTGCCGCGAACGGGAATCGTCTCATCTTCAGGCTCCAGTCTGTCCGCGCTCCGGTGTTCCCCGCATCGTGACTCCGGCGCGCCCCGACGTCACCACGACGTTGTCCGGGGGAATGAGCGACTCGGGCCGGCCGTAGACGACCTTGTACTGTCCCGACAGCTCGCGCGCGAGCTTCAGCAGCGCCTGCTTGACGGCCGTTTCGGCAAGCAGCGTGACATGCTGGCCGCCGGTCGTGCGAGATCCTTCATCGAACGTCAAGGCGCGCTCGCGCTCTTCGGTTGTCTCGAGGGACAGGGTCCCAATCACGATACCATGCAGGCTCGCTCCCGCCAGCCTGACCGCCGCAACCACGTCGCGCGCGTACCGGTTGGTGAACTCGACGCCGTTTGTAATGACGGGGACGATGACCGCCCGCGGCGCTTCGCGCCGGCGGAGGCCAGACGAGGTCTCCAGGATCGCATCGAGCAGCGTCATGCCGCTGCCGCTCATCGGGAACAGACGGCCGATCCCCTGCTCGAGGCGCTCGGGGTTCGACGTGTAGTCGACGAGAATCGTCGGGCGATCGGCCAGGGCGATGAGCGCAATCTGGTTGCCGACCGCCATCTGCCTGGCGAAATCCCGCAATCCCTCGCGAATCGACGGGATGGCCCTCATGGACGCGGCGCTGTTGTCGACGAGCACGGCGATGTCGATCGGCTCGAGGGCGGGCGAGACCCGAAGGATTTCGCGCCGGCGCCCGTCCTCGGTCACGACGAAGTCGGCCAGGTCGAGGCCCTCGACGACGTCGCCCCGCCTGTCGACGGCACTGACGAACATCGTCCGTTCGCGGGCGCCCGCCTGCGCGTGGATGTCACGCATGGTGCCGTCTGCCAGTAGACAGACCGACACCAGAGCCGGAATCAACGCCAGCGACGGCGCAACAGTGGCGCGCATCCCCCCACCTCTACAACGGGAGTATAGTCTTCCGCGCATTGCTACTGTCAATCCGCGTTTGATACGATTGAGCGCTTGCGTGGGCCCAGGAAAGAGCGACGGGAAACCATGCCGGGCGGCCTGATTTCCGCGCGCAGTTTGAAGGGGCTGCAGGCGGCAATCAGCGGGGCCGGCCCGGCGGCGGCGGTCAGTTACACGCTGATTGG
Source organism: Vicinamibacterales bacterium (assembly GCA_050742335.1). GTDB lineage: Bacteria > Acidobacteriota > Vicinamibacteria > Vicinamibacterales > UBA2999 > DATCJA01. Next base: position 7,854 of record JBOGIR010000509.1, on the reverse strand, counting down.
CGCGATCATCCTGCTCGGCGGCCTCGGCTACGCGATAGACGAATGGCGCGGCACCTCTCCATGGTTCCTGGTCGGCGGGCTGATTCTGGGGCTCGTCGTCGGCTTCTATGAGCTGGCCAAGACGCTCTGGCACTCATGAAGCCGTTGCAGTGGATGGTGGGGGCGAGCGTCGCCTCGTGGCTGGTGGTTGCTGCCATCCCGGGGCTCGAGAGCGATCGTGAAGTGCTGTTCGGCATGCTGGCGCCGCTCGTCGGAGCGGCGGCGACGTGGGTGATGGTAGCGCGCACGTACCCGTCGCGCCCGCAACGCTTGACGTCGCTCATGGTGGCGGGGTTCGCGGCCAAGCTGGTATTCTTCGGAGTCTACGTCACGGTCATGCTGACGGTGCTGGCGCTCCGGCCGCTGCCGTTCGTCATCAGCTTCACGACGTACTTCATCGGATTGCTTTTTTTCGAGGCGCTGTGCCTGCAGCGCCTGTTCGCGGGGGATATGCCGGGTGCGCTTGGCGCAACCCGGCCTACGTACGTGGGGCGGGTGCCGCCGAAGGCGGACCCGCCGGGGCGATAGGTATACAACGCCGTGCAGATCGACGCGCAGGTTCAGGAACACGCCACCGAGGCCGCCGCCGAACCGTTCAACGCGGGCGAGGTGATCATCGAGCACGTCGCCAACAGCGGCCTCGATCATCCCTTGATTCACCTGCCCACGATCGGCGGCATCGATTTCTCCGTCACCAAGCACGTCTTCATGCTCTGGGTCGTCGCGGCGACGGTGTTCCTGGTCGTCACGCTGACCGTGCGGCGGTACCTGCGGCAGGACCGGCTGGTGCCCTCCGGCTTCATGAACGCGCTCGAGACGGTCGTCGAGTTCATCCGGGACTCGGTCGTCCTGCCCAGCGTCGGGCCGAAGTGGACGAGTACGTGGACACCGCTGCTGCTCACGCTGTTCGTGTTCATCCTGAGCGCCAACGCCATCGGAATGATTCCGATCTTCGAGCTGCTCAGCCTGCTCAATCACTGGGTGCTGCACGCGAGCGAGGAATCCTTTTTCGGCCTCCTGCTGCACGGCGGCTCCACGGCGACCTCCAACTTCAACGTCACTGCGGCGCTCGCGATGGTCAGCTTTTTTGCCATCATCGTGGCCGGCTCCAGAGCGCACGGCGTTGTCCAGCATTGGAAGAACCTGGTGCCGCACGGCGTGTCGCCGGTGCTGGCCGTGGCCCTCATCCCCATCGAGATCATGGGCATGCTCGTCCGGCCGTTCGCGCTGACCATGCGACTTGCGGCCAACATGACAGGAGGCCACATCGCGATCCTGACCATCCTGTCGTTCGTGTTCATCTTCACGGAGCTGGCGGGGCAGGTGACCGGCATGAGCATCGGCCTGGTCGTCTCGGTCCCGCTCGCGGTGGGGATCTCGGCGCTCGAAATCATCGTGATCCTGGTCCAGGCGTACGTGTTCACGCTCTTGACGGCCGTATTCATCGGCATGGCCATTCACGCGCATCACTGATGTGGGCGCGGACTTGGAATTTACGGATTTACGGATTTACGAATTTACGGATTTACGAATTTACGAATTTGCGGGATGGCGAATTGACCTGAAGAATGCGTCAATCCGTCAATTCGTAGATTCGTCAATGCAAGAATCACACACGGAGGAAACGACGAATGGAAGGTTTTGCGTTTGCGTATTTGGGCGCCGGGATCGGCATGGGTCTGGCCGTGCTCGGCGCAGGGCTGGGAATTGGCCGGTTGGCGGCAGGGCTCGGTGAAGGCCTCGCCCGCCAGCCGAGCGCAGCGGCCCAGATCATCGGCGCGGTGAACCTGCCGCTCTTCCTGCTCGAAGGCGTGGCGATCCTGTCGCTCGTGTTCTGCCTGCTGATCGTCTTGTTGAAGTAGGGTCATGGACAACCCGCTGGTCCAGCCAGATCCGGGACTGTTCATCTGGACGATCCTGACGTTTCTCGCCCTGGTGGCGCTGCTGGCGCGATTCGCGTGGCGGCCGCTGCTGGCGGCGCTCGAACGCCGGCAGGGGACCATTGCCCAGGCGCTCGAGGACGCCCAGCACGCGCGGCAGGAGTTCGAGCGCCTGCAGCGGGAATCGGCGCAGGCGATGCAGCAGGCGCGGGTCGAGGCTGAAGCGATCATCGCGAGGAGCCGGTCGGACGCGGAGGCGCTGCGCGAGGAGCTGAAGCAGAAGTCGCGCGCGGAAGCGGCGGCCATCATCAAAAACGCCGAACGGCAGATTCAGATGGAGACGGCGCGCGCCGTCCAGCAGATCCGCCGCGAGGCGATCGACCTGTCCGTCTCGATCGCCTCGAAGATCCTCAAGCGGCAGGTGTCGAAGGCCGATCACGAAGGGTTGATCGAAGAAACGCTGAAGCAGGTGGAAACCCGCGGCCACGTGTGAGCAACGGCCGCCCCCGCGCGGCGCTGACTGTCGCCTGCACCCTCGGCGGCGCGGCACTGTTTGCCTACGTCGTGCGGCGCGCGGGCGTCGCCGACATCATCGACGGCATTCAGCGGGTCGGCTGGGGCCTGGCGGCGATCCTGGCGCTTCAAGGCGTGCGCTTCGCGCTTCGGACGGCCTGCTGGCGGCTGTGCATGCCGCCACACGCGCCCCTCACCTTCCGCCGGGCGTTCGGAGCCTTCCTCGCGGGCGACGCGATCGGAACCGTCACGCCGCTGGGCCTGCTGGCCAGTGAGCCCACCAAGATCTTCCTGACCCGTCATCACCTCGCCACGCGCGACTCGGTGGCGTCGCTGGCTGTCGAGAATCTGATCTATGCCGCGTCGGTCGGGGCGATGGTCGCCATCGGCCTGTTGGTGGTGCTGGCCACCGTGCCGCTTCCCCTCGTGTGGCGATGGGGACTGGTGGCCGCCCTGTGCGCGGTCACCTTCGCGGTGTTGTGGATGCCGTACGTCTTGCGGCGATCCTGGAACAGGCCCGGCAACGTCCGTTCACCATGGCGGGAGCGGCTGGCGGGCCTTCGGATGGCCGTCGTCGGGTTCTCGGAGGCGCACAGAGGGCGCCTCTGGCGTGCCTTCGGGCTCGACGCGGTGTTCCACACAGTGGCGGTGCTGGAAGTCTTCCTCACCCTGCAGTGGCTGCTGGGCGATCAAAGCCCCACGATGGTGCAGGCGGTCATCTTCGAGTCCCTCAACCGCGCCGTCACCGTGGCCTTCAAGTTCGTACCGTTCCGGATTGGCGTGGATGAAGCCCTGACGGGCGCCGTGGCGCCGCTCCTGGCGATCGCTCCTGGAGCCGGGGTGGCGCTCGCCGTCGTGCGGAAGGTGAGAAATCTCTTCTGGAGCGGAGTAGGTCTCGTGATTATCGCCGTGCATCCGGCCGAAGCCGCGCCCGGGACGGATCGGCCCGGAACAGCAGACGCGCGTCGGTCTTGACGGCAGCCGCGCGGGCTGGCTCACCCAGAATGATCCACAAGCTGGCCGCCGCATCGTATCCCTCGGGCGTCGGCATGGCCTCGGTGAGCGCCTCGAGTGTCTGTTCGACGTGACCGACGCGACTTGACGCGTGATGCAGCATGGCCAGGCTCGAATAGGCGTGGACGCTGCGAGGGAACGTGCGCAGCTCGGCGCGGAAATGCTCCTCGGCCTCCGCGTACCGATCGAGCCGCTCCAGCGCCTGACCGAGATGCAGCTCGAGATCTTCCACAGCATGCCCGTGCCGGCCGACCGCGGCGGCGGCCGCTTCGAACGCGGCGAGCGCCTCCTCGTACCGGCCTTCCGAATAGAAGATCCGGCCGTCGACGAACGCGCGCATCGGCGCCTCGGGGTCTTCGCGCTCGGCGGCGTCGGCGTGCATCCGCGCCCCATCGAAGTCGTCCAGTGCGAGCGCCACACGCGCGGCCACCTCGTACGCCGCCGCACGCGATCGGCTGTCGTGGTGGTCGGCCAGCGCCACGGCGAGCCCGGCCGGCGCCCGCGCGCGCTCGGGCTGGCGCGCGCGCAGGAGCAGGCCCGCGACCGCGATGGGAATGTACGGGTTGTCGGGCTCCACCGTCGCCGCGGCGTCGAAGGCCTTTCTGGCGTCCTCGAGTCGTCCCATCCGTCCCAGCAGCGTTCCAAGCTGGTGCTGAACGACCGCCATACGCGGGTGCGCGTGCGCGATGGCGCGCAGCTGTGCGATGGCCGCCATGTACTTCTTGTGGCTCGCGAGGATGGCCGCCGAGCGATGGGTCTCCACTACCCACGCTTCCTCGTCCGGCCCGAGCGGTTCCGGTTCGGTGTCGAAGAGCGGAACGGCGGCGAGATAACCGAGCGCGGCGAACTGATCTTCCTCGGCCGGTGCAATCTCGGAGGGCGGCGTCACCATCTGTCCTTCGAGGAGACGGTCGAGCTCGCTGCGCAACTGAGTCGCCTCGGGCGTGTCGGGCACGGCAGTCTCGGGGGCGCTGCCTCCCACCGCATCCATGATTTCATCGCGCCCCCCGCGGACGTACCGATACGCAGGCGTGATCAGCGAGAACTTGCCGCGACCGCCGAATCGAAACATCGGCGCGAGTGTTTCCGCGTAGATGGGCTGTTCGCGGATGCGGGTGGCGTCGCCATCCAGCACGGGGCGCAGCGAGCGGCCTCGCAACCCGGACGGAATCGGGGCGCGCACCAGGTCGAGGACGGTGGGCAGGAGGTCGATGTGCTGCACGGGCACCATCACACGGCGTCCTGCCCCTTCGTTCTCGGGCTGCTTGACGACGAGGGGCACGTGCAGCGCCGCTTCGTCCAGAGATACGCCCGCCCCGGCCTCCGCACGGTCGGCCGTGATCACAATCGTGGCCTGATCGTACAGGTCGAGCTCCTTGAGCTGTGAGACGAGCCGTGCCACAGACGACTCCGCCGAGTGTTCGTCAACCTGCAGGAACAGGAAGAAACGATGCCCGCGCCGCGCACGGAGCCATCGCTCCGCGGCTTCGGTCGTGCGCTCGCCGTCGCGCTCCACGACCGGAGTGTCCTGCCCCGGTTCGGCCAACAGCTCCGCATCGAAGAACGAGAAGCCCTGGGCGACGCCTGATTCAGGCCGGAGCAGAAAAGACGACACCGCCGCGCCGGTCTCGAAGCCTCGATTCCGCAGCAGTTCCGCCAGCGACCGCGCATCGTCGCCGAGCGCGAAGCCAGCCTCGTCCCGCACGCCGTGCTCGAAGGGCAGCTGTCCGGCCAGGATCGACGCGTGAGCCGGCAGCGTCAGCGGCGAATGCGTGTACGCGCGCTCGAACACGACGGCATCGGCCGACACGGCGTCGATCGCCGGCGCGCGGCTGCTGGGGCCACCGTAGGCCTGAAGCTCGTCGGGATGCAGGCCGTCGACCGAGATGAGGACGATCGGACCCTGCGCCGGCGTCGACTCGCGCGCGTACCACCAGCCCGCCGCGGCCGAAGCGGTCACCGCAACGCCGAACACAGCGAGGATGAGGGCAACCTGCCAGCGGCGGAGTGGGGCAGGCGAGGGTCGTGGCATGCGCGATCGATCTCTATTTTATTGCACGCGCCAAAGGGCGCGAGATCAACCTTCGCGCACAGCCGGGCTTGTCGCGTGCGGGGTGTGCGTCTCAATGTGAGACGTCAAGATGGCTCTGGGCGCTCAAAGCCGAAAGCCGGATTGTCAGATCAGGGTCAATACATCTGATAGAGCATCAGATAGATCACCACGCCCGTCACCGAGACATAGATCCAGAGCGGCAGCGTCCATCGGGCGATGCGCACGTGCCGGTCGTACTGTGCCCGGAGTCCACGCGCCGCGGTCATGAGCGCCAGCGGGAGGATGACGGCCGCCAAGACCACGTGCGTGACCAGGATCGCAAAGTAGGCGACGCGCGCCATGCCGGTGCCCGGAAACGGACGCGAGCCCGCATTGAGGTGGTACACGACGTAGGAGATGAGGAACAGCGCGGAGGTGACGAGCGCCGCCAGCATGCACCGTTTGTGCAACTCCGTTCGGCCCCGGCGAATCTGGATGTATCCGACCGTCAGGAACGTTGCGGCCGTCCCGTTGAGGATGGCGTTGAGCGCGGGAAGATCGCTGATGCTCATGTCACACGAGCTCCCAGGGCGCGAGCCTGTCGTTCACGCTTCTCACTTCTCGGTTCTCGGTTCGTGTTCAGGTTCGCCCCGAACCCCGAACCCGGAACCCGGAACCCAGAACCCTGAACCGAACGTGAACACGAACTGAGCACGGAGAACCCAGAAGTGTGAACGACGACGTCTATCTGATATCCAATGAAGTGAATCCAGTCTAGATCCACAACCGGTCCGCGACGAGGGCACCCCAGAGCAGCGGCAGGTACGTGATCGAGAACAGGAACAGCCGTCGGGCCGCGGGAAGGGATCGTTGGCGCGCGAACCGGACGCTCAACGCGATGAACGCGCACCCGAGCAGGGTGGCGAGGGCGATGTAGAACCCGCCGGCCAGGCCGACGAGCGTCGGCATGAGGCTGACGGGCCAAAGCGCCGACGTGTAGAGCAGCGCCTGCCGCCCGGTGCTGCGCCCGTCGGGTTCGAGCACCGGCAGCAAGGGGATGCCCGCCGCGGCGTACTCGTCGCGATACAGCCACGCGATCGCCAGGAAATGCGGCATCTGCCAGAGGAACACAATGCCAAAGAGCACCAGCGCCGGCAGCGTCACGGCCCCCTCGGCCGCGGTCCAGCCGATCACAGCGGGCAGCGCGCCCGGAATAGCTCCGACAAGCGTGGACAGCGATGTGCGGCGCTTCAGTGGCGTGTACACGAACACGTACGTCACCAGGGTCAACGCCGCTACGCCGGCCGACAGCAGATTGACGAACAGGGCCAGGTCGGCGATGCCCGCCACCGACAGCGCCGTCGCGAACCACGCGGCTTCCGCGGCGCCAAGCCGGCCGCTCGATACGGGTCGTCCGCGCGTGCGCCTCATCAGCGCATCGGTCTTTCGTTCCCACACCTGGTTGAAGGCGGCCGCGCCGCCCGCGACGAGAGCGGTGCCGGCCAGCGTGTGAACGAGAATCGAGAGCGCGACGCCCTCCGGAGACGCCAGGTACAACCCGGCCAGCGTCGTCATCAGCACCAGCAGGTTGAGTCGCGGCTTCGTCAGCGCGAGGAAGTCGGCTGCACGACGGCGCGAGCCCGCGCGGTCGGCCAGGCGGCCGGCCATGATCCGCACCGCTGGTGTCGATGTCGGCGTGGGCGTCGCCGTTGCGGCGTGGGCGGCGGACTTCATGCGCGCGCTCCGGGGGTCAGACCCCATGTCCGAGACGACTCAAGGCCTCGAGTCGCCTCGTGTATGGGGTCTGACCCCAATGTGGCGAATCGCGGTCTGTGCGCGCGCAATGTCAACACGAGCGACGTACCCAGTACCACCGCTCCGGTCACCACGTGGAATGAGTTGATGATGTACTGCTTGCCACTGAGCACCGTCAGGGCACCCAGGGTGAGTTGTACGATTAACATCACGACCAGCAACATCGCCGGTCGCCGCAACTCACCGCGTGCGCGCTGGTGATACAGAACGTGGCCGGCCGTGGCAAGTACAAGTGCGCTGACGACCAGCGCCCCGACGCGGTGGGCGTAGTGAATTGCAATCGGCGTGCTCCAGGATGGCGGCACGACGTGGCCGAACGCGAACGGGAAGTCGGGAATCGCCAGCCCTGCATCGGTGTGCCGCATCGTAGCGCCTACCAGGATCTGGGCGTACGTCACAGCGGTTGTCGTCGCTGCAATCGTCTGGAGGGTACGGTCGTTGACCAGATAGCCCCGCTTCCACCCGGATGATGTGACGAGGGCGATGGTGATCGTGAGGCAGAAGACGAGCTGCGCGAGCCCTGCATGCGCAATCGAAATGGGATCGGGCAGGAACCACAGC
>JBOGIR010000508.1:0-4003 GCA_050742335.1 Vicinamibacterales bacterium | reverse complement strand
GTGACGGGTAGTGACACCAATTCCCGTAACTCTTCCATGAGAAAAAAACGGAGGAAGTTACAGGAGTGACGTTCCGATCCGTCACTGAGTCATCCACTCGGGAGTCTCGTCTTCGGTCGAGCGGAGTTGGATTCCAATCCATCCACGCCACGAACCGGTGCGGATGCTCTTCGCGCCACGCTCTGTAAGTGCGCGACCTAACGCCTTTTGGCTCACCGGGCGTTCGTCGGCCTGCTGGCACCACGCGGTGTACGCCCTGTAGAGCGCGCCTGAGGTCGTCCGAGCGCCGGGCTCGATGACGCATCGGGTGCCGAGAAACTCTCCGAGGGTGTCCATGTCCTCGCGATAGGCCTCCGTGGCGTCACGGACGGCCTCCGGGAGCCCCAACCCGTCACGCTGCCAAGCCAAGCAACCCTCGACGGCCCAGCGGAGGATCCCGGGCAGCTCAGCGCGCAGCTTGTCGGGCAGCTGGCGGTCCTGTTCCTCGGGCGGGATGGTGACCGCGAAGGGTAGCAACCGGATGCGGCGCCAGATCGCGTGATCGGTGCCGCGGATCACCGGGCGGTGATTGGTAGCCAGGACAAGCTTGAACGTCGGCGCGAACTCGAAAGAGTCCCGATACAGCGACCGCGCGATGATCCGGTCGCCGCCAGTGATCTGCTTCACCAGCGACTCAGAGAGCCGGCGGCCGGCGTCGGACTCGACCGCGGCGACAAAGCGAGCGCCGAGCAGGCGCGCTAGGTCGTGCCGGACCTCCGTGTCGCCGTTCTTCGCCAGGAGCGTCTCGACGGGCGTGCTGCGCGCGTAGTCGTCGAGGGCGTGGGCGGTCGTCACGATGAGGGTGGTCTTGCCGTTGGCGCCGTTTCCCCACGCGATCACGATGGCCTGTTCGGACGTGTCACCAGTGAGGCTGTAGCCCATCCACTTCTGCCAGAAGCAAACGAGGTCCTGCTTGCCCTCCATGACCCGATCAAGGAACGCGAGGAACGTCGGGCACGCCGCCTCCGGGAGGTACTCGACGGGCGTAAGCTTGGTGAGCAGGTCCTCGCGCCGGTGCTCGCGGAGCTGGGCGGTGCGGAGATCGAGCGTACCGTTCAGGACGTTCAGCAGCCAGGGGTCGGCGTCCAGCTCCTTCAGCGTGACGGGGATCCCGGGCTCGCTCTGAGCCAGCGTGACCATAGCCGTCAGAGCGCGCGCGCTCTCGCTCTTCGTGGCGTGCCTGGCCAGGGTGCGTCGGGTCTCGATATCCTCAGAGTACGCAGCCCCGGCATACATCCCGACGACCGTCGCCTTCGCCCGCCGCTGAACTTCACCGGTCTCGTCCTGGGCCCAACGCCGACCGTCGTAGATCAGCCACGCACCCCACGCATGGATGTAGTGGAGATCGCGGCCGTGATCCCAGACGAGACGCTGCGCATTGCCGAGATCGGTCAGTCGCGGCAGCTCCAAGTCGCCGCGACACAGCCGCGAGCGGGCCTCGGCGCTCACGGAAGCCGTTTCTCCGCCAGAAGCTGATTCAGCGCGGCCTCGACATTCCACGCCTCGGCCTCGACGACGGCCGCAGCGCCGAGCAGTTCCCATGCGCGGTCACCTTCACGGAGGCGCGTAGCGACACGGCGCGCGTCGGCGACGACGCGAAAGCCGAGCCGCACCGAATCCGCCTCCTGCCACAGCACGCCATACCGCGCCAGTCGGCCTTGTTGACGCAGCGCCTCTCGGAAGATCGCTGCGCGTGCCTGGTCAAGCGCTGAGCCACGCGGCCTCCGCCGTGTCCGGATCGTGGATCGATCACTCGTCGGTGGCGGAAACAAATCACGGAACTCGAGGTCGAGGGCGGCAATAACTGTCCTTGTACGGCAGCCGGCGAAACAGTTGACCAGGAGCCGACCGTCATCGCCGAGACGGAGACTCAGACTGCGCGCGCGGTCGTCGTGCTCTGGGCAGATGGCCATCCAGCCGCCGTGCTTGCTGCGGCGGCTGGCCAATTGGGGCAGCGCGATGATGTCAGCGGATTCCACCTATTCCTCGACGATCGCCGGTCATACATCCTCCGCCGAGAGCGTTCATCCACCACAGACCGCTAGCGCCGCGCGTCAGTTTGTCTCCGCCGCGCGGCGGTGGGCGGGCACGACATTTTACTCCTCCGCGTGATCGTCGTCGTCTTCTCCGAGGACATCGTCGATTTGGTCCCGGACGTCCTCGAGGCGCTCGCGGAGCCGGTCGACCTCGTCTTCGAGATCCGCACGTGTCGGTCTCTTCGGCATGCTTACCACCCCCGTTTCTTCTTGGCCCGAAGCAGTCAGAACGTTTCGTTTCTTCGCAACGATGGGACCACAACGCTCCGGAACATACGAGGAGACTAATTCGCAGAAGGGAGACGGGAGATTAGTCCCGGCGTTTGGGCGGGACTACCACAGCTTCGCGCGTCGGAAGGGCAACCACCTATGACGATGAGGGAGCAGGCTGCACGGAACGTTTCGGCGCGGGGGTGCGCCAATACAAATGCTACATCGTCGGAGCCTCGTTCATTTGCCGGATGCTGGTGTGCTCGGCCGCTTCCATCTCCCGCTCAAACTGCACTGCGGCGCGCAACTCCTGATAGTGATTGCGACGAACGCGCTGCACGCGCTTCGACACCAATTCTCCTTTTAGGTAGCTCTCGCCTCGAATCCATGGCGCCCAAATGCGGAACAGCGTTGCAATCTGCTCACGGCGCGGACTGCGCGTGGTCTTGTCCAGGTGCGTCCACAACAGGGCCATGCCAAGGCTGATCGATATCTCGGGGGGTCCGGGGCGCCGCCGTCGTTGGCGTAACGCAGATGAGGGGCGTACCCGTGCGTTCAAGACGGCAGGGATCGCTGTGCCGTTTGTCATTTCCCAAAACACCGTTGGCGAACTTCTCCAGTCGAGTCGGTGATAGCGCCTTCCGTCCGCGGGGTATTGTCAGGTCGAAGTCGGAGGCCGACGTCTTGACCGATTGGATAGCGGAAAGCTCGGTGCCTCTTCGCCAACAATGGCGAATGAGAATCGAGAGCACACGCATGGGGTCAGCACCACGCATCGTCAGGCCGCAGAGCGTTGCGTGTGACTGCTGGAGCTGCGACTCGAACTCCTTCATCTGGTCAGCATGGCGGCGCTCGAGAAGCTCCCTCTCGACTGATGTCAACCCCCCTGCGACTCCATAAATGACCGCCACAAGATGGTGGGCCGTGTGTCCTTTCTGCGACGTACGGAAGGCCACATCAACAGGGCTGCGGATGCTCTCAATCACACGTCCGCGCTCGGCGCTCTCCGCGATCTCCTGATACACCGTGATCCGATGGATGGCGAGACCGTTCCACTCGCCTGCCGGCGGCTGCGTCATTGAGGATGGGGGTCGGTCGCGGAAGCAGGCAGTCAGCGGTCGACTGAGCCGTGCGCGCCAGAGCGCGATCGCGGCGTCTACCTCGGCGTCTGTCTCGGACCGGGACCGTGGGGGTCGGATACCCGCCCTACGGCTCATGGTGCCGGTATCCCTCACGTCTTCCGCTTCAGCATCCTCGCCCGCTCCCATCGCTTCGCCACCGCGGCGCCCGACGTCTCGGAGCGCTTTCCCTCTCGAGACTCTTGTCATTGGGCTTTGCCGCCCTCCTCGCCGCCCTTCCGACCGAGGGCAGCCGCGTGGGGTTCTTGGGCCTGGCCATTGCGGCCTGCCTAGCATACTAGAGCGGTGATGACTGCCCGGTCTTCGGCGCGGCAATTCTACGCGTCGATGTCGTGTGCGATCGACGCAACACCCTAGATGACGGCCAGAATGACGCCGTGGTGACCGTCAGAATACGGCCAGACTAACGGCGTGGTGACGGACGTCGGCTGATGGACGAATTGACTTGACCCTGGGAAGGCGGCTACCCGAAAGGCTCGAGGAGGTCCGCCAGCAATCCCTTCGGCGCCACCCACGAGCGCGTGGCAAAAGGTCGGTTGGTGAAGTGAGAACGAAGGGCCCCAGGACGCGGTCTGGGAT
>JBOGIR010000507.1:0-13835 GCA_050742335.1 Vicinamibacterales bacterium | reverse complement strand
TGGAAAACCGCACAGCACGCGGTTTCCCACAGCGCCCACCCGCCCCTTCATTTCCTCAATCTCCGGTAACCGGACTTCTGGCGCGACGATGCCCAGCTCAGTAACCGTTACTTATGGCTCGACAGGTCTGGCTCGGCTGTTCTTGAGTGGTCTGGCCGTCCGTCGCGGCCGGGGCTGTTGGGCTCGGCGGTCGGCGAACCTGAACACGAACCGAGAACCCAGCACTCAGAAGTGTGAACGACAGCCGTGACCGCGACGTCGGCATCAACCCTGCACCGGCTCTTCGAGCCGTGTCACAACCAGCGCGACAGATGAGTTGGGAGCACAGGCGTCTGCCGGTGGGCGCGGAGCCGCAACCGGACGGCTCCACGCACTTTCGCGTGTGGGCGCCCCGTCCTCGCCGTGTGACCCTGGTCCTCGACGACCCGGCGAGAGGCGAGCGCGAGATCCCGTTGCAACGTGAAGCCCGGGGGTACTTCGCGGCGGTGGTCCCGGATGTTGGCTCGGGTAGCAGGTATCGTTACCGACTCGACGGGCGACTCTTCGCCGATCCCGCATCGCGATTTCAGCCCGATGGTCCCTCCGGGCCGTCGGAGGTCGTCGATCCTGCGTTGTACCTATGGCGCGACGGGTCATGGGGCGGCATCACCCTTCACGGACAGGTCCTGTACGAGCTTCACGTCGGTACGTTTACACGCGAAGGGACCTGGCGGACGGCGATGGAGCACCTTGCGCACGTGAAGAGCAGCGGGATCACGACCGTGGAGGTCATGCCCGTATCCGCGTTCCCCGGACGTTTCGGATGGGGATACGACGGGGTGCTCCCGTATGCCCCGACGCATCTGTACGGGGTACCGGACGATTTCCGTGCCTTCGTGGATCGCGCGCACGAGATCGGCCTCGGCGTCATTCTCGATGTCGTCTACAACCATTTCGGGCCGTCCGGCTGCGTGCATCGCGAGTACGCCGAGAGCTACTTCACGTCCCGATACGGCAACGAGTGGGGCGAAGCGCTCAACTTCGACGGCACCGATGCCGCGCCGGTCCGCGAATACGTCATCGCCAACGCCGGCTACTGGATAGAGGAGTTCCATCTCGACGGGCTCCGCCTCGATGCCGTGCAGCATATCCACGATCGGTCGTCCGATCACCTTGTGGCCGCGCTGACACGGCGTGCGCGGGAGGCTGCGGGTGGACGTCAGATCGCCATCGTCGCCGAGCACGAGAGACAGCAGACCAGCCTCCTGCGCCTCGAACGCGCGCGGGGATCGATCGACGCGGTGTGGAATGACGACTTCCACCACAGCGCCATCGTCTCTGTGACCGGCCGCCGGGAGGCGTACTACTCGGACTACCGCGGCACGCCCCAGGAACTGATGTCGGCCGCCAAGCACGGCTATCTGTTTCAGGGACAACGGTCCGGCTGGCAGAAGCAGCCGCGCGGAACGCGCGCGGATGACATATCGCCAGCGGCTTTCGTCGCCTTCGTCGAAAACCACGATCAGATTGCGAACTCCAGCGACGGATCGAGACTGCACCAACGCGCGTCTTCGGGACGATACCGCGCGGTCACCGCGCTGCTCCTGCTGCTGCCTTCGACGCCGATGCTCTTTCAAGGACAGGAGTTCGGCGCGTCGAGCCCGTTCCTGTACTTCGCGGATCACGAAGGCGAGCTGGCGCAGGCGGTCCTGCGAGGACGGGCGGACTTCGTGGTGCAGTTTCCCAGCCTCGCGACCAAGGAGGCACAGGCGCGCCTGCCGGTGCCGCACGACACAGCGACGTTCGAGCGCTGCAAGCTGAAGTGGGAGGAGCGGGAGGCCAACGTCGCGCATCGCCGCCTGCATCAGGACCTGCTCGCCCTGCGACGAGATGACCTGGCATTTCGACAACAGCAGCCGGGCGCCATCGACGGCGCCGTTCTCGGTGACGAAGCGTTCGTTCTCCGGTACGGGACCCGCGACTTGCGCGACGAGCGGCTTCTCGTCGTGAATTTCGGCCCGGACCTCGTCGAAGAGTCGTTTGCAGAGCCGCTTCTCGCGCCTCCGGACGGGTACGTCTGGCAGACGCGCTGGTCGAGCGAGCATCCCACGTATGGCGGTGTCGGCGCGTGTCCGGTCGTGACGACCAAAGGATGGCGCGTGCCCGGCCATTCGGCGACGGTGCTCGAGCCGGTCATGGGCTCTGCCTTTGATGTCCCGCAGAGCCCATGAATGGAGCACCCGATGCGAGTACTCGACGGCACTGACCTCCTGGTGCGGCGGCTCCGATGGGAGCCGGATGAAGAAGGCCGCCGGGCATTGGTCTGGAAGGAGTGGCTCGTCACGAACGGGTTGGGTGGATACGCGTCGGGTACGGTTGCAGGCGCGTTTACGCGCCGCTATCACGGCCTGCTCGTCGCCGCACTGCCAACGCCGTTCGGCCGCACGATGATGTTCAACCACCTCTCGGAGACGCTGCGGTGGCCTGGCGGCCGCGCGGCCCTTCATGACGTCACCGACACGGCGGACGGCAAGGAGCTCGGAACGACCAGGTACCTCACGAGTTTTCGCCTCGAGGGAGCTCTTCCGGTCTGGACATACGACGTGGAAGGTGTGCAGTTCGAGAAGCGCGTGCTGATGCCGCACCTCCAGAACACGACACACGTCACCTACCGGCTCCTGTCCGGCGGACCGGCACGCCTGGAGCTGCGTCCCTTCGTCGCCTTCAGACACCATGAAGCCCCCGTCACGCATCCCGTGGCGGCTCCCTATCTCGTGAACGCACGTGGCGATCGGTTTGAAGTCCTGCCGGGCGATGACCTGCCACCGCTGCGGCTCTACGTGTACGGGACCGACAAGGCGTTCACGCTGCAGCCGGAGGTTCTTGGGCCGGTCGTGTACGCGCTGGAGCTCCATCGGGGCTATGAGGCGCGCGGCGAGCTGTGGAGTCCCGGGTACCTGCGGCTGACGCTGGGGCCCGATTCGCCAGGAACGCTCGTCGCATCAACCGAATCATGGGAAACCATCGGGGCGCTCGACCCCATGGAGCTGCCGAGCGCGGAGAGTCGACGCCGGCAACGTCTCATCGAGGTGGCACGGCAGGTGCCGTCGACCGGAATGGCCGCGGAACTCGTCCTGGCCGCCGATCAGTTCATCATCACGCCGGCCGGCCGCATCGAGGAGGCGGCGCGTGCCCACGCGGCAGGCGACGAGGTGCGAACGGTCGTCGCGGGCTATCACTGGTTCACCGAATGGGGCCGCGACACGATGATCGGCCTCGAAGGGCTGACGCTCTGCACCGGCAGGCAGCGCGAGGCCGGCTACATCCTGCGCACGTTCGGCCACTATGTCCGCGACGGTCTCATTCCGAACATGTTTCCCGAGGGGACCAACGAAGGTCTCTATCACACGGCCGACGCGTCCCTCTGGTTCTTCCATGCGGTGCACCGCTACCTGCGGGCAACCGGTGACCGTTCGACGCTCCGTCAGCTCCTCCCGAAGCTCACATCGATCTTCGAGCACCACGTGCAAGGCACGCGTTTCGGAATTGGCGTGGACCCGGCCGACGGACTGCTGCGGCAGGGAGAGAAGGGATACCAGCTCACCTGGATGGACGCGAAGGTGGAGGAGTGGGTCGTGACGCCCAGGCGGGGAAAGACCGTGGAGATCAACGCCTTGTGGTACAACGCGCTCTGCCTGCTGGCTGGATGGCTGCGCGAGGAGGGCGACCCGCTCGCGCCGCAGGTGGACGAATGGTCGGCCCGCGCGTACGAGTCGTTCAACGCGCGATTCTGGTACGAGGAAGGCGGGTATCTCTACGACGTGATCGACGGCGAGCAGGGGTCCGACCCCGCGTGCCGGCCCAATCAGATCTTCGCCATCTCGCTCGACCACGCGGTGCTGGATCGCAACCGGTGGCTCCCGGTCTTCGACGTCGTCCGAACACGATTGCTGACGCCGGTAGGGCTTCGGTCGCTCGACCCGGGTCACCGCGACTACAAGGCGCAGTACTACGGTGATCTGCGGGCGCGCGACGCGGCCTACCACCAGGGAACCGTCTGGGGCTGGCTGGTCGGGCCGTTCGTGGACGCGTGGCTCAAGATCGATCCCGCCGACAAGGCTGGCGCGCGCGCAGCCTGTCTGGAGGGGATCGCCGCGCACCTCAACGAAGCCGGTGTCGGGACGCTGAGCGAAATCTTCGACGCCGAGGCGCCCTATGTCGCGCGCGGCTGTATTGCGCAGGCCTGGGGCGTGGCGGAAGTGCTCAGAGCGTGGCTCATGACGG
Organism: Vicinamibacterales bacterium; assembly: GCA_050742335.1. Lineage (GTDB taxonomy): Bacteria > Acidobacteriota > Vicinamibacteria > Vicinamibacterales > UBA2999 > DATCJA01. The sequence continues at coordinate 9,572 of JBOGIR010000507.1, read as the reverse complement.
AGGACGCATCTGTAGATCAGCGCTGACGCATCTGTTCCAAGACGTCCCTGAGCAGCTTCAACTCCTCGCCGTACTTTCCCCAATCACCGTTGCGCTGCGCTTCGACGGCACGGTCGTAGTGCCCGCGCGCGCGCGCCGCGAGCCCGGTGAGGTCCGCGGTACCGCCTGATGCCGGGGGCGCGAGGGCGGGCGCCGCCTCGGAAGAGGGAGCCGCGGGCCCGCGCACCCGCTCGGTGTCCTGGTCCTGCGCGCCGCCGCCGCCGAAGAGCCGGACCAACGCCTCGTCGAGCGTCCGCTCCATGACGATTTGATTCTGATAGGCCACGATGACGCGCGTCAGCTCGGGAATCCGGCCTCCCGACGCGCGTAGATAGAGAGGCCGCACGTAAATCAGCGACTCCTCGATCGGGATCACCATCAGCGTGCCCCAGATCACCTGCGAGCCCTGCTGGTTCCAGAGGGTAATTTGCGGCGAGATCGTCTGGTCCTGATTGATCCGCGCGACCACCTGCCGCGGACCGAAGATCACTTTTTGCTTTGGAAACTGGAAGACGTGCAGTGTGCCGTAGTGCTCGCCGTCGCTGCGCGCCGCCAACCACGCGGCGAGGTTGTCGCGGTTGCGCGGCGTGAAGGGGAGCATCTGAATGAATTCGGGCTCCTGCTCGCCCGGCAGCCGCATGATCGTGTAATACGGCTGCATGGCCCCCGCATCGCCCGTGTCTTCGATGACCGGCAGTTCCCACTGATCCTCCCGGTTATAGAAGACCGCCGGCTGCGTCATGTGATACGTGGCAAACACCGACGCCTGGATGGCAAAGATATCCTCCGGGTAGCGCACGTGCTCGCGCAGCGTCGCAGGCATCCGATCGAGCGGCACGAACAGGTCTGGAAAGATCCGCGCGTACGTCGCCGCGATCGGATCCGCCGGATCGGCGAGGTACACTGTCGTCGCACCGTCGTAGGCGTCGATGACGATCTTCACCGCATTGCGGATGTAGTTCAGGCGTCCGCCGGCCGGCGTCGAGTATGGATAGCGCGCGCTCGTGGTGTAGGCGTCGTACATCCAGAACAAGCGACCGTCGGCGACGACGAGATAGGGATCGCGGTCGAACGACAGAAACGGCGCGAGCTTCTGCGCGCGTTCGCGGATGTTGCGCAGGAACAGAATCCGGCTGTCCTCCGTGATCTCGTTGCTCAGGAGGATCTGGTAGGCGCCGAACCTGAGCGCGAACACGAGTTTGCGCCAGAGCGATCCGATCGCCAGACCGCCGCGGCCGGTGTACTGGCTGAAGACGTTGTCCTCGCCGCGCGGATAGTGGAATTCGCGCGTGCTCGTCCGCACAATCACATAGTCGTTCGACAACTCGCCGTAATAGAGGCTGGGCTCTTCGATCGGCAGCTCCGGTATCGTCTCGAGCGGAAGGTTGCCGACGAAGAGCACCGGCAGCCCTTCCTCCGTGACCTGGTTGACCGGGCCAAGTGTGAGACCGTATCCGTGTGTAAAGGTCAGCCGATCGTTCACCCACGTGCGGTTCGGGAGACTGTTGGTGTCGAGCTCGCGCGGCGACAGCATGATCTGGCGCAGCGTCCCACCGATTCGGTACCGGTCGTTGTCGACGCCCACGAAATCGTAGTACGTGCGGATGACCTGGAGCTGGCCGAACGTGTCGAGCAGCGGCTGATGATCCCAGAGCCGGACGTTGCTGATGGTCGCCGTGTTGCGGGCGACGTCCTCCCGCGTCAGCAGCGCGTCGCCGCTCAGCTCGCGCGCTTCCACACGGTCGAGCGCAAAGGCCCGGCGCGTCGCGTCGATGTTGTGCTGGATGTACTCGGATTCCCGCGTCTGCTCGTTCGGGCTTACAGCGAACCGCTGCAGCAGCGAGCTGTACACCTCGCCGCCAACCGCCGCAATGATGTACAAGCCGGCAGCGGCTGGAATGGGCCAGTTGCGCGGGGTGAACGCCTGTACCGCCGCCAGCGCCGCGCCGAGGGCCGCCACCACGGCGAGGACCAGCGCCGCGGGCATGCGCCCATGGACGTCTGAATAGCCGGGCCCGTATATCAGGTTGGACGGCTGGACGAGGCGTTCCGCCTGACTGAGCCATGCGCCCACGGCCAGGAGCAGGAGGAATGCGGCGGCGAGGAGCGATAGATGCCGCCGCGCAGGCGGGGTCATCCACACCATCGACCCGAAGCGCGAGCTGAGACTTCCGGAGACGAAGTACAGGAGCCCGGCGCCGATCGCGGCAAGCAGAATCAGCGTCTGCGCGAGCCGGCGGACGAATTGCCAGAACGGCAGCGAGAAGACGTAGAAACCGGCGTCACGACCCAGGATCGGATCCGCCTGTCCGAACGGCACGCCGAAGCGCCATGAGAGCCACACCTCCCACTGGGACGACACGTAGAGCGCCACGATGATGGCCAGGACGACCGCGAGACCGGAGGCCATGGTGCGCAGCTGCCGCCGGCCCGGTAGTGGCACCTGAAGGCCTTCGCGGGTGGTGAAGACCGGCCGCAGATCGCCAATCGAGGCGAGCGCCAGCCGCAGGTTGGCCGCAAGCCACACGGCGGCAACGGCGAAGGCACTCACGAACAGAACCGACTGGGCGCGGAGGATGGTGAGAAAAACCTGCTGGTATCCCACCTCGCCAAACCAGAGCCAGTCCGTATAAAAACGGATGGCGGAGGGGCCGGCAAGGAACGCGAGACCCAGTAGTGCCAGAACGGCGAAGCGGACAGGTCGCTGCATGTTAGGCCTGCACGTAGCGTTCGGACGCCGCCTGCAGGTCCGAACGAAGCTCCTCGGCAAGCGCGGCAGGCGTTAGCACGCGCGCGAACGGCCCCCAGCTCAGAATCCAGCTCCTCAGGGCCCAATCGTGACACACATTCATCGTCAGCACGAGCGCGCCCTCGGGGTGCTCGCGCAGTTGCTGGGAAGTGTGCCACACTCGAGCCCGGACGTACGGAGCGACCTTCGACGCGAACTCAATCTCCACACGCGCCGGCGGTCCCGTATTGACGCCAAGAGAATTCGCGAAGACATCATCGCCGACGGCCTGCTTCGGCGTAAACGTCTGCTTGTCGAGCGAGACCGACACGATGCGATCGACCGCAAAGGTCCGCAGATCCTTGTAGGCGGGTACATAGGCGAGCAGGTACAGGCCGCCCCGCGCGAATTCCAGCCGATACGGGTGGAGCAGGTAGCCTTTGACGCCGCCGCTCGACACCGAGTGATACCGCATCGTTGTCACGCGGTGATGCAGGGTGGCCTCGAGGAGCTTCGCCACCGCGTCGTTCGCTGCGTCGCCGGCGCTGGCGCGAGGTTCCGGCTTCGCGCTCAGCACCGCCGGCAGCTGGTCGAGAAACTGCCGCATGCGCGGCGACAGCAGCTTCTCCAGCCGCGCGAACGCGTACCCCAGGTCCCGCTGAAACGGCGTGACGGCCACCGCTTCGAGCAGATTTCGGCTCAGGTAGAGGGCACATACCTCGGCCACCGTGAAGCCGGTCTCCAGCCCCTTGAGCACCTGCCCGTCGAGACGCCAACGCGCGCGACCGTCCTCGTCGTGTTCGTCGAACAGCGGAAAGCCGGCCTCTTGAAGCGCCGTCAGATCCCGTCGAATCGTGCGGGTGGTCACGGCCAGTTCGGCCGCCAGCGCCGCGATCGTCACGCCCTGGCGAGACGACTCGAGCGCGTGCAGCACCTTCCACTGGCGAATGACTTCCTGATTGCGCGGCACAGGTCATCGTACGTCAGACGCTGGCGGCTGGTCTCTAGTCTTTGGTCTTTGGTCTCTGTAGGTCGACTCCTACCAAGACTAAAGACCAAAGACCAAAGACCAAAGACCAACAGAGCACGTGCCGGCGGTTCACGACCCCTCTTTCAGTCTGCGCAGCTCGCGCCGGCGCCGCCGGTCCGGCGTCCCGGCCGCACGCGCGGCCGCCCGGTACACGCGCTCGACACGGCGCATTTCGACTTCCTCAGCGCTCGGCTTCGGCGTCACATCGTCGTAGAGCACCCGCGCTTCGTGTTTCTTGACGTGCTGATCGATGGCGATGCGGACGATGACGTCCTGATGGTGCCCGTAGCCGCGCGAAATGCGTAGACGGTCGCCTTCGCGCACGGCCCGATTGGGCTTGGCGCCCTGCCCATTCACCTCGACCTTGCCGCCTTCACATGCGCGCTTGGCTTCCGAGCGCGTCTTGAAGAGACACGCGACGTCGAGCCAGACATCGAGGCGGACCGGCGCGCTCACATGAGGATCTCGATGCGGGCCTTCGTCCGCAGCGTGTCGATGAATGCCTGAATCTGCTGCTCGCGGTTCTGGTCCTTGAGGTGCTCCTCGATCCGGCTGCGTACTTCGTCGAGCGGGATCGTGCGGGCGGGCTGTTTGTCGACCACCTTGATGATGTGGTAGCCGAAGCGTGTCTCGACGAGGTCGCTCGTCTGCCCCGGGGTGAGCGCGAAGGCGGCCTCCTCGAACGGGCCCACCATCTGCCCGCGCTCGAAGTAGTCGAGATCCCCGCCACGCGGAGCGCTGCCCGGATCCTGCGAGTGCTGCTTGGCGAGTTCCGCGAAGTCCTTGCCGCCCTTGACGTCGTTCAGGATGTCCGTCGCTTTGGCGCGCGCCTGTTCTTTGGTCGCCGCATCGGCGCCTTCGGGCACCGCAACCAGGATATGGCTGGCCCGCACGCGCTCACTCTGCTGAAAGGAGTTGCTCGCGTAGAACTGATTGACCTGCTCGGGCGTGACGGCGCCTTGGGTGGCAAGCTCGGCGTCGATCAATCCGGTAATCCGAAGTCCCCGCTGCACGTCGTCGCGAAAGTCGGCCTGCGTCATCTGCTGCTGTTCGAGCGTCTGCAGAAACAACTGTTCAGACGGGAACTGCCCACGAATTTCCGACACGCGCGCATCGATGTCGCTGTCCGATACGGCAATCTTCCGTGCGACGCTCTCCTGGGCGAGCAGGCGATAGGAAATCAACTGATCCAGCACGCCGCGCAAGACCCGGTCGCGCTGATCGGCGGGGACGGTGCGTCCGGCGCGCGACTCGAGCTGTCCGACCGCCGCCTGCAGGTGGCCCTTGTTGATGGCCTCGTCGTTCACGCGCGCCACAACCTCCGGCAACTCGGTCGGAACGGGCTTGGCGGCCACGTCCACCGGCGGTGCCGGCGACTGGCCCGCGGCCACGGGCGTGCTCCATGAGCAAACCATGACGGTCAATACGGCGATAAGCGAAAGCGTTCGAATCACGGAGCGCTCCTTTACTCAGCTGCTGGTGCCCTGGAGTCCGCGCTGCCGACTAGTTCAGCTCGTGAGCCGCTGTAGTGTACTGGGTTTACCTTCCATGACCCTCCCCGTTCCCACCAACTTCCACCAAACGGCCACTCGTGCCAGCTAGACTGTGCCTCGCAACCGACCTTATCCAACCGGTTATCGGCTCTGCGGGATAAGTTCATGTGTCTGCTTGGCGCGCTCCGCGCGCCTAGTTTCTAAGTAGGGGGCGTGACTGGTCAATAGCCTCGCCAGGGATCGTAGCGCCACGAATCCAGATCGTGCCTGCGCACCCAGTCATCGCTCATCCGGGGCAGTCGGGGCTGCCGTGTGCGACGCAGCAGCATGGACACGGTGGTGGCGAGCAGCGCCGCGAACGCGCTGAGCGCGCCGGCCATGACGAATCGACGGAGCGCGTGCAACGGGAAGGCGAGTGTTCGCTCGACCACACCCACATACGCTTTCAACACGCCTGCCAAGGGACGTACGCGAGGCGGGTGATATACTGGCGGTCCCTTCCCTAGCCACGCCACCCTGAGTGCCGAGGTAGCTCAGTTGGTAGAGCACGTGACTGAAAATCACGGTGTCGGCAGTTCAATTCTGCCCCTCGGCACCACCTGACCTCAGCAGGCGGTTTCACACGGCCGCGACTTCCGCCTCGCGCGCGAGACCGAGCTCCTTTCGCACGCGATCCTCGACAATCTGCCGGATATCCGGGTTGTCCTTGAGGAACTGCTTCGCGTTTTCACGCCCCTGTCCGAGCCGTTCGCCGGCATAGGCGAACCAGGCGCCGCTCTTCTCGATGATGCGCTTCTCTACGGCGAGATCGAGAAGGTCGCCTTCGCGCGAGATCCCCTCACCGTACATGATGTCGAATTCCGCCTCGCGGAATGGCGGCGCGAGCTTGTTCTTGATGACCTTGACGCGAGTACGGCCGCCAATCACCTGGTCGCCGTCCTTGATGCTGGCGATCCGGCGGATGTCGACCCGGACCGACGCATAGAACTTGAGCGCACGGCCTCCGGTGGTCGTTTCGGGATTGCCGAACATGACCCCGATTTTTTCGCGAAGCTGGTTGATGAAGACGAGTGTCGTTTTCGACTTCGACACGACGCCCGTCAGCTTGCGCAGCGCCTGAGACATGAGACGCGCCTGAAGACCCATCTGCGCCTCGCCCATCTCGCCATCGATTTCGGCCTTCGGCACGAGCGCGGCCACCGAGTCGACAACGACGACGTCGACGCCACCGGAGCGAATCAGCACTTCGACAATCTCGAGCGCCTGCTCGCCGTGATCCGGCTGCGACACCAGCAGGTTCTCCACATCAACGCCAAGCTTCTGCGCGTACCGCGCGTCGAGCGCGTGTTCGGCGTCGACGAACGCCGCCATGCCGCCCGCTTTCTGCGCCTCGGCGATCACCTGCAGCGCCAGCGTGGTCTTGCCGGACGACTCCGGCCCGTAAATTTCAACCACGCGCCCCCGCGGCATCCCGCCGATCCCGAGCGCGTAGTCGATGCTGATGGCACCGGTCGGAATGACATCGACCGGACCGATGGCGCCGCGCTGCCCGAGGCGCATGATCGACCCTTTGCCGAACTGCTTCTCAATCTGGCCGACGGCGATGTCGAGCGCCTTGTTGCGTTCTTTCTGATCCTCGAGTGGCATGTGGGCTCCTTGGCGAAGATGGTGGCCTGCGAGCGTGACAGGGGAGGTCACGGCCGGGGTTGATCCTAGGAACGTGCCATGCGAAAGTCAAGCGACAATCAGTGCAGTGTCGGTGTACTTTGTCAATCAGATCAAGCACTTACGGCTCGACAGACTTTCGCCCCCAGCCCTGGCTGGTGGCAGGAATTGCCCACTCGCAGGAGGCGTACGCGATGCAATTTCTGCCTTCCGGAGACCGAATCGTAGTAGGCAGTAGGCGGTAGGCAGTAGGCAGTAGGCGGAAAAAGGCCGGCCACTGTCGGTGGTGTTCTCTAGATCCGCTCGACCGCCAGGGCGACGCCATTGCCGCCGCCCAGACACAGCGTGGCGATGCCGCGCTTCACCTGCCGTTGCTCCATGGCGTAGAGCAGCGTCGTCAGAATACGCGCTCCACTCGCGCCGATCGGATGACCGAGTGCCACGGCGCCGCCGTTCACGTTCACCTTGGCAGGGTCGACGCCGAGTTCCTGCAGCACGGCGATCGCCTGTACCGAGAATGCTTCATTCAGCTCGAACAGGTCGACGTCGGCGAGGTTCCAGGCCACCTTCTTCAGCACGCGCCGAACCGCTTCGACGGGCGTCATCAGCAGGTACTTCGGGGGCAGTCCGCTGGTGGCCTGCCCAATGACGCGCGCCATCGGCGTGAGCTCGAGATCGGTGGCGCGTTTTGCCGACATGACGACGAGCGCGGCGGCGCCGTCGTTCACGGGCGGCGCGTTGCCGGCCGTCACGGTGCCGTCGTTTCGAAAGGCCGGACGCAGCCTGCCGAGCGCCGCAACCGAGGTGTCGGCCCGCACCGATTCGTCACGATCGATCACGGTTGGCGCGGCGGATCCAGTTGGACGCGTCTGGCCGGAACCCGCTCTGGGCTCCGGGACCGCGACGGGAAGGATTTCAGCCTTGAAGCGGCTGGCTGTCTGTGCCGCGGCCGCCTTCGAGTGACTCTGCGCGGCGTACTCGTCCTGCCGATCGCGTCCGATGTTGTATTCGGTTGCGACCACTTCTCCGGCGGTGCCCATGTGGCACTGCTCGAACGAACACCAAAGCCCGTCGACAATCATCGAGTCGAACAGCTGGTTGTGGCCCATCCGAAAACCCTCGCGCGCCTTGGTGAGCAGATACGGGGAGTTGCTCATCGACTCCATGCCGCCTGCGACGGCAATCTCGATGTCGCCGGTGGCGATGCCCTGAGCGGCCAGCATGACGGCCTTCAAGCCCGATCCGCAGACCTTGTTGATCGTCAGCGCGGCGACGTGATCGGCGAGCCCCCCGCGCAGCGCCGCCTGCCGCGCGGGCGCCTGGCCGAGGCCTGCGGACACCACGTTGCCCATGATGCATTCCTCGACGATCGCCGGGTCGATGCCCGCGCGCGCCACGGCTTCGCGCACGACGAGCGCGCCGAGATCGGTGGCGGAGAGGTCCTTCAGGCCGCCGAGGAATTTGCCGGTTGGCGTTCGGACGGCGGAGACGATGACCGCTTCTTGCATACCCTGATCCTACCGCTGTGCCGCTGTACGGCCCTCGCCTCACGACGAGTCATTCGTCGCCCTCGGCGGGCGAGACGATCTGCAGGGTTTCGCGCGTAGCGCCAACGACAGCACCGGTGGGTATGGTGCGATCGAGGGTCACCAGACAGCCGCCCATCTTCACCGACAACCCGAGCAGGTACACATCGGTCAACTGACGGTGGCCGCGGATGAAGGACGTCTTGAAGGCTTTCTGATCGCGAAGCGATAGGGTGGCCGGCCAGAACACATGGTGGCCGGTCGCGCAGAGCCGGCGCAGCCGATCCACGAGATCGGACGGCCGCGTCAACGTCACCCCATACTTGGGATTTGCCAGCACCCTGACGAATCCGCTCTCGGTGACAGGACACGTCGCCCAACCGTTGAGGCGGTGATCCGCAAACCAGTCGTGCGCCAGCTCGTGATGAACATGGTCCGGGTCGAAGAGGGCGACCAGCAGATTGACGTCCAGCAGCGCCACGCGGCTCACACTTCGTCCCGCAACTCGTTGACCAATTTCATCGTTGGCCGGGGGGCCCCCGCTGGCCGGCGAGGCAGGAGTGGCACACCGTTTCGGACACGACCAGCGCTCGACGGTGTCAGGGCCTTTCGCGCCAGCTCCGAAACAACCTTCCCGGCCGTGGTGCCTCTCACCGCGGCGATCTCCTTGGCCGCCTGCAACACGTCGTCGTCGAGATCGAGCGTCGTCCGCATGAAAGGATCATCGTGCATCACGCATCAGATGTCAAACCACCAAGGGCCTGCCTTGACTTGATCTTGGCCGCGCTCGCCCAACACCTTGAGGAGCTCAAGACCGCGAGCGTGAAGCACTTTCCCATGTTCAAGCGGCTCAGGGCGCCGTACTGAGGGTTGGGCGCAACGGCTCTCGAGGGGTTCGGTCTCGTCCTCGATCCGTTTCTGCGCCGGACGGTTGAGCGGAGCGCCCGCAAGACTTTGCGGGATTGGTGGCGCATCGCGAGCGCCGGCGATCTGCGACCTATAATTGAGTTGTGGGCCTCACTCACGTCAGCGTGAACGTCGGCAATCCGGCGAATGGACGGCGCGCCGATGACGTTCGCTGTCTCGTCGAC
>JBOGIR010000506.1:0-5880 GCA_050742335.1 Vicinamibacterales bacterium | reverse complement strand
GCCCCACCCTGAATCGTCTCGCATAGGGCTCCATCACCGTCCGGTTCACGTCAACGGTCTTCGGCGGCAGCGTCTCGTCTTCGGTGCCGTTCAAGTCCAGGATCGCCACCTTCTTCAATTCCGCCGGCGGAAAGCTCGTCTCGAACATCCCCTGCATGAAGGCGGCAAACCCGGCGGCTCGCTCCACGGCGGGGAGCAGGTCCGATTGCCAGAGGCGCATCCCGTGTTCCGCCAACGCGCCGGCGCTGAAGTACATCGCCGCGTCCTCGGTGCTCTTGAAGCGTGGCGATTGCAGCGCCGCCTGCCACCATTGCGCCCGCGTATCGGGATCGATCGTCTTCGTGTAGAACTCGAAGTCGTCCAGACCGCGCTCGCGCACCCGCAGCGCCATCCGGTCGTAAATGTTGTCGAAATTCCCGCCGAGCGTCGTGTTGTTCAGGTGCGCGAGTCCCGTGGAGCTCGTCCCCCAACCGAGGTACCCGTCTGGCGCGTAGTACTTCGCGAGCGGGTACAGGCTCGCCCCGCCGGTTGACATGCCCCAGAAAAGCACGAAGGCCCCCGCGCGATCGGGGATCGCCTTCTCGATCGCCAGCCGATACCCTTCGATGAAGACACGCGGCGTCGCCGCGAGCATCTGCTTCTCCAGCTCGGTGCCCTTCTTCGGGAAACGGTAGACGGCGCTCATGCTCGCCGACGTCACCGCGGAGGCCCCGGACCGGCGCACCTCGTAGTCGGTCTCGCGCCAATGGGCCTTCTGCGTGCGGCTGAAGATCGGCATGCGCCGTTCGATCGGGACCATCGCCCACGATCCGTCGCCAGAAGGGGCGAGGAAGTTCCAACGCCCCACCCGCGTCAGCGCGACGAAAGTGACGCCGCGCTTCGCCAGCCAGACGCCCGGTCCTTCCCGCCCCTCCACCGTGGACACGAAGTCCATGCCGTACTCGCTGCCGGGCTCTCCTCCCACGACGACGAGCTTCCGTCCACGGTGCAGGCGCGGGGTATCGGGCGTGAGGATGACGACGACCTGCGTGAACGGCCGACCGTTGGCCGCGAAATCGATGTACTCGATCCGCTGCGAGTAGCCACTCGTCACCGGGTAGTCGTCTCCGGCCAGGATCTCGCGCACGGTCGCGGCCGGCAGCGTTCCGTTATCGGGCGGGAGGTCCCACGCGGAGGCGGGAGCCGTCGTCAAGAGCACGGCGCAGAGCGCCAATCGTCCGGGGAGCGAAGGCGGACGCGGCATCGGGACGGCGGCCATGGCTGGATGATAGCGCCTCAGCGGGTCGGTGTTCACGAGCCTTTCGAAGCGATCGAATGCCCCTGGTCTGCGGTCGGGCGGCGTGGCCGGAGATGCCGCGCTGCTGCGCCAGTTCCTGCTCTATCGCACGTATCATGGGTGCGCGATGAGCCTCGCCGTTCAACACGCCAGCATCGCCGCCTGGAAAGACGAGGCGCACGTACGCGCGAACCGCGCAGCGTACCGCGACAAGTTCGCGGCCGTCGTCCCGCTGCTGCAGCCGGTGATGGACGTACGGCAGCCGGATGCCGGGTTCTACCTGTGGGCCGGCGTGGCGCCCGCGGCGCACGCCCGCGTCACACCGCCGGGCGACGACGAGCTGTTTGCGAAGGAGCTGTTCGCGGCCACCCACGTGACCGTGCTGCCGGGCCGGTATCTCGCCCGCGAGGCGCACGGCGTGAACCCGGGACGCGGTTACGTGCGGATGGCGCTCGTCCCTGACACGGGCACGTGCGTCGAAAGGGCCAGGCGGATCGCCGCATTCTGCGGCTGACGTCGAGGCGAGACGTCTTGAAAGGCCAGAGGTCGCGCACATGAGTCAAGTCTTGCGAACGGGCGTTTCAAGACGTCTCGCCCGCGCGGAGCGCGGGCAGAAGATACTGTCACGAGCGAGGCGGAGCCACACCCCACATCCTCGCCGGTCAGCGGCGGAGCCTCGCGAGGATTGATTCGATGGACACACCGAGACTTGCCGCAGCGATCGATGCCGCATTCGAGCGCCGCGCCGAGATCACGCCGAGCCACGTGCCCACAGAGCTGGCCGCCGCGCTCGACGAGGTGATCGAGGGCCTGAACGCCGGACGGCTGCGCGCGGCCGAGAAGATCGACGGGGCGTGGGTGACGCACCAATGGGTCAAGAAGGCGGTGCTGCTGTACTTCCGGACGCATGACAACCAGGTGATGCCCGGCCCGGGCACGTCCTGGTTCGACAAGGTGCCGCTGCGGTTCCAGCACTTCACCGACGCCGGCTTCCGCGACGGTGGCTTCCGCGTGGTGCCGCCCGCTATCGCGCGCACGGGCACCTTCATCGGCCGCAACGTCGTCATGATGCCGTCCTACGTGAACATCGGCGCGTACGTCGGCGAGGGGACGATGGTCGATACGTGGGCCACGGTCGGATCGTGCGCGCAGATCGGGCGGAACGTGCACCTCTCCGGCGGCGTCGGCATCGGCGGCGTCCTCGAGCCGCTGCAGGCCAACCCCACGATCATCGAGGACAACTGCTTCATCGGCGCGCGATCGGAGATCGTGGAAGGGGTGATCGTCGAGGAGAACTCGGTCGTCTCGATGGGGGTGTTCATCGGGGCCAGCACGAAGATCTATGACCGCGTCACTGGCCAGGTGCACTACGGACGCATACCGGCCGGCTCGGTCGTCGTGCCGGGCAGCCTGCCCTCGGCCGATGGCGCCTACTCGCTCGCGTGCGCCGTCATCGTCAAGCGCGTAGACGCGCAGACGAGAGCGAAGACGTCGATCAACGAGCTGCTGCGAGAGTAAACGTGGACATCGCCCGCGACGAGACGATCGCGCTCGCGCGACAGTTGATCGCCTGCCGCTCGGTCACGCCGGCCGATGACGGCTGCCTCGATCTCATTGCGGCCCGGCTCGCCGCGTCCGGATTCCAGTGCGAGCGCATCGACCGGGGCGGAGTCGGCAATCTGTGGGCGCGGCACGGACGGGGGGCGCCACTCGTCTGCCTCGCCGGGCACGTGGACGTCGTGCCACCGGGGCCCCTCGAACGCTGGACGACCGATCCGTTCGGTGCCACGGAACGGGATGGTTACTTGTATGGGCGCGGTGCCTCGGACATGAAGTCGTCGGTGGCCGCCATGGTCACTGCTGTGGAGCGCCTCGTCTCAGCTCGGCCCGGTCACGCCGGATCGATCGCGCTGCTCTTCACCTCGGACGAAGAGGGCGACGCCGTCGACGGGACTGTGGCGGTGGTGGACGCGCTGCGGCGCCGCGGCGACACGATCGATGCCTGCATCGTCTGCGAGCCGACCTCGTCCGCGCGGCTCGGCGACACCGTGAAGAACGGCCGGCGGGGATCGCTCAACGGAACGCTGACGGTGACGGGCGCGTCGTGCCACATCGCGTACCCCGAGCGCGGCCGCAATCCGATCCATGTGGCGCTGCCGGCGCTTGCGGAACTGCTGACGGTCGAGTGGGACCGCGGCGACGAGCACTTCCCGCCCACGAGCTTCCAGATCTCGAACGTGCACGCCGGCACGGGGACGGTCAACGTCGTTCCCGGCTCGCTGGACGTGCGCTTCAATGTGCGGTTCTCGCCCGCGTCCACGGTGGACGGGATCAAGGCGCGTGTCCATGCGGTTCTCGACCGACATGGCGTGGAGTATGACCTCGTCTGGAACCTTGCGGCCGAGCCGTTCATGACGGCAGGCGGCCGGCTGGTCGAGACGCTGGGGCGCACGATTGCGGAGGTGACCGGACTCACGCCCACCCTCTCGACGGGCGGCGGCACTTCCGACGGCCGCTTCCTCGCGCGCGTGGCGCGGGAGGTCGTGGAGTTCGGCCCGGTGGCCGTGTCGATGCACGGGGCGGATGAACGGGTGCGGATCGACGATCTCGGGCCGCTGTCCACGATCTACGAGCGGACCGTCGCGGCGCTCCTGACCGAATAGCTCCGACGATTCCTCTGGCGTTGGTGTGTGCGCTTCTCCCGACGCGCGCGGGCGAGGGACGCGTTAGAATACGCGCCACGTGGGGTCGACCCAGGGCGCCCGCCTCGGGCCTCTGGCGGAGACCAATCCGCATAGACGCAAGCGGCTGTGCGGTGACCGGCAACCGGATACACCGGAGATCGGTTGAGTTGATGATGATGAAGCCCTATGGAGGTCAGGCCGACATGTTTCGCCTGACCGCGCGAGAAGGCTGAGGGAATCCGCCAGCTCACGGAGCTGGCGTGCCGCGGCCGCTCGAGCCCTCGCAGTGCGGTCCGGCCACCGGAATCGGGATTCACCATCATCGACACAACTGATCTCCCGAGTAGAAGCGCGAACGACACAGTGACTGCGCGGATGATGACAACCCTGCGAGGTGTAAGGAGATGACCAAGCGCTGGATAGTCGGCATGGCGGCTCTCGTTGTGCTCCTCTTTCAAATCGTCGGACACGGTCAAACCGCGGACACGCAGCCCGATCTGAGCACGCAGTTGCGCGAGCGGTACGACATCGTCTCGTTGCAGCAGGGCGTGGCGCTCGTGCCACGAGATGCGGCCAGCAGCGTGCGCATGATTCAAGTCGTGAATGGGGTCGTCACCGTTGACGGTGAGACGCTCACCGGACGGCAGTTGCAGGACAGGCTCGGCAGCGACGCCGACCTCGTGCTTCAGGTGAGCTATCTCACACTCCAGCAGCAGCGCGGGCTTGCCGGTACGGCCCCCGGTGCGTCAACTGCTGGAGGCCCGGGAACACAACCGACCGAGACGGTAGAGCGAAGCGAGGTGACGAGAGGGGACCGCGTTCGATTTGGGGGTGATATCACCGTTGGCCGCAACGAACGCCTGGAGGGCGACGCCGTGTCGATTGGCGGATCCGTCACAGTCGACGGCGAAGTAACCGGCGACGCGGTGTCGATCGGCGGAACGCTGACACTCGGGCCCGACGCGGTCGTACGGGGTGACGCCGTTTCGGTTGGCGGGACACTCAATCGTGCCCAGGGCGCGCGAGTCGACGGCGAGATTACGGAAGTCGGCCGCGGCGGGCCCATGATGGGCGGGGGAAGGTGGTTCCCGGGCATGTTCGGGACGTTCTGGTCGAGGCTGGGGAGCCTCGCCGGTACCCTGCTGCGGATTGGCCTGCTCGTGTTGCTCGCCGTGATGCTCGTGGCGTTCGGACGTAGCCCGGTCGAGCGCATTGCGGCGCGCATCTCAACCACGCCTGTGCGGTCCGGCCTCATCGGTCTGCTGGCCGAAATTCTGTTCCTGCCGGTGTTGATCCTGGTCATTGTCGTTCTTGCGGTGTCGATTGTCGGCATCCCGCTGCTGGCGCTCGTGCCGTTTGCGGTGGTGTTGTTGATGCTGGTGATGCTGATTGGCTTCGTCGGCCTCGCCTATCAAATCGGCAAGCGGCTCACCAACAGGTTCGCGTGGACGGAACGAGGCGATTACGCGGCCGTCGCCATCGGCGTGGTGGCGATAGGCGCACTCACGGTCATCGCCAAGCTGGCCGCGCTGGCCGGCGGCTTCCTGATCGGCGCCCCGCTCACTGCGGCCGGCTATCTCGTGGAGTACGTGGCATGGACGGTCGGCTTCGGCGCCGCGATTCTCTACTGGTCCGAAACGCAGCCGCGCTTCGGAGGACCCAGGACCGCGACGCCGACGCCAGCCGTGTCCGATTGATCCACGAAGCTCTACCGCGGCTCTCCAACGACGCGGTGTGGCGGCACGACAATTGCCATCAGTTGGGCGATCGCCGCATGGATACCGGGAGCCCCGCGCCGCTGTTCGCACTCGCGACGTTCGTCGGCATGCTGATCTTCATGGAGATCGGCCGTCGCCTCGGGATTCGAAGGGGCGACAACGACTCCGACGGGGCGCACGCCGGCATGGGTATCGTCGATGG
>JBOGIR010000505.1:0-22615 GCA_050742335.1 Vicinamibacterales bacterium | reverse complement strand
ACCAGACCCCACCAAAGGGTCCTCCCGGGTCGAACGTCAGTCGCGTGAGCGTCTGACGGATCAGGTGCCAGACCCAGATGTCGTCCATCTCGTCGCGCACTTCGAGCGCCGCCTGCGCGCCGTCCGGCGACAGCCGGACGGTGGTATACGCACGAGACGGCACCTTGACCGCTTCCTCGCGGCCCTGCCTATCCACCCAGACCAGTGTGCGCGTGGTGCCGACCCCAGAGACGCCTTCGATGTACACAAGCGTGCCGTTCGGTGCCACGCTGAAAACGCCCTCCCACGGAGATGCGACGAGGCTCTCCACCACCGGAACCGGGTTGCCAGCCACGGCCAGCCGATCGAGGTCGAAGGCGACGGCGCGCAGTGTTCCCTCGACCTCATAGAGGAGGTGGCCCGACGCGACGTAACGGGGGTGATTCCCGCCCTGAACCAGTGTCTTCCGTTCACCGGTCGTCAGGTTCAGTACCTCGATCCGTGAGTCCTCGCTTCGATTGCTGCTCGGCACGCTCGCGAAGATCACCGCCTGCCCGCCAGGCAGGATTTCTGGGCTCCCGTGGCGACTCTCGCCCTTCTGGGGGTCGGGCTTGGTCAGCGCTTCAGGCGTCCCGCCAGCCCCATTCACGCGCCAGAGTCCCCCGCCGGTGTTGCCGGAGCCGAGAACGATAGTTCCGTCAGCGCCCCAGCTTCCGCCTGAGGCGCCCATGGCCGGAGGAAGAGGGCAGACCGTGACTACAGGCCCGCCGGTGATCGCGATCTTCTTGAGATTTCCGGCCGCGAGTTGGTCAACGAATCCTACCCACTGGCCGTCGGGTGACATGAACACTGCGTAAGGATTTTCGACGCCGCCGAGCGGGTCGGCCATCAGCCGGTCGAGCTCGCGTACGTAGATTCGCCGCCGGCCCGCGGCTCCAGCCTGATAGAGGATTCGCCGGCCATCGGGCGAGAGAATGATCGACTGACTTCCGCCAACCACCAGCGTCTCTGGTCCCGGATGTACGACGGTCAATTTGATCGCCAGCGACGGCGCTGGACGCATCAGGAGCCACACGGTGACGCCTGTTCCCAGCGCCGCGAGTGCCGCCCCGGCCGCAAGCTGGAGGACACGTCGCCACGGTCGCTGGGGTTCAGCCATCGTCCCGGCAAGCGGCGTCTGATACGATTCGAACACGCCTTCCAATGCCAGGCGCACGTCGGCCATGGCGTGCACTCGCTGCTTGGGGTCCTTCGACAGGCACAGGCGCAGCACCTGGCGCACGCGCGCGGGGGTGTCGGCGGGCAGCGCGTCGAAATCGGGCTCTCGCTGCAGCACTTTCGAGAGTGTCATCGACAGGTCCTCGTCCTCGAAGGCACGCCGCCCGGTCAGCATCTCGTAGAGCACGCAGCCGAACGCCCAGATGTCGGCCCGCCGGTCGACCGGCTTCCCGCGCGCCTGTTCCGGGCTCATGTAGGCGGCGGTGCCGAGGATCACGCCGGCGCGGGTCGCCGCGAGCGACAGCGTGGGGGAGTAGGTCGCGACATCATCTCCCGCCGCTCCTCCGGATCCCGGATCCCGGCCCCCGGATCCCGGCTCGATCAATTTGGCGAGGCCAAAGTCCAACACCTTTACCGTGCCGTCGTCGCGCACCTTGATGTTGGCGGGCTTCAGGTCGCGATGGACGACGCCCGCCTCATGTGCCGCCTCGAGCGCGTCCGCGATCTGCCGCGCAATTGCCAGCGCCTCGCCGACTTGTAGGCCGGGTCCCTTTGGACCCGGCACACCGGCGGGTCCGGACCAGCCTTCGCCAAGGCTACGGCGGTCCGCCGAAGCTTTAGCGGCGGCGGAAGGACCCGCCCTATGTTCGATCCGTTCGGCCAGCGGCGGCCCCTCGACCAGCTCCATTACGAGCGCACGTACGTAGTGTCCGGCTTCCTTGTCCGCCGTAGCTGCAGCGGAGGCGGAAGCCGGACCCTCCTCGAGCCCGTAGATCTGCGCAATGTTCGGGTGATTGAGCGACGCGAGCACCTGCGCCTCGCGTTGAAACCGCGCAAGGCGTTCCGGATCGCCGGCCAGCGCCTCAGGCAGGACCTTGATCGCGACGTCGCGCTGCAGCCGCGTGTCGCGCGCGCGGTACACCTCCCCCATGCCTCCAATGCCAAGGAGAGCGGTGACCTCGTAAGGCCCAAGCCGCGTACCAGCCGTCAGTGCCATGATCTGCGTGGACAGCGATCTTTCAAATCCTCAAATCATCGATCATCGATGCTCAAATGCCCCAGCTCCGGGATTATACGGGAGCCCCGGTTGGCAAAAACTGCCGTGTCCCTGGGCGCCCCGGCATAGCAGAAATTGCGTCCCGCGGTGCGCGACCGCAAGATTTCCCTCGGAAACTGTGCCGGCACGTCCCTCGCTTCAGCGGTCGGGCAGGAGGGACGATGCTACGATTGACCGCGCGACAACGCGGGGCGCTTGGCGCCACCGTGCGAGAGCTGGCCAACTATGCGGCGGCCGCCTTGGTGTTCGGGCAATTCGTGGGCGAAGGCTCTGTATCGTGGTGGCTCATTCCCGCCGGCGTGACGCTGTGGGTCGCATTCGTCGGAGCGTCGCTTCTGGTGGAAGGAGACTAGCCATGGAAAGTGCACTCCTGATGCTCGGCGGAATCGCGCTCGTTGTGTGGATCGTTGTGCTGCTCGACTGGTTCGGGCGGCGGAAGGACCGCCAGTCACGCAATCGCGCGGCGTAGCCATTACTCCGTGTTCCGCGCTTCGCTCAGACTCTCTTCCATACGCGCTGCACACTGTTCGCGGCAGCAGCGAAACACCATCAACGGGCGGGCGGGATCGTCCTCGGGTGTTGCGCCGGTCTCGAGCGCGTCGAGCTCCTGCACTGTCATGCGACGCACTCGGGTATCCGCACACGCCACGATCGCGATCGCCTCAGCGGTCAAGTCAGCCTCACAGACGGTGCACCGCGTGCGCGCCAGTTCGTGGATGGTGACCGGTTCGTCCGGGTCCGCGTCGACGACACCGTCGATACAATCGACCTGAAACCAGTCGCGGAAGACGTGCGACGTGCGGTTCACGGGCCAGAGCGACTCGTCGTGTGTCCAGTCGTCGAGTGATTCCTCGAAAATCTCTTCCCAATAGATCTCGATGAGATCGGCGAGCGGCGGAACTTCATCGCCCGTCGCTGCCAGATACACGGTACGGAGCGACGGCGCGTCCTCGATCGTGAGCGGCTTGCCACAATCGGGCAGGCGGTTCACCCACTCCAGGAACCGTCGCCTGGGCGTCACGATGAGGGCGGCTCGATTGAGCAGTTCCACGGGGCTCCTCCTGGAGCGAATCCAACCTGGTTCGCGCTCGTGATGCTGGCGCCACGACGTGGCAATCCCGGTCCGGCTGAAGCCGGACACTACGTACGGCCAATTCAAGAAAACAAGGTCGAGGCGACGCGCTGGGCGAGCGTGACCCATGGAGCCGGATAGATGCCCATGCCGACCACGCCGAGGACGCACGCGAGGATGGCGACGCCAAGCAGGCGCGGCACCGGCACCGGTTCGGTGCGCGGCGGCGCTTCGATGTACATGCGGCGCGCCACCAGCAGGTAGTAGTACAGCGCCACGACCGTCAGGACGGCGCCGAGAAAGACGAGGCCGTACATGCCGCGCTCGATCGCGGCCCAGAAGACGTAGAGCTTCGCCCAGAACCCCGCCACGAACGGAATGCCGCCGAGCGACAGCAGGAAGATGAGCATGGAGAGCGCCAGCAGCGGCGACCGCTGCGCCAGTCCGCGGTACGCCTCGATGCGGTCCGACTGTTCCGACTGCGCCACCACCTGCACCACGAGGAACGCGCCCATGTTCCCGAACATGTAGGCCACCAGGTAGAACAGCATCATCGCCACGCCCGAGCTCGAGAGCGCGGCCAGGCCCACCAGCATGTAGCCGATGTGCGCGACGCCCGAGTAGGCGAGCATCCGCTTGATATTCTCCTGGGGAATCGCCATCAGATTGCCGGTCATCATCGTCATGCCGGCCAGCACGGCGAGGGCAGGCATCCAGATCAGCGCCGCGCTGCCGACGCCTTCCACGTAGAGGCGGATGATCGCCACGAAACCGGCGGCCTTCGGCGCCACGGATAGCCACGCGACAAACGGGGTGCTGGCGGCTTCGTATGTATCGGGCGCCCACATGTGGAAGGGAAACGCGGCGATCTTGAATCCAAGTCCCGCCAGCAGGAACGCCATGCCCAGCATCATGAGCGGGTGGCCCTCCGCCATCGCCGCTGGAATCGCCGCAAGCGCGGTGCTGCCCGTCACGCCGTAGACGAACGACATGCCATAGACGATCACGGCCGAGGAGGCTGTGCCTACGAGGAAGAACTTGAGCGCCGCTTCCGGCGCAACCGGGTCACGCTTCAGGAAACCCGTGAGGAGGAACAGCGGAATCGACATCAGCTCGAAGCCGACGAAGAGCAAGATCAGCTCGCGTGCCGACGCGAGCACCGACATGCCGAGCACCGAGACGATGAGGGCGAAGTGGTACTCGGCCGAACGGCGACTGAAGGCGTCATGCTGCAGCGTCATCGACCCCAGCAGGCTGAGCGCGGCCGACGCGATGAAGAGGCGCTTGGCAAAGAGCGCCAGGCTGTCCTGGACGAAGGACTCGTGCAGCAGGGAAGCGCCTTCCGGGACAAGGAAGGTCAGGCCGAAGACGATCAGCAGGCCCACGAGGGTCAGCCAACCGGCGGGTCCGCCGGAGGTGTCGCTTCCGCCTTCGCCGAGGCTACGGCGGACAAGGAGCGGGCCCCGCCCTACGTACGAGCGCGTCGCGCCCATCAGCAACACCACGACGGCGAGCGCGAAGAGCGCCAGCTCAGGAAGCAACGGCATGAGCGTCTCGAGGGTCATTGAATCGACACCTGTGACGACACACCGAGACACCGAGGCACCGAGACAAGCGAGCGTAGAAGTGAAGAATGGGTCATGGTCCGGTCAACCGCAGCAGAAGCGGCCCCGTCGCCGTGTCAACAGGCGCGATGGCGATCGACGGCACGACGCCGAACAGCACCAGCACGAACACCAGAATGCCGAGCGCCGCCCACTCCGTTCCCCGCGCGTCTGGAAGGTTCTGGAAGTGGGGGTCCGGACTCGGCGGCCCCCAGAAAATCTGCTTCGCCACGCGCAATACGTAGACGGAGGTGAGGAACGCCCCGAGCACGCCGGGAAACAGCCACCACCTGTACTCGGAGCTCCACGCGCCGAGGAATGTCAGCAGCTCGGCAACGAACCCGGCGGTCGCCGGCAATCCCAGCGACGACAGGCCGCCAATCGTGAAGGCGGTGGCGATGCCGGGCATCATCGCGCCGAACCCGCCCATCTTGAAGATGTCGCGCGAGTGCGCCTTCTCGTACACCAGTCCGACCAGCGCGAAGAACAGACCGGTCATGATGCCGTGGGCGAACATCTGGAACACCGAGCCGTTCAGTCCGTCCACCGTGAGCGTGGCCGCCCCCAGCATGACCACGCCCATGTGCGACACCGACGAATACGCGACCACGTACTTCAAGTCGGTCTGCGCCATCGCGCTGAGCGCGCCGTACACGATGTTGATGCAGGCGATCGTCCCCACGAGCCAGGCCCAGTCGACGGCGGCGTCGGGCAAGAGTCCCATGCCGAGCCGCACCACGCCGTACGCGCCAAGCTTCATCAGGACGCCGGCGTGCAGCATCGACACGGCCGTCGGCGCCGAGGCATGGCCGTCGGGCGACCATGTGTGCAGCGGCCAGATGCCGGCGAGGATCCCGAAGCCCACGTAGAACGCCAGGAACACCCACGTCTGCAGCGTCGGGTCGAACTGCGTCGATTCGTACGCGAGGAACGAGAAGGTCTGCGAACCCGTGGCGACATAGAGCGCGAGGATGCCGACGAGAATGAACGCCGACCCGAAGAGCAGATACAGCGTCAGCTTCATCGCGGCGTACTCTTTGGTGCCGACGCCGGTCCGCCCCATGGCCCACCCGAAGATGCCCTGCGGCCGGATTTCCCCAGACGACCCCCAGATGCCGATGAGCAGATACATCGGCAGCACGGCAATCTCGTAGAAGAGGAACAGAATGAACAGGTCGAGCGAGACGAACACGCCGTACACGCCGGTCACCAGCACGAGCAGCAGCGCGTAGAACTCCTGGCTGCGTTCCTTCACGGTCCACGACGCGAAGACACCGGCGAAGATGATGATCGACGTGAGCAGCGCCATCAGCGCGCTGATGCCGTCGATGGCCATCAGATACGAAATGCCGAGCGACGGGACGAGCGGCAGCTCCTCCTGGAACTGGAAGCCCGCCGCACCGCGGTCGTAGGCCCAGTACACCCAGAGCGAGGCGACGAGCGAAATCCCGGTGCCGACCACGGAGGTCCAGCGCACGAGCCGCGGCCGATGCCGCGCACAAAACATGATGACGAGGGCGCTCACAAACGGCGCCCAGGTCATGATGGAGAGCAGGGGAAGTCTGGTCATCTATCGGCGCCGCATCATCTGAATTGCACCCACAGGAGCAGGACCAGCAGCCCGACGGCCACGCCGTAGACGTAATCCTGCGCGCGTCCCGACTGCATGGTCCGCATGTCGTCGCCGGCCGTCAGCGTCCAGGCGCTCAGCGCGTTGAGCACGCCGTCCACGAGGTAGCGGTCCACCCAACCGACCGCGCGCGACAAGGCCAGAACCGCCACGCCGATGACGCCCTCGAACAGGTCGTCTATCCAGAACTTCGCGAGTGCCGCCCGGTAGAGCGGCGCGAACGCCGTGGTGAATGCCGCTGGATCGATCAGCCCCCGCTGATACGTGGCCCACGCCAGCAGAATGCCGGCCGCCGCCACGCCCACCGCACTCGGCATCAGCCAGGACGGACTCACGAATTCAGGTTCGGGGTGCTCGACGGTGAAGTAGATGCCGATGGCCATCGACAGCGCCGCCAGGATCCAGAGCGGCACAGCCATCGACGCGGGCGGGTCGTGCGCGGGCGGCGGCTCGTGCGCGTGACCGTCCCCGGCCGTCGTGCCAACGCTCCCATGCGCATGGGCAACTCGCGGCACGGTCGTCACCGCGGCCGAGCCGGCCACCACCCGCGCACCGAAGAACGCCAGGAACACCGCGCGGAACATGTAGAACGCGGTGAGGAACGCCACGATCATCAGCAGTGCGAACGGTCCGACGAGCCCGCCCTCCCACACCGCGCCCAGAATTTCCTCTTTCGACAGGAAGCCGGCAAAGAGCGGGATGCCCGCCAGTGACAGCGTGCCGACGACGAACACGATCGCCGTGTGCGGCATACGGCGCGCCAGGCCGCCCATCGCCGACAGATTGTTGCTGTGCACCGCGTGAATCAGCGCGCCCGCGCCCAGGAAGAGCAGCGCCTTGAACACGCCGTGCGTGAGCAGGTGGAAGAACCCGGCGCTCGCAAAGCCGGCGCCGATGGCCGTCATCATGTACCCGAGTTGCGACACCGTGGAGTAGGCGAGGACGCGCTTGATGTCGTCCTGCACGCAGGCGAGCACGGCGGCCAGGAGCGCCGTGAACGCGCCAATCCACGCCACGATCAGCAGAATGTCGGGGGTGAGCGCGAACAGCCACGACGTGCGCAGCAGCAGGTACACGCCGGCGGTCACCATCGTTGCCGCGTGGATCAGCGCCGACACAGGAGTCGGGCCCTCCATCGCGTCGGGGAGCCACACGTGCAGCGGGAACTGCGCAGACTTGCCGACGGCGCCCAGATAGATGCAGAAGGTGATCAGCGAGAGTCCGGCAGCCGGCAACGTGCCGTTCCCGGCGAGCACCTGCAGCTCGACCAGATCGAAGGTCCCGCTCAGGCGCCACAGCAGGATGATGCCGATGAGCAAGCCCACATCGCCCGCCTTCGTCGTCCAGAACGCCTTCACCGCGGCGCGGGCGGCGGCCGGGCGCTGATACCAGTACCCGATCAGCAGGTACGAGCAGAGGCCGACGAGCTCCCAGAAGATGAACAACTGCAGCAGGTTCGGCGCCAGCACCAGCCCCATCATCGAGAAGGCGAAGAGCGACTGGTAGGTGTAGTAACGGCCCAGCGCGGTGCGCGGCTCGTTGCTCAGATATCCCAGCGAATAGACCTGCACGAGCAGTGAGACGAGGCCCACCAGCGTGAGCATCGCCGTCGAATCGGCGTCGGCGAGCACGCCGATGGTGGCCAGCGTCTGTCCCTGCGACGGCAGCCAGTCCCACACGAGACGGGAGATCGTGTCGCCCCCCTGCGCCCGCCACGCCTGCACGGCGGCGGCACACGACCCGGCGGCGGACAGGATCGACACCATGGCCGCGGGCCGGCCCGACCGCCGCAGCGGTACCACGACCGCCAGCAGCAGGAACGCGATCGCGTGAAGCAGCAGCGCGATCAGCGCAAGTACACCGGTGTCCGTCATCAGCCTTTGAGGAGATCCAGGTGGTCCGCCATGACCGTGCGGCGGATCCGGAAGAGGAGAATCACGATGGCAAGTCCGAGGGCGGCTTCAGACACGGTGATGCAGATGGTGAACACCGTGAACACCATGCCGGTCACATCGGCGTGAAAGCGCGCAAATGCCACCAGGTTGATGTTGACGGCGTTCAACATCAACTCGATGCCCAGCAGAATGCCGATGGTGTTGCGGCGCGTCATCACGCCGAACAACCCGATGCAGAACACCACCGCCGCGAGCGTCAGATACGCCTGGAGACCCATGAAATCAAGTCAAAAGTTCAAAGTAAAAAGTCAAAAGTCTGCCCATGCCCTCGACGGGCCACGTCCCTCGACGCTGCTCGGGGCGCCCTGAGCACTAGTACTAATCGAAGGGCGGAGACACGCAGACGCGGAGACGGATTGGCCAATCCGCTCTCTGTGTCTCCGTGCCTCCGTGGCCTGTGGGTGCGAATAATGCATCAGTCGTCCGGGCGCGCGAAGTAGATCGCGCCCATGAGCGCCGCCAGCATCAGCAGTGCGAGCAGCTCGAACGGCAGCACGAATCGGGTGAGCACCGTCTCGCCGATGCTTCGCGTCAGATCCGCCGGCAGGGCCGGCCGCGCGGCCGTGAGCGGCCGCTGCATGAGGGTGTTCAGGATCGACGCGAGCAGCGCGGCCGATACGACGGCCCCGCCGCCGATCCGGCGGCTCGTCTGCGAGATGCGTTCGCCAACCAGGCGCTCGGTGACAACGATGGCGAACACCACGATCGTGACAATGCCGCCGGCATACAGTAGAAGCTGCACCGCCGCGAGGAATTCGGCCTCCAGCAGCAAGAACACGCCCGCCGTGCTCGTGAGGGCGAGCGCCAGCCACAGCACGGCGTGGAACAGGTTCTTGGACAGGACGACGGCAAGCGCCGAGCCGACCAGGACGAGGGCAAGGCTCCAGAACGCGAGCGCGTCGCCGGTCACGCCGGGGCCTCCGCCTTGGCCTTGGGCGCCGACTTGTCCGCCGAAGCGGGGGCGGCGGCGGAAGCCTCGGCGGAGGCGGCCGCATGCTCGACGGCTCGCGCCTGCTTCGGCGGTCCTTGCATGTCGCGCAGCCTGGTGCCCGTGGCCCACGACGGCTCGAAGTGCTGTCCGATGGCGTGCAGCCGATCCTTGTCGAGCAGCATCTCGCGGCGATCGGCTGTGGGCATGTCGAACGACTTCATCATCACGATGGCGTCGGTCGGACACACCTGCACGCACAGCTCGCAGAATTCGCAGGCGTAGAGCTCGAGCGTGAACGTCTTCGCGTAGTTCCGCTTTTCGCTCTTGAGCATCTCGACCTTGATGACGGCGGGCGGGCAGACATACTCGCACAGCCGGCACCCGATGCACGCCTCCTCGCCGGTGTCCTTTTCGTACACGAGCGCCAGCAGGCCACGGTAGCGGTCGGGATACGCGCGTTCCTTATCCGGGTAGTGGACGGTAACAGGCTTGCGGAACAGGTTCTGCAGCGTCACGCGCATCGCGCCGAGGATGGCGCGCACGATGACGGAGACCTCGGTGCCGGAGCGAGGAGTCGCGTCGCGAAGCGCCCGCACGTCGGCGGCGGTTTGTACGTCAGACACCGGCATTCTCCCTCCACACCACCACGAGTGCCGTCGCGATGAGCAGCACCAGCGTTGCCGGCATCAGCGCCTTCCACGACAGCGCCAGAATCTGGTCCGCGCGGATGCGGACGAAGCTCCATCGGATCCAGGTGATGAGCAGAAACACCAGCATCGCCTTGATCAGGAACCAGATCGGCCCGAGCCACTCGGGGCCCGGTCCGGCCCACGCGCCGAAAAACAGCAGCGCGCCGAGAAACGACGCGCCGATCACGTGGGCGTACTCGCCAAGCTGAATCAGCGCGAACTTCATGCCCGAGTACTCGACACGGAAACCGGCCACGAGCTCCGATTCGGCTTCCAGGATGTCGAACGGCGCGCGGTTTTCCGATGCCACGGCCGAGACGATGAAGGCGACGAATGCCAGCTGTCCGATGACCGGGTAGAAGACGAACCAGAGGCCGTCTTGAGCGGCGGCGATGTCCGACAGCCGGAGCGACCCGGCTAGCAGCACGGGAACGAGCGCCGCGAAGATGAACGGGAGGTCGTAGGAGATGACCTGATTGACGGCGCGCATGGCCGAGAGGAGCGCGTACTTGTTGTTCGATCCCCAGCCCGCCATGAAGAGCCCCACGATCTCCATCGCGGAGACCGCGAGGAAGAAGAGGATGCCGATGTTGAGATCCGCCACGCCCAGTCCAGGAGCGAACGGGATCGTGGCGAAGATGAACATGCACGGGAGCACGAAGACAATCGGCGCCAGGTTGTACACGGGGCGGTCGGCTGCCGCCGGCACCACGTCCTCTTTCATCATCAGCTTGATGGCGTCGGCGATCGGCTGGAGCAGGCCGTGCGGGCCCACGCGGTAGGGGCCGATGCGCGACTGCATGCGCGCCGCGAACTTGCGCTCGAGCAGCGTGACGTAGGTCACGACGGCGAGGATGGCGTTCAGCACGATGAACGGCGCGATGAGCAGGGTCAGCCACTCAGTCACGGTCGCGCAGCTCCCACCGCCTAATTCCGGAGCTCGGTTGTGTTGGTGATGATGAATCCCGATTCCGGTGGCCGGACCGCGCTGCGAGGGCTTGAGCGACCGCAGCACGCCAGCTCCGTGAGCTGGCGGATTCCCTCAGCCTTCTCGCGCGGTCAGGCGGTCCATGTCGGCCTGACCTCCATAGGGCTTCATCATCACCAACACAACCGATTCTCCGGTTAGCGCCCAACTCCGACAACGCGCCTCCGTGGCCTGTCTTCACCGATCCACCTCGCCGAACACCGGATCGACCGACCCCATGATCACCACCACATCCGCCACCTTGTGCCCGGGAATGATGTGCGGCAGGATCGCCAGGTTCGAAAACGACGCGCCACGCCACTTCATGCGGTACGGCTTGGCGCTGCCGTCGGCAATCAGGTAGCAGCCAACCTCCCCTCGGGCCCCTTCGACGCGCGCGTACGCCTCGCCCTTGGGAATCCGGGTCTGCGCGACCGACTTGAGTCCGGGCCGCGAGGAGATGGGTCCCTCCGGAAGCCCGTCGAGCGCCTGCCGGACAATCTTCAAGGACTCGCGGAACTCAGTGATCCGCACGCGGTAGCGCGCGAAGCAGTCTCCGGACGTCTCCACAGGCACACGGAAGTCGAAATCTTCGTACGAGGAATACGGCTCGCCGCGGCGGATGTCGTACGCCACGCCGGATCCGCGGAGCAACGGGCCCGCAATCCCGACCTCCTGCGCCAGCTCGCGCGAGATGACGCCCACGCCCTGCGTGCGCACCTGGAAGAAGGGATTGTCCTCGAGCATCCGCTGGTATTCGCCGATCCGCTGGTCGATGAAGTCGACGGTCGTGCGGCAGGTGGCGGCCCATTCCGGCGGCAGGTCGTACCGGACGCCGCCCACCTGATAGAAGCCGTAGAGCAGGCGTGCACCGACCAGCGACTCGAACAGGTCCAGGATCAGCTCGCGCTCGCGGATGCAGTAGAGAAAGATCGTGGCGCCGCCGCCGAGCGCGCCGCCCATGTCCATGCACCAGGTGCCGAGCCACAGCAGGTGCGAGGCCACGCGCTGCAGCTCCGCCGCAATCACCCGCAGATACTGCGCGCGCTTCGGCACGTCGATCTTCCCGATCGTCTCGGCCGCGCGGACGTACGCGAACTCGCTCGTCATGGCCGCGACGTAATCGGTCTTCGACGCAATCGACGGGTACTGCGCGTAGGTCAGCGTCTCGGCGAGCTTCTCGTGGCAGCGGTGCAGATACCCGATGACCGCGTCGACGCCCACCACCGTTTCGCCTTCGAGCGTCAAGATGGCGCGAAACACGCCGTGGGCGGACGGGTGCTGCGGCCCCATGTTCATGGTGAGCCGCTCGGGTCCCGTGTAGTCGACCTCGATGCGCGGCGCGGCCGTGGGGGTCACCCCTCGACTCCTTTCGTCCCGAGTGTCGCTCGGAGTGACCCTGACCCTTCGACGCGCTCAGGGTCATCGCGAGCAGGGTCGAGCGATGAGCAGTGTCGAAGGGTCATCGGTACGGCGGGTACGGGGTGTCCACGGCGTACGACTTCAGGAGCGGATGGCCCACCCAGTCGTCGCCAAGAAGAATGCGGCGGAGGTCGGGATGCCCCTCGAAGCGGATCCCGAACATGTCGTAGCACTCGCGCTCCATCCAGTTGGCGCCCGCGTACACGGGCGTCAGCGAGGGGCACTCCGCGACAGCCGGGCCCAGGCGCGTTTTCATCAGGAGCGACACGTGATCGTCCAGATTGTCAACTTTGCAGACGACCTCGAGCCCCTGCTCCTTCCAGTCGACCGCCGAGAGGAACGAGAAGAACCGGCAGCCGAGCGTAGCCTTTGCGAACTGCGCGAACGGCACCCACGCGTCCACCGGGATCGACACGACGATCGGCGCGCCGCCGTCCACCTGCGCACCACTGAAGCGCTCCCCGATGAGCGCGCGGGCCTCGTCGGCCGTCATCGTAGTACCTTCCACGGGCCACGGAGACACAGAGACACGGAGAAAATCTCGTGCCTGCCTTTCCTCTGTGTCTCCGTGTCTCTGTGGCCCGTCGGGGAAAGGCGCATCAGTCTTCCTTCGGATTGGGAGCCGCGCGCTGTCCGGTGCGCCGGAAGTGCGCGATCTGCTCCTGCAGCAGGAGCAGCCCGTTGAGGAGCGATTCGGGCGGCGGCGGGCAGCCCGGAACATACACATCGACCGGGATGACGCGATCGACGCCTTTCACCACGTGATAGCCGTGCCGGAACGGCCCGCCGGAATTGGCGCAGGAGCCCATCGACACCGCCCATTTCGGGTCGGGCATCTGCGCGTAGATGCGTTCGAGCATCGGCGCCATCTTGATGGTCACCGTGCCCGACACGATCATCAGGTCCGCATGCCGGGGCGACGCCCACGGCACCATGCCGAGGCGTTCGACGTCGAACCGCGACGCGAAGGTGGCCATCATCTCGATGGCACAGCAGGCGAGGCCGAACGTCACCGGCCACACAGACGATTTGCGCGCCCAGTTGAAGAAGCCGTCGGCGACGGTGGTGAGGACGAACCCGCCAGGGAAACTGTGGATGCCCTCGGTGACGCGCTCGAAGAGCGCCGAGTGCTTGTCGCCCTCGGGTCGCTTCTGATGCAGCTGCTCCCACTCCTGGAGATCCTTGAAGTTTCTCCAGACCGGAACGAGCACCTGAGGGAGGGGACCCTTTACTGCCACTCGAGGATGCGCTCCCTGTACGCGTAGAACCACCCGAGCGACAGAATCGCCAGGAAGATCACCATCGTGCCGACGCCCCAGATGCCGAGGCCGCGAAGCGCCAGGACCCACGGAAACAGAAACACGGCCAGCGCGTCGAAGACGATGAACAGGAGCGCAACCAGGTAGAACCCGACGGGAAACTGCACCCACGCGTCGCCGATCGGCTCGGCGCCGCATTCGTAGCTCTGAAGCTTCGTGGCGGTCGGGCGCTGCGGGCTGAGCACGCGCGCCACCGCCAGCGAGACGACGGCGAACGCGACGATCATGACGAGGTAGATGACGACGGACAGGTAACCGGTCACCGGCCGATCTCCTTAGTGCGGCGTCCCGTAATTAGCTGACGTATTTCACGGGCCACAGAGGCACAGAGGCACGGAGAAGACATCTGGAAAAAACACGACACTTAGCGGAAGCTCTCCATGATCTCGTCGAGCGCGGCTCTCCCCGGCCGGGTCACCGACTCGGGCAGCATGGAGAGCGGCGCGTCGACGATGCCGAGCAGTTCGATGAAATCCTGCTTGTCGGGCTCGATGTAGAGGATGCCGGTGGCGTACTCGCCGCGAACCGCCGTTTCGTGCAGCAGGCGCAGCGCGCTCATCTTGTCGGTCGGCTGGTAATCCTCGGCCATCTTGGTGAGCATGATCTTCGATCCGTTGTGCAGTGTCACTTCCTTGCTGGTGCCGGCGTCGTACTCGACGGTGATCTCCTCGAAGTACGGGACGAAGCTGACATCCGACAGCGGCTCGTCGTGGTCCTTCACGTAGGCGTAGCTCTTGGTGGATCCTTCATGATCGTTGAAGGTGACGCAGGGTGAAATGACGTCGATCATCGACGTTCCGCGATGGCTGATCGCCGCTTTGAGGATGGCCTTGAGCTGCTTGGGATCGCCCGAGAACGACCGCGCCACGAACGACGCCCCCAGCTCGATCGCCAGCGCGCAGGTGTCGATGGGCGGCAGGTCGTTGACCACGCCCGTCTTGAGCGTCGATCCCAGGTCGGCGGTGGGCGAGAACTGCCCCTTGGTCAGCCCGTAGCAGCCGTTGTCCTCGATGACGTAGACGATCGGCAGGTTGCGTCGCATCAGGTGGACGAATTGTCCGATGCCGATGGCGCCCGTGTCGCCGTCGCCGCTGACGCCGATGGCGATCATCGTGCGGTTGGCGATCGCCGCACCGGTGCCGACCGACGGCATGCGCCCGTGCACGGAGTTGAAGCCGTGCGCGCTGTTCAGGAAGTACGCGGGCGCCTTGCTCGAGCAGCCGATGCCCGACAGCTTGATCACCTGGGTCGGATCGATGCCGAGCTCGAAGAAGGCGTCGATGAGGCGCTCGGTGATGGCGTTGTGACCGCACCCCGCGCACAGCGTCGTCTTCGAGCCGCGGTAGGCGACCGGTTCGAGCCCGATGCGATTGACCTTCTTCCCCGGCGCGGGGGGTTGTACTGGTGCTTCAGTCGACATGCCGTGTTCGTCTCCCCCGGAGGCCTGAAGGCCCTCCGGCTGCCACTCCTGGTCCGGCTGAAGCCGGACACTACGTACCGCTCGTTCACGGTCCGGCTAAAGCCGGACACTACGTACCCCTAACGCGAAGGCGGAAGCCGGGTCCTTCGTACGTAGTGTCCGCCTTCAGGCGGACCTCCCATCGTCCTCAGGCGGACCGCTCCTGCTTCAACAACTCGATCGTCACCGACCGCCCGTCAATCGGGAGCCCCACGTAATGGAGCACGCTGCGCAGCTTCGCAAACCGCTCGGGCGTGCAGTCCATCTTGAGCAGCGATAGCATCTGGGCGTCGCGGTTCTGTTCGACGACGTACACGCGGTCGCAGCCATCGATGAACTCCCCGACGTCGGGCGTGAACGGGTAGGCGCGCAGACGCAGATACGATGTCTGAATGCCGCGCTCGTTCTTCAACTGGTCGCGCGACTCCACAATCGCCCAGTGCGTCGTCCCGTAGGCGATGAGACCGATGCTGGCGCCACGGACCAGTTCGACCTCGGGCTTGGGAACCAGCGTACGGGCCGTTTCGAACTTGCGCGTCAGCCGATCGAGGTTGTTGGCGTAGTCGTCGGCGCGCTCGCTGTATTGTGCTTTCTCGTTGTGGCCCGAGCCGCGGGCGAAGTACGCCGGCATGCCGTCGCCGGGCACCGTGCGGTACGGGATGCCGTCGCCGTCCACGTCGCGATAGCGGGCAAACTCGCCGAGCCGGCTCAGCGCCGCGGCATCGAGCCGCTTGCCGCGGTCGAGCGGCCTGGTCGGGTAGTCGAACGGCTGCGCCATCCACGTGTTCATCCCGAGGTCGAGGTCCGACAGCACGAACACGGGGGTCTGGAGCCGCTCGGCCAGATCGAACGCCTCCATGGCCATCGTGTAGCATTCGGCCACGGACGACGGGAGCAGCAACGGGTGCTTCGTGTCGCCGTGAGAGAGGACCGCGGCCGACAGGACGTCCTGCTGCGCGGTGCGCGTCGGCAGCCCGGTCGACGGGCCGACGCGCTGGACGTCGAAAATCACCGCCGGGACCTCCACGTAATACCCGAGCCCGGCGAACTCGGACATCAGCGAGATCCCGGGCCCGGCGGTGGAGGTCATCGCGCGCGCGCCCATCCAGCCGGCGCCAATCACCATGCCGAGCGCGGCGATCTCGTCCTCGGCCTGAATGACCGCGTAGGTGGCCTTCCCGCTTTCAGGATCCTTCCGGTATTTCTTCAGATAATCGATGAGCGATTCGCACAATGACGAGGAGGGCGTAATGGGGTACCAGGCGACGAATGTGACGCCCGCCATCATGCAGCCGACGGCCGCCGCGGCGTTGCCCTCGATCAGGATGAGGTCCTGCGTCTTGTTCATCGGCTCGACGACGAACGGGTCGAGCTTCGGCAAGTGGGCTTCGGCGTACTGGTAGCCCGCCATCAGCGCGCTCATGTTGAGCGCAATGGCCTTTTCCTTCTTGCCGAGCTGCTTCCGGAGCGCCTTTTCCATCTGTCCCATGTCGATGGAGAGCAGCTTGGAGAGCACGCCGTCGTAAATCATGTTGCGCACGAGGCGCCGCAGCTTCGCGTCGTGGGTGATGGGGGTGATCAGTTTGTCGAAGGGAACGGGGTAGAAGACGACGTCACTGCGCAGATCCTTGAGCTTCAGCGGCTCGTCGTACACCACGGCAGCGCCCGCCGGCAGCGTCATGACGTCTTCGCGGGCCGTTTCCGGGTTCATGGCCACGAGGAAGTCAACCTCTTTCTTCCGCCCGACGTATCCCTTGGAGCTGGCCCGGATGGTGTACCAGGTGGGGAGTCCCGCGATGTTCGACGGGAACATGTTCTTGCCTGACACCGGCACGCCCATCTGGAAAATCGACCGCAGGATGACAAGGTTGGCGGTCTGACTGCCGGATCCGTTGACGGTGGCGATCTGGAGGGAAAAATCGTTGACAATGCGCTCGGTGCGCGACCGGGGGACGGTTTCCTGAACGGCGACGTCGGTCACTGACATTTTTCTACCCTGCTCCGAGCCTCGCCCTGAGAACCTTCGGAGAAGATCACGGTCGTACTACAGGTCGGATTCCTTACAGGCCTGGAACCTTTCGATTATATCCAAATCGCCCTGTTTCCCTCAGAACCTGAACAGGCGATTGATCTTGACGATGAGGGCCCGGTTGGCCAGATCCGGAAAGCGGCGTCCCCACGTATCGCGCTCTTCGTTGTAGACCACGAACAGCTCGCTGCCCGGCTGATATTCCCAGCGCAGCCGAACGTTGGCCGCAACGGCATGGATCGCCGAGTTGTACTGAAGCAGGGCGCTCACGAACATGAGCGGCGTCATGGTGTGGGTGACGCGCGAGCCCACCAGATGCGTCGTGAACGAACCCTGCGGGAGCTCGACCCGGTTGACCGAGTAGATGGGTTCGAGCGACAACTGGGCCCCGAGGTTGACGCGACCCCGGCTCACGCTGAGAGCGATCTTGTCGCCGCCGTAGAAGGTTCCGCGCTCGGCAGCGACATTGCCCGCAAGCATCCGGTGCTGCCCGAGGTTCATCGCAAGGCGCAGGGTGGAAAACCCGTAGCCGCCCACCGGCAAGGTCACGCCTGGGCCGATGCGGAACGGCCGTGGCAGGAACTCGTACGTGTCGTTGTAACTGACGGCGAACCGATCGCTGCTCTGGAACTCGATGGCGAATTCGCCGTTCAGGTCGCGTGTCTCCAGGTGGCCCGTTCCGTTCGTGATGTAGTCGAGCGAGCCCAACCAGGAGAACTTGCGAATCGACCTGAAGGCGCGCGGCCGCGGACTGAACCGGAACAGGCCGAAGCTGCGTTGCATGTCGTCGCGGCGGAGGAACCCCAGTTCCGGATTGAAGTGGTCGCCCACCACCAGACGCTCCACTTGAACGCCGTAGCGATCCCCGGCGTAGTCCATCTGCGCGCGGTAGCTGGTATCGTCGCGCGACAGTCCCTCGGTGCGCGTGCGCGCCCAGTACGTATTGAACGCGAGGTTGTCGA
Source organism: Vicinamibacterales bacterium (assembly GCA_050742335.1). Lineage (GTDB taxonomy): Bacteria > Acidobacteriota > Vicinamibacteria > Vicinamibacterales > UBA2999 > DATCJA01. The sequence goes on along the minus strand of JBOGIR010000505.1, from coordinate 4,322 downwards.
AGAACGCGAAGGTGCCATCGACGCCGTAGGCCGTGTTGGCGCCCGCGCCGCGCAGGTCGACCGACCGGCCCGTGTAAAGAAGGCCGACGCTGCTTCGCCGCAGCAGGTCGCGCCTGAGGCGCACGACCGAAAACGTCGTCGGGCGCGCGCCGGACGTCACCTCTTCGTCGGCCCGCATGCCGACCACGCCGAGGCTGTAGCGCCCGAGCCGTCCGGTCAGCCTGCCGCCGGCCTCAATCGGAACGACGCGCCCCGCATTGAGGCCGATTTGACGGCTGTGGAACAGGATCGGGGTGTTGCTCGGACCTTGCCAGTTGCCGGTGGTGGCGCCGCCGAACAGGAACATCCCCTGATTCTCGAGGAAGAACTCGCGCTTCTCGGGGAAAAACAGGCTGAACCGCGTGAGGTTCACCTGCTGCTCGTCGGCTTCGACCTGCGCGAAATCGGTGTTGTTCGTGAGGTCGGCCGTCAGATTCCGAGTGACGCCGTATTTCACGTCGAACCCGATGTCACCACTCACGTCGTTCGACACGCGAGGCGTGGCGCTGCGATCGGTCGTCAGGTCCGAGATCACGTACGGCTTGATCTCCAGGCTTCGTGATCCCGTCGGCGCTTCCAGCCCGACGAGCGTCGCTGCCAGCGAGGCCTGGCTGAGTCCTCGCATGCCCAGCGCATTCGGAATGCGGGTGATGAACGACAGTTCGTTCTTCCACCGGTTGGAACGCATCGCGTTGAAGCCCCAGATCTGCGCCCGGCCCGGCCGGTACCGGAGCGACTTGAACGGCAGCGCGGCTTCCACTGTCCAGCCCCCCTCGAACCGTCCGACTTTGACGTCCCACACCGGATTCCAGTCGCCGTTCCACTGCCGCTCGTTGGTGACCTGGCCGTCGGACCGGCCGCCGATGGGATTGACGCTGAATTGATACAGATTCCGCCGGTCGTAGAACGTGTCGAGCAGAAAGCCGACGATGTCGTTGCCCTGCCACAGGCCGCTTCCATCGCGGCGCATCTCGTTGGCCACCACGCGCGACGGGTCGCTTTCGGTGCAGCGGAACGACACATAGACGTGATCGTCGTCGAAGGTGACCCAGACTTCCGTTTTCTCGGTCGCCGGCGCGCCCTCCTCGGGCTCCACCTGAATGAAGTCCGAAACCGGTGGCACGCTCGTGTAGATCGCTTCGTCGAGCGCCCCGTCGAGCCGCAGGGGCGCCGACAACCGCACAGCGCGAATGGTGGCGCGGCCCGACTCGTCCCTGGAAATCGTGGCAGGTGCGACCGGTGGCGTGGGGCCGTCGAATGAAAACGGGATCTCGCCGGGCGCCGCAGGAGGGGCCGGCGCCGGCGGCGCGGCCAGCGGCCCCGTGCTCTGACCCGCCCATGCGGCGGAGGAGAGAAGAAGACCGAATACGGCGAGCCACCCCGTCCGGGAGGTCATGAGGGCGACTGTATCTTACATTCACCCACGTGGGTGTCGTGTCCACCGCTCAGGATCCGGAGTGAATGCTCGCGCGCGCAGCCCGCGAGCCTCGCAACTGACGGCGCAGTCGATCCGCGGCAGGCGGCATAGCGATGACGACAGCTTCGTCAGTTAAGGGAAGTGACGGCTGAGTCACTGCCACCCTGCGGCGTATCGGTCCGGCACGCGTCGATTGTCAACGGTCCGCCGGCGACGATCTGCAGCTCCTTGCACATGCGCTGGTGCTCGACCGCCGGCAGCGTGCCCTCGATGAAGGCCAGCATGAGTTTCGCCCGCGCGCGGCCCGGCTCCTGCGTGAGCACCTCCTGGAAGTGCTCGCGCGACTCGTCGAGCCGGCCCCCCAACAGGGCGAAGACGCCGAGTCCCAACGAGGCGTCCGTTGACGTTGAGTTCACCGAGTGGAGCTGTCGCAGCGCCTCCTCGGCCTCCGCCAAGCGCTGGCCTTCAATCAGGCATCTCGCAAGTCTGGTGTACGGGAACTCATCCCGCGGCCGAATCGCGATGGCCGCCCGGTATTCGGACACCGCGTCCGTGCAGCGGCCGTTCTGCCGCAAGGACTCGGCGAGCAGGATCCGCGGCATCCAATGACCCGGCGCCAGACTCGTCGCCTCGCGCGAGAGCATGACAGGGTCCTGCCAGATGACGTTGCGAATAATCGTCTGGAAGCTGAGTTGCGCCAGAATCACGGCCGTCGTGACCGCAAGCAGCGCGCGCCCCCGGCCGGTGCGGGCCCACAGCACACCGAAGGCACATCCCCAGGTGAGGAACAGGCCCGCGGCCGACAAGTAGGCCCTGTGCTCGGCCACCGGCTCGCCGCGGCCGAGGATGAACAGCACGCCCGAGGGCACGAGCAGCAACGCGAACCAGAGGAGGCCGACGGTCATCACGCTGTGCACTCGGCGCAGGGCCCACGCCAGCGCCACGAAACCCGCGAGGCCGACCACGCCGGCGAGCGCGCGCAGTGAGAACAGACTGTCGATGGGCGTCGGCGCGTGAAAGATGGACTGGCCGCGCGGTACGAAGAAAAAGGCGAGATACTGCCAGAAGGCGTCCACGGCGATCAGCACCAAGCGCCAGCTGGGACCCGCCTGGTCGGGATACTCCACCAGTCTGAGCACCGCGACCCGACCGGCTCCCGCCACGAACGTCGCCGCCAGCATCGGCAATTCCAGCCGCAGAAACCGCCGCCGCCGTTCGGGCCCATCCGCATCCAGCACGAACCGGTCATAAGCGAGCAGCACGACGGGCAGCAGGGCCGCCGATTCCTTGGTGAGAATAGCCAGCGCCCACAATCCGACGCAGGCCACCCACCACCGCGTTCCGCCGCCAAGCATCCAACGCCGGCCGGCCAGGAAGGCCAGCAGGAAGAACGCGGCATACGCCACCTCGGACCGGCCGCTGATGTAGCCGACCGCCTGGGTCATCATCGGGTGCACGGCGAACAGCGTGGCCGCGGCACACGCGATGACGGTCGGGGAGGCTCCAGCCCCAACACGCTGCCCGGTCTGCCGCTTGCGGTCTTCCGAGGCCAGGAGGGCTACCCAGAACACGAGCACGACATTGGCGACGTGCAGCAGCAGGTTGGTCACGTGATAGCCCACGGGGTGCTGGCCCCAAAGCATCGTGTCGACGGCGTACGAGAGGTTCACAACCGGACGCGTGATGTCGCGCACAATCACGGTTTGGAGATCCCACGGGTTCAGGATCGACGGGTTTTCGACAATCAGTCGAAAATCGTCATACACGAACGGATTGTCGAGGGCGCTGAGGTACACGAGGGTGGCCAGCACGGCGGCACAGCCGGCGGGGAGGGGTACAAGGGAACGGCGACCTGGTGCGGGAGGCTCCGGTGTGGAGCCGATAACCGACATGTGGTGCGGTCCGATTGTATGCAACCCCTTCGCGTGCTGCACGTGACCCCGTACGGGGGTGACGCCTGGGCGTATGGAGGTATCCCCAGACTGTCGGATGCGATGGCGCGGGGTCTGGCCGCTCGTGGGCATGACGTGACGGTGTGTACGACTGATGCGTGCGACGCAAGTCGGCGTCTGCAGCCGCCGCCAGGCGGGCGGCCGCTCAGAGCCTGGCCGCCGCGGCGCACCAGCGGCAACGTCGAGCTGCGCGTATTTCCCAACGTATCGAACCGACTGGCCTACAACTGTCAGTGCTTCCTGCCGGTCGGCCTCTCCGGCTACCTCGAACGGCACGCGGCTGCATTCGACGTCGCACATCTGCACGCCTGCCGGAACCTGCCCGGGGCGATCGCCGCGCGACATCTGCAGGATGCCGGCGTGCCCTACGTGCTCGCCCCAAACGGCACCGCACCGAATCTCGAGCGGCGCCGCGCGGCCAAGTGGATGTTCGACGTGGTCCTTGGAAGGCAAGTCACGAACGGTGCGGCCAGAGTGCTTGCGGTCACCCGGGCCGAGCATCGCCAACTCACCGATCTCGGGATCCCTAGGGAACGCATATCCGTGGTGCCCAACCCGCTGGCGCTCGATGAGTTCGATCCGCCACCCGCCCGAGGACAATTTCGCGAGAAGTTTGGCGTCGCCGGGCCCCTTGTGGCGTACCTGGGCAAGCTGACGCCGCGCAAACGGGTCGAGATCCTCGTGCGAGCGTTTGCAGCGCTTCGCGTCGGCCATGGCACGCTCGTCGTGGCCGGCAACGATATGGGCAGTGGCGATGCAACCCGGGCAGCCGCGCATGAGATGCGCGTCGAAGGCCGCACGCTCTTCACGGGCTTGCTCGAAGGCCGCGCGCGGCTCGAGCTTCTGGCCGACGCCGACGTCGTTGTCTACCCATCGGAGCATGAAATCTTCGGCCTCGTGCCGCTCGAAGCGCT